>NZ_JBZXDO010000084.1:0-4798 GCF_058725505.1 Serratia sp. A07
CGGCGCCGAGACCACGAACAACGGGGATAGGCATACACAAGCACTCCTTGATGATTTAGGGTGCTCTCAGGGTGCGACAGATGGGGCGGGAGGTCAGCGGATAACTCTTTATAGAATTTTGATAATTTTTAGCCAGGGGAAGCGCATGAAGCTAAATAAGCGGTCTGCAGACACTATTGTTGTAAAAAGGCCTATTTTGTACATCAGCAGCAATAAGAGAAGGGGGTATCAGTTTGCACCGTTGGTAACACCAACGGCAGTAATACCAGTATCAGAATCAGCCCGACCTCATAAATGCATCACGACACTGAAAAGGAACATAGATCCCCCAATACACAAGATCGCAAGTACTTGCAGGACACGTAACCAACGTTGAACACGGTTTTCCGGAGGGGCTTTCTCTAAAATAGGTTTAAGCAGTGTGGCTAGAATAACAGCCTCAAGAGCAATAACAGCGCAAATATACAGATTCATTCAACACCTCGTTTTCGATTAAATTGCAGAGCCACAAAAATATTTAGGGGACATTCAGAGGACAATAAATGGTTCGAACAAGAAGGACAGCAGGTAACTCGTTATGAAGTTTTGATGGTTTTTAAGCCTGGAAATACTGCCGCGCCGCACAGCGGCTTGTCTGCTGACGGCAGCGCACAAAAGCCAGTTTTGTACGCCGCCGTCCAGCTCGAGTTTTCGCTCTAGAGATACTTTTTAAAGGAGGCTGTCGTTACCGTTACCGCAATGCCGAGCAGAATAGCAGCCGGCAACAACAGCAGATTGGGGTATACCGCCGTTGGCCATGACAGGTACAGCATGCAGGGGATATACACCGCCGGCTTCACCATCCGCTTGGCATGGTGGTACACAAAACTCGACTCATAGCCGGCACCGTAGCGCCGAATATCACGTCGCCCCAGCCCCTCGGTCAGCGCGACCAGCATCACCAGGATAAACAGCGGGATGGACAGCACCAAAATGGTCACACGTACCAGGGTGATGACGGTGACGTACACCGTCGCCATCAGGTACTCTTTAAGCGTGGTAGCCAGCCAACCACTCCAGCTGTTCAGTTCCCTGGCAACCGCATTCTGACTGTGTACCTGGGTGTCATACGCCTGCTTAATCCAGTCCAAAAAGCCACTGTCCACGAAGGTCCATTGATACGCCATCATAATCCAACGGGTGACGGTCACTGACGGTTCAGACAGCAGCAGACTGCGTGTAAACTCAGAGGACAGGTACCCCAACTCGGTGTTCATCACCGCTTCACTGTGCGATGCGCCAAGCTCTGGCCAGAAGAAGGCCATCCCGACATATTCGATCACCAGGCTCACCAAAAGCGAAGCTAGGAACATCCCGATCAGCATCCAGGGCCAGCCCCACAGCACGTTGTAAAACAGCCCATGCTTACGGGGTTGTACGGGCTGCTGAGGTTGATTATTCACCGCTTGCGACATTCAGCCCCCCTTTGATGGCAACATCCGGCATTACCGTGCTGGCAGACCACCAGGACTCGCTGGTACGGTAGTTGCGCTGCATCTCCTCGGCAATCTTCTGCAGGTTGGCAGGCATCAAAGCATCATCCCTGTCACCGCTGGGCAGTGGCATCCGAATTTTCCACAGTTGACCACCTTCCAGTAGCGCGAACGCCTGCCCTTTCGGGAGGTTAATCACGTCCGCCGGGGCAAGCAGAGGGGCTTTCACAGTACCGACACGGTCCTGGGTATTGGAAGTAAAATCCTGTCCCTTCTCCACATCGGCCATATCGGCATGCCCTGATACCAGGGTTTTGGTGTAAATATCGACCTCCGGGAGCTGTGTTGTCAGCAACTGTGCGGTCCGGTTCTCACGCACACGCAGCATAATCAGGGTATTGAAGTTACCTGTCACCTGAGCCGCCTTCGCGGTACTGCCGATGCGCGCCTCGATATCTGACTCGGTTTGCGTGTAGGCCGTCACCTGCATACCGGCGCCGCCGCCTTTGTTGATAAGCGGGATAAATTCGTCCCCCATGAGCTCGTTGAACTCGTCACAATGCAGGTTGATCGGCAGTTTACCGTCTGCCCGGGTCGGCAACCCGCCGTGCATACCGTGTTTATAGATATGACCGGCAACCGACACCAGGTCAGCAAACATGCTGTTGCCGACGGCAGAGGCGACCACCCCGTCCGACAAGGCATCCAACCCCACGTAGACAATACCGCGCTTGCGGATAACCTGCTCCCAGTCAAAAATGGGCCTCGGGTCGCTCATATCCATATAGTTCGGCGCCAGGAGCTCGGCGGTCTTGCCGGTGGTGAGTTTTTCCAGCAGCGGTAACAGGGACGCCACAATTTTATCGAAGTAGGTACGGTCATAACGGACGGCTGACCGCAGACCATCGAGAATGGGGTCATACAGTTGCTTGCCGGCCTCGGAACTCAGAGCCATTTCCACCGCCATGATTTTTATCGCGTTCGGCTGGCCCTGCATATTTCGCGGGACATCGTCCTCCGTCAGCACCTGCAGGCTGTTATCGATTTGTTGCTGCAGCGCTGGCATACGCGCTTCAATCACTTTCTTTGCGTAGGTCTCATACAGCTCGCTGATGTTGTTCACGTAACGTGTGATCAACTGATAGTCCGGACGCTGACCCAGCGCGACCAGGGCACGCGCCACAATATTGACGAATCGCCAGGCAAACTCACGGAACGCCGCACTATTGCCCTCTCCGCTCAGTTGCCCGGAAATACGCCCGGCCACTTCGGACACACGCTCAAAGCGCCCGACGGCGTTATAGCGTGCCGAGATATCCGGCCAGCCCAGGTGGAAGATGAACAGCTCATCCCCACGGCCGGCACGGTGGGCTTCAGCCCAAACACGCCGCAGCAGGTCAGCATCCCCTTTTGGATCAAACACAATGGTGATGTCACCGCGGCGTATATCCTGGGTGATAAGCAGCTCTGCCAGGCGGGTCTTGCCTACGCGGGTAGTGCCCAGCACCAGGCTGTGGCCCACACGTTCGCCCAGCGCCATCGAGACATCAAGCTCATCGGGTTCAATGCCGTGAATGGCCGGGTTTCCTCCAACCGGTGGCAACGGCCGCACCGGGTTCAGCGGGGAGTCCTTGCGCAGCAGTTGGGACAACCACGGCAGGGTATATTCGGTTTTAAGCTCCAGTCGGCGCGCCACCTGGTACATTTTTGGCGGCTGAACATATTTCTCAACCTCTGGACGGCGGGTGTCCATCAAACGCTGGGTGTGCTTTTGCTGCCAGCGGAACCCCCGCCCCAAGAACAGCCGCTGCCGGCTAACCGGGATCTGTGCGCTTGTCATGACATAGCGCGGCAACCGGCGAAGGTTACGGCGATAGCGGATCACACGCATGCCCTGGCGGGTACGAATGGCAGACAACACCGCAAAGCTGCCGGCGGTGACATAGTTCACCTCTGGTGCCAGCGCCACCGACCAGGGCGCTACCGCACAAACCACAGCGGCGGCCCCTGACACAATCGCCGTATTGAGCTCCACTGCAGGGCGCAGCAAGGCTTCCATCACGTGTCGGTTACTCATTGCGACCTTCCTTATTATTCGCGGGTTTGTCATATTGAAAGAGCATGCTGCGCTCCCCTTTTGCATTGATAGATCCGTAGTAAACAGCGTTCCGACTCATCTGGCGGCGCCTGATCAGCAAAGAAAGCAGTTCGACCAACAATCCCAATGCGACCAACCCACTCCCGATGACGATAATCAGATGCCGTTCCTTCGCAGCAACCTCTGCAAACGACTGCGGATAAGGTTTACAGTCCCGTTTTTTAATCGGCACCGCCGACGATTCAGTCAACGGTTTTACGTCAGGGGCATCTGGATACGGACAAGGCTTAACCATAACCATCCCCTCGGGGGCTGCACGGTAATTTTGCGCAATGTTGGCCATGCGTGAGGCAGCCTTCTGCCCGCCGGAATCACCGAGCGTTGAGACAAAAAACATGAAGCCTATAACAGCCAGCACAACGCCAGGCCAGACCAACAAGACTCTGAGAACCGCAGACAGAAAGTGGATAGCCACAACAACATAATTAGGCTGATGAAACATTTGAGGCACTCCGTTTGGTTACCGTGCTCCCAGGCAGAAATGACAACCACTCCGCATTGCCGGCAAGCAACGCCAGCAGCTTCTGGCCACTGACCAGATGAACGTGAGGATGGTTCTGCAGCAAAGCACGGCTCAGCTGGCCGGTACGGCCGGTATGAATGAAAAAACCCTGACAGTGGTGATGCCGCAGCAACGCACCAAAACGCGTAATATGGGACTGTGTGATAGCCCGGCCGTAACGCTTGGCCTGGATGAGGTATTTTTGGTCACCGATGATGACCTGACCATCCAGACCACCGTCACCGCTGTATGAGGTATTGCGGATAACCGCATACCCCTGACGCTCGAACGCCAGGAGCAGCAGCTCTTCAAAAACGTAGGGATTGATTTTGCGCAGATAGGCCAGACGCTGACCATTGCCGCCCAACTGGGGCAGTCGCTGCAGAACACGGGCAGCAGCCGCACGGTAACGCCGGTGGCGGCGTACGGAGGCCGACTCACGGCCACGCAGATTCAACCCGGCCATCACCGCAATAAACAGCCCTGTCAGCAGGACGGCCAGCACCGGATTCGCCATCAGCGCGATACCGACATGCTGCGGAGACATCATGGTGTGACCTGCTGGGACAAACCGGTATCAGTGATGAGTACCGGGTAATTCGACAGCTGCAGCCGGCGCGCCAACTCACTGCCGGATGCCGGCGCCATCGGCACCCCCGGCGCCAG
>NZ_JBZXDO010000085.1:0-4764 GCF_058725505.1 Serratia sp. A07
GGCGTCACTACCGCGCTGCAGCTGGCCGACATGCCGCCTCCGATGGTGCGCAAGCAGTTCTCGGTGGTACTCGAACGCACCGTGCGTGAGCTGAACGGCATTCCCTGCCTGGGTCTGGAGGAATTTGCGGCCCCCAAGGAGCAAATCGTCTGCTCGCGCTCGTTCGGAGAGAAACCTTCCGACCGTGAGAGTCTGCACCAGGCAGTCTGCTCGCACGCCGAACGCGCGGCAGAAAAGCTGCGCGGCGAACACCAGTTCTGCAGCCGGGTATCAGTGTTTGTCAGCACCAGCCCGTTCGCCGCCAATGAAACCTACTATGGCAACCAGGCCACGACAACGCTGACGACGCCAACGCAGGACAGCCGCGATATCATCAAGGCGGCCGTCAGGGCGCTGGATGCAGTGTTTATCGCCGGTCACCGCTACCAGAAGTGTGGTGTGATGCTCAGCAACTTTCACAGTGAGCGGGTGGCGCAGTTCGGGCTGTTCGATGAAGCTCCGCCGCGCAAGAACAGCGAGCAGCTGATGCAGCTGCTCGACTCGCTGAACCACAGCGGCAAGGGCAAGGTGTGGTTTGCGGGACAAGGTATCCCCGACAAACCCGAGGGCTGGAAGATGAAACGCGGGATGCTGTCACCCGCATGGACAACTCGCTGGAAAGATCTTCCTATTTCTCATTAAAAAAAGCGCAGTCATCCATGGTTTTTTTTGTACTCTGCATAGGACTTTTATGGTGAAAAAGGTACAAAAAAAATATTTTAAGTGTGTTATTTAAATACACTTAATGTACATTATTTTTTATCAAAAGCCCCATCACGGGCAAGTTTTTCTCTAAACGCCTCAAGAATATAAGGGGTCATGAGCAGGCTGGTAATGTTGTTGCTTTTCAGTTGTTCATACGCTTGCCAGAGATCTTCTGGGATTTGGAGGTTTTTGGGTTTACGACCTACCTTAACTTTCTTCTGTTGCTCTCTTACTGATTCAGCATTCTGGCTCGTTGCCGTTTTTGATGTGCTCTCCTGCAAAGGAGCATTTTTAGAAACATTAGCCAGACGGGAAAACATGTCTTTTTTAGATGTCATTTAAATACCTTTATTGTGTTTAAAGTGTACATATAATATACTATTAAAGTATTTACTTTGTCTGCTCTAATGCTGTGCGGATATCAAGGAAAAGTGAGCGCATCGCATTACCTACCCTACCGTGCCTGGTTGTTATATGTTCAACTACACCCAACCCTTCGCCAAATTTTGCGGGAACCGCTTTGTCGAGTGGGATAGCCGTATCCAGACGAACCAGATTGTTAAACTGGCTGAGGTAATTATCGATATCTTTAAAATTTGTCCGCGAGGGGTGAACCTTGTTTAGTAATACATGGGCGGTTTTGTTCACACCCATCTCTGTTGATATTTCCTTAAGAACCAAGCTGAACTCCTGCAAGCCCAATATATCAGAAGGGTCATCATTAACCGGCGACAGAATCAAATCAGCGGCGGCCACTGCTGTACGTGTCAGTGCCGAATCGAAGCCTCCGCAGTCAATCAGAACACTTTTCCCCTGTTCCCTTGCTTCAAGTAAGTCACTTATGAATTGATCAACACTACCACCTGATTTAGATGTCAGTCGTATAACGTTCCAGCGTTTGTGTTCTTCCCTGAACTGATTGAATGTACTTACTGCTGGCGTGTCATCTGTATCGTAAAAGTTATCAGGCTGGATCTCAGGGGCAATATTCATACTGATAGTTGATTTCCCAGTACCACCTTTCTTAATTGCAACTGCAATTATTTTACCTGCGTATGTTTTTTGTTCTTTTTCCATACTAAACAAATCCTCATTAAGTGTGTTTTATGTACATTATGAGTGCATCATAGATGTTTCGATGTAGTGTTGCAATAATACCTCTGAAAATATACTCGAAATGTACACTTTAATTGAATGCCGCAAAGCGGCATGAAGGCGCCAGCCGCCGCTAAAAAGTACACCTTCAGGAGAGGGGCGCCGGTAGCCCGGCGAAGCCGGTTCGGTTTTGGGGTTTTACGCCGGAACCCTCGAAAATTTTGTCACGTCTGTCACTTTCCAATGTAGGGCGTGTAATGTGGCGTTATGGTAAACACAGGCGCCTTATTTCTGTTGCTTGTTGTGCGATTTATTGTAGTTTGCAATACTGATATCTATCAGTCGCAATGCATCATTTATCGAGGTCACTTTTATGTCAGCAGAAACCATCGATCACACGACATTATCCCGCCTGGTTGAAGCCGGTGCCGTTCGGGGGGCACATATCGTCGGTCAGCCTGGTGGTTGGGCCATCATGGTACGATACGGTATGCTGGAGCGCCCACTGGCTGCCCAGCGCAGTCGCAATGTGCGACTTTTCCGCCGTTTTGAAACGCTGGTGTCGTATCTGAAGGACATCGGTATAGCGCGGTTCGATGTGGATTCATCGAACTATACCCCCGACGCCATCAATACGGCCCGGCGGCCCGATCGCGCCGAAGCTTTGAAACGGGCGCATGAAGCTGCCGCCTATGACGTATGGTTCCGCGAACAGGTTCAGACCAGCATTGACGATCCTCGCCCTGACATTCCGCATGACGCTGTGGAAGCCAAATTTGTGGCAAAACGTGAAGCCTTACGCAAGCGTATGGGGAACAGATGAAAATTGTCTGGCGACCAATGGCAGAGGCTGACCGGGAAAATATCTTTGATTACATTGCCCTGGATAACCCTCAAGCGGCACTTGATCTGGATGAAGCTTTCAAAACCAAAGTCGAAATTGCCGCTCGGAACCCGAAGCTTTACAAAGTCGGTCGTATGCGCGGTACGCGTGAAATCGTTGTACGCCCGAACTATCTGATGGTTTTCCATATTGACGATGAAAACGATACTTTGGTTGTTCTGCGAGTGCTTCATGCTGCTCAGCAATGGCCATCAATTAAGTGACAAACGTGACAAAATTTTCGAGGGTTCCGGCGTAAAACCCCAATACTCAGCCTGTTGCCGATTTTATCAAGGGAGAGACGGCGGCCGGTGCGAATTTGTCGACCAAAACGGCAGACTATCTGCGGGATATGCAGAAGGTCAGCACCAACCAGTTGGTCAAGGTGTTTGATCCGAAGCAGAAAGAAAGTAAGCTGAATGTGTTTGGTAAGCAGTTCGAACAGGTGCTGGGCGAGGGTGGGGGCAATAAGACGGGGACGACGAAAGTCTTTGCGGCAGAGAAGCTGTCTGAGCAGGAGATTATCAACTATGCACAATCATTGGCAGGCACTGCAGCGCTGAAGAGGTTGGATACACCATTAGGGATTGTTTACTATGCGAACAGTAGCACGCCTGCGGCGGACCCTGTACACGATTCTGTGTAACTGCCTTTTCTCAGAAGTGACCGTCCAGGCGGTCACCGAACTCGATAATAAAGCGGCTCATTGCCATGCGCCAGTCCCTCAGCGGCATGGTCCATTTTTGCGAGGCCGCCTGGATCGCCAGCCACACGACCTTTTTCACTGAGTCATCCGTTGGAAACACCTTTCGCTTTTTGATCGCGTGTCTGATCACGCTGTTTAGCGACTCTATGGCGTTGGTCGTATAGATCACCTTGCGGATGTCTGTTGGGTACGCGAAGAACGTGGCCAGGTTGGCCCAGTTCGCCTGCCAGCTACGGCTTATCTGCGGATAACGGCTGTCCCAGGCACTGGAGAACGCTTCCAGCGCCTGCAAACCGGCTTCTTCCGTGGTGGCCTGATAGATGGCTTTAAGGTCACGGGTGACGGCTTTGTAGTCCTTCCAGGAGACGAACCGCAAGCTGTTTCGCACCATGTGCACGATGCACAACTGGATACGGGCCTGCGGATATACCGCGTTGATGGCGTCCGGGAAGCCTTTCAGGCCGTCAACGCAGGCGATGAGAATGTCGGTCAGACCGCGATTCTTCAGCTCTGTCAGTACGTTAAGCCAGAACTTGGCACCTTCATTTTCGGCCAGCCACATACCCAGCAACTCTTTCTGGCCTTCGATATTGATACCCAGTGCCAGGAACACGGATTTGTTGATGACGCGACTGTCTTGCCGAACTTTAAGGACGATACAGTCAAGGTAAACAATGGGATAGACTGCATCCAGCGGCCGATTTTGCCATTCGACAACCTGCTCAATGACGGCATCGGTGACCTTTGAGACCAGCGCCGGCGAGACATCGGCGTCATAGAGCTCTTTAAACGCGGCGGCGATCTCGCGGGTGGTCATTCCTTTGGCGTACAGCGATAAAATCTGGTTGTCCATGCCCGTGATCCGGGTCTGGTACTTCCTCACCAGTTGAGGTTCGAAGGAACCCTCACGATCGCGGGGCGTACGCAACTCCAGCGGGCCATCGCCAGTGATAACGGTCTTTTGGGTGTAGCCATTGCGGGCGTTGGTCGTCGGTTTCGGCTGATTTTTATCGTAGCCAAGGTGATGGGTCATTTCAGCATTGAGCGCTGCCTCGACGCTGATTTTCTTTAGCAGGCGATCGAACTGATTGAGATCCTCAGGGTTTTTGAGATTTTTGGCCAGTTCGTTAGCCAGAGCCTGCAACTGTTTTTCGTCCATAAATTAACCTGTTTTTGATGTTGGGTTGAACATATCAAAATCAGGCAATTACACAAATCTATGTACAGGCTCCTGCGGCGTGAGCTCGTCTGCTGCGCAGCGAAGTACTTTCCCCCTTCATCGCCACGACTTATACTTTCCCTGCTTTCTTACCTAAAAACTCATATCAATCGGATA
>NZ_JBZXDO010000086.1:0-4762 GCF_058725505.1 Serratia sp. A07
CGGATATCTTCCGGCAGCAGGTCGACCTTGCTGGCACGGCCGCGGGTGTTTTTTGGCTCCATCGCGACCTCCTTAGCCCAGGCGGGGCTTTTTCACGCCAGGCACACGGGCGCGGCCGTCTGCCACATCCTGTCCGCGACCGGTCAGGTGCGCCACCAGAAAGCCCCCGCGAAGCGGCTCAAGCCGCACCAGTTGCTGTTCTTCCAGCCAGTACAGTTGCACGCGCACCTTATCGCGTGAGACCTTGTGACCGTAGGCGTCCAGGCAATCCTGCAACACGGATTCGTTGAGTTCGCCCTGGGTATCGTTCAGAGAACGCAGAATGACCAGGCGCTGATCTTGCGTCAAAATATCGTCAATCATTACCACTCCGCTTAATGACTTTTTCCAGCAACAACTGGTTTTGATGCGCCACGGCCCGCAGGCTGGCATTGGTTTCTTTCAGGTCGCCGCGCAACTCGGTGATCTCCACTTTCAGCGCGTGCACTTCATACTGGCTGGGTAACTTGCTCATGCGGGTTTCCATCGTCAGCAGCCGATCGTCGAGTTGCTCTACGTCTTCCCGGCTGGCAAACGAACGGCGCATCAGCCACATGAAAATGGCCCCGGCCGTGCTGACCGCCGAGAGCACCGGCGCGGCATAGTTCATAATGAGATCAGCCCACACCGCGCACCTCCCGCAATTGCTGGCAGTCCACACAACACACCGCATTCGGCACCGCCGCCAGGCGGGCTTCGGGAATGCGGGTGCCACAATCTTCACATTCGCGCATCAGCGTCACCGGCACGAGGCGTATTGACCGCCGGCGGTGCGCCGCGAGGCGCTCTTCCTGAAACAGCGCCTCAGCTTCTGCGGCGCGGTCTAACGTATCCATGACATCGTCTCACTGTAAAAAAGGGTGACTGCCGCTCGCGCCTTGCCGGTCTTGCTCTGCCCGACGAATATTGGTCTTGTCGACATTGCAGTTTTTTATGACGCCAAGCAGCTGCAGGTTGTATTCCACCGATGCACCAAAGGTGAACGGCGTCGGCAATGGCGGCACACGGCAATCCTGTAGCCATTCAGCGGGCATCGGCGGCGGCGCTATCGGCACGTATTGCGTTGACGGCGCGGCGCACCCGGTCAGCCACAGCGGCAGGCACAGGCACACGGGCCGCATCCACGCCTGCAAGCGCGGTACGCACCTGCTGGCGTTCTTGTTCAAGGTGCCTTTGATTGGCGTTCTTCTCATCGATACTCGCCTTTGAGAGCTGATTAAACAGCGCCAGCGCGCGCTGCTGGTTTTGCAATTGCAGGCGGGCAACATCACGCTCCCGCACCCGCTCGGCATTCTCAGCCTGCAAGTGCGCCATGTCCGCCCGCTGGACGGCATTGATGGCAACCAACATCAGCACAGCCATCAACAGCAAAAGGCTGACGCCGTGCGCCTTGACCCACGCCATCAGCCGGCCGCCGGTTGCGGTAAATCAAACTGACACAGCCACTGCGCCGCATCAGCACGCGTCACCAGCCCCGGCAACACCTCGCCCTTGGCATAGATCCAGCGCGGATACTCACGGCAGGAATGGGGGAGTTCGCCAGCGTTGATAAGCCGGAGCAACGTAGAACGGCGGAAATTGCCGACGCCCTTGTTAACGATAAAATCCGCCAGCGCAATACGTTGACCGTCCGTTAACGGCACGGTGACAGAACGGTCGATTTCGGCAAAAGCGTAACGCAGGTCATGCTGCAACAGCGCCAGACACTCGGCGTCGGTTTTCACCATGCCAGGCTTAACGTCAGCGCCGGTGTGGCCATAGCAAATCGTCAGGATGCCAACCGGATCCCGATAGGCCGTGTTGGATTTGCCTTCCCAATAACCGGTATAGGTCGACGCAATCCCAAGCAGGCCTGCACCGGAAAGGACGGCAGCGACTAACGAACCGCGTAGCGCGGGGGGAAGTTTTGGCATGGTTTATTTCCTGTAGGTTTTGCCACAGGATAGGAAAGACGGGGTTTTGCGGGGGATTACGCCAAGTTAACAATCCGTCCCCTGGGGGCCAGTCGATTGTTAACGAGGGTCAGGCGGGGAACAGGTCGGGCTGATTACGGCGGCGGTGCAACTGACGCTGCTGTTTTATTACATGGTAAATCTGCATCTGCGCCAGCCCATACTCACGGCGCAGGCTCTCAATATCGGCACCATTGAACCACTTTTCGAAGATTTCATCATCACGTAGCGCAGT
Source organism: Serratia sp. A07 (assembly GCF_058725505.1). Taxonomy (NCBI): domain Bacteria; kingdom Pseudomonadati; phylum Pseudomonadota; class Gammaproteobacteria; order Enterobacterales; family Yersiniaceae; genus Serratia; species Serratia sp. A07. The sequence continues at coordinate 2,227 of NZ_JBZXDO010000086.1, forward strand.
GAGCAGTGTTTCGCCGACCGGCAGGTAGTAGTTACGACCGCCCAGATAAGCGGCGATCGCCGCGGCCTGCTTGCGGGACAAACGGCGGGCTTGCTCGCGATCAACCTGATTGCGCTGCAACTCACGGTCGAGCACGTCCAATAAAGCGGCCAGGAGCGCCGGCCATTTTCGCTGCAAGGTGTCATCCTGCAGGTTGTCCAGCCGGTCAATAAGCTGGTCAACCTGTGGATCGTCTTCAAACAGATCGCTTTGGGGTTGTATCATATGGCACCTCATGTTTGTGATTGTGTGATAAGTATACAAAAATCCCGCCATAAAGCGGGATTTCGTTTTATTAATTTGCTGGCTTACATTTGTAAAGCTTTGAGAACTTTAGCCTATCGCGCATATAGGCTTCTTTGCCATTTTTCTTAAATACCAGATAGTCAACTACCGCGGGATTATCAGCAAATTTATAGCCAACATTGATATCGCCATTTTTATCTACAGTACGCTCGCTTTCAAAAAACGAGTAATTTGTATCCCAAATGGAAAATGAAAGCCACTCGTCATTAAGGAAAATCTTAAGTTGACCACATTGTAAGATCCCCGAAATCTTGTTGGGATCTTTGGGCTTTGGTTCTTCATAGTCACCTGACTCCTTAAGCATCTTGCTGGCCAACGCTTCGATGTCGAGATCGTCATTAGCGCTGGTGTTTGCCGCTGCAAAGGATCCAAGGGCAACAAAGCATCCCACCAGCAACATAACACGCAGTTTTTTATTCATTTTCCCTCCATAGAATGTCGATAAAGACCGATTCTCCGCTATCTTAGCCGATGTTCAGGCAATGTGCGCGATACCGTGACACGATTTTGTCGTAGCTCTCCGCCGGTGTTCCCGGCGGGAGTTTTTCCAACATACAACGCCGGTGCCAACGCTTGAGGCTTTCCAGCACCTTTACCGCCAACTCTGGCTCCTGATTGAGCCAGGCCAACTGTTCCACGCCCAGCCCACCGTTCTCGCCAGCAGTGCCACGCTTGAGCCAGGCGTTCAATGCTGCGTCACTGCCGGTGCTGATAAAACCCTGCTGGTGCATCTCGCGCCAGATGGCGCGGATTTTGGCGGGCAGGCTGCCTGGCTTAATACCCCGATTGCTGGGCTTTGAACGGATTTTGAACCCTTTTTGCTGGAACGTTGAAAGGGTTTTTACCAGCTCCGGTACGCTCATATCACAGCAGCTGGTTTTACCGCCGCTCGCCTGAGCCAGTACTGCCCGGTAGGTTTCATCATCAAGCTGCAACTCACGTCTAGCGATATGGATTATTTTGATAAGGGATGTGCGCCCCATCACTGACAGGATTTCATGGGCGGTCACTTTCACTGTTCATCCCCCTCGACGTTGAACCCAGCGGCGCGAAGCGACCGCTCAACATCCCGGTAATACTTCATGTGTTGAAACCATCCGGTCTCGTGATAATCATCGCTGCGGATATCAGGCAACCGCACTGGCGTAGCCAGCTTGGTGCACACTTGCGCCACTTCCTCAACTGCATCAGCGAACCCGAACCAGTTACTCCACTCCGGGCGCTCACCGGTTGCAGCCTCATACATAGCGTCAATCGCATCGTGAGCAACATCTCGCTCTTCAATCAGTTGCGTCTCGCTCCTATCCAGCTCGGCGATGCGCTTATTCTTTGATTCCAGCTCTGCCAGCAGGGCGAGAACGACAGCAGGGTTAGCAGCGGCGATGTAACGTGTGTTTGCCTGCTGCTCGGTTCTAAATGATCCGTCAAAACTAGACTCAGAACCACCACCCTCGATTTTTGCGATAGCCACCATTCCGTCTCTTGATTCACACGATATTAGCGCATCATCGCCGTCGCTCCAGTCGTCGTATATCGACTCCCAAGGCCCATCGGTTGCGGCCATTGCGGCCGCTTTCAATTCGCTGTACTTGCTCTCACTGGTCATTGTGGGTTTACCTCCACGTCTAAATCAGTAACTTCAATAATCTGGAAGCAATGTTCCAGGTCAATCTGGTTTGCCGCCAAATCATGACTATTAACCAGTTCGACGGTTTCATCGTGATCTACGCCGCTAATTACGCGGCGAAATTCAACGAATGCACGACCTGTAATTACAATGTTGTTTTTCATTCAGCTATTCCTCACCTATTGGGTAGTCTGGCGCGTCGGGTATACGGCACCAGTGCGTCACCTCGTCGTAGTCGGTATCAATAACGCCGCCAATACGTTCATCGATAATGTCGCCCTGATGGTCGACGTGACCAACAACCGCTTCACCGCACCGGGTATAAAACAGTACCGTCTCGCCGGCTGACGGCCAGGTATCGACCAGCGCGTACCAGCTGGGGCGGATATCATTGAATGCAACGCTGACCAGCTTACCGCCGAGGATGTTCATGTTGGCATGCACCGGCGGCATCTCGTCGCCCTCAAAAGCCACAATGAAAGTCGCTATATTTTGGTTCATGCTTTAGCCTCCCGTGGGATGTCGGCATGATCAAACGGCAGGTAACGCACTATGTGAGCGCTG
>NZ_JBZXDO010000087.1:0-4634 GCF_058725505.1 Serratia sp. A07
GCACGGTGCCTGTGTGGTCGAAGATGAGGCAGTGGTCTTTACCGGGCGCAGTGCGCAGGCCACGGCCAAGGCATTGCTGCCAGCGGATTTCTGATTTCGTCGGGCGGGCATAGATGATGCAGCGGACATCGCTATCAAAACCGGCCACCAGCACGCCGACGTTGACGATGATCTTCGTGATGCCCTGCTCAAACCGGTGGATCGTCATCTGGCGGTCTTCGTGTGGCGTCGCCGCCGTCATCACTTCAACGGTCACACCCACTCTGCTGAATTCAACGGTCACGTAATTTGCGTGGGCCACGTTGACGCAAAAACAAATGGTCGGGCGGTCTTCCCCGTTCTCCAGCCAGTTCTTAACGATGTCGCCCACCAGCGTCGGGTCGCTCATTACCTCTGCCGATTGCGTTTCGTTGTAGTCGCGGCCATAGCCCGCCTGCTCTGACGTCTTAACGTCGCTCAGGTCTGGGTGCGATGGGGCGTAAAATTCGTATTTGCTCAGTGCGCCGATAGCGATCAGCTCTTTCATCGTCGTCGGCTTGATCAGCTTCTGGTAATACGTCCCCAGCCAGGCCGAGAACGGAGTACCGGACAACCCGATCACTTTCACGCCTTTAGCGGTCAGCTCGTCGATGAACTCCAGCATTTTTTTGCGCTTCAGGTGGGCTTCGTCGATGATCAGCAGATCGATGTTGTCGGGGAAGTCGCGGCGGATCAGCGTATCGGCTGATGCAATTTGAATGAGTCGGCTCGGGTCATAGGCCGGATGGTCGCGCCAGATGTAGCCGATCTCCTCGGCAGGCAAGCCGTACTCAATAAAACGCGTTGCGGTCTGGTCGAGCAGGACGGTATACGGGGCCACAAACATTATGCGCATGTTGCGGCTGATGAACCCGCTGGCGATCAGCGCCGCGATTGCGGTTTTGCCGAACCCGACCGGGGCGTACATCATGAACGAGGCGTATTGCTTCCACGCCGCGCGCAGCATGTTCAGTGCAACTATCTGTTTTTCGCGTGGCTGGATTGTAAGCGTCATCGTTATCTCCTCGTTTAATCGTCTAGCCGTCTAAATGTCCGTTTGGCGTTTTTAAACACTCGATCCCTTAAAGATCTTCTCTCTGGTAAAGCCCGTTCCTTCCCCCACACCCCAACCCGATCACCCCCCTTTCCCCCCTCTTACCCTTCCCCTCTCCCCCGTTTAAAAAAACACCGACTGAAAAATTCATGCCGCTACCCTGTTTTGCCCCACCAGCGGTGGCGCGGTTGTCATGCCCTGGCCAGCCCGCGAATACCGCTCGACGTACAGCCGCAGGCGCGTGTTAGCCGCTTTGCGGCCTGCGTTCTCCTGCCGGTAAGAAACCTCCTCGGCGTCAAACGCTGTGCGGTAAGCCTCCTCGTAGGCGTGCGCAATCTTCCCGCGCTGTCCGTGCGGTAACTTAACGAGCTGGTCTTGAATCCATGCGGCATCCTCGCGGCAATACACCGCAGGCATGGCGGTTCGAACAAACGATGCAGGCTGCATACGCTTACCCTCCGGTTGTGAAATACAGCGGTGCTTACCTCATCAAAAAGTCCACCACGTTGTTTTGGCCTCGACTTGCATTAACACCTCTGGCACTTAGCCTTTTTGCCAAACAGCGCCAGCACTGCTCGCACTTCGGCATCACGAGCTTGAAGGTGCTTGCGGTGATATCGCATGATTTCAGCCGCCTCTTTTTCATCAATCACCCCATCGGCTAGTGATTCCTGAATGATTTGGTCTACATGTCCACGGTGTGCAGCGGTACGGATGCTTTTGCTGAACAGCTCGACCTGATCCAGTTCTTCCAATGCAGGAATTTCAACCACAAGCAAGCTGCGGCGACGTGCAAAATATTCGGTTAGTAGATTGGTACCGGATATGTCTTCCATCGCCTCCAGCTCACTGACTTCAAAGAACCGGCAACCGTTTTTCTCATACAGGTTGTTGTTGAAGGCCGTTTCCGTCATACCCAGTGCGCCAGCCATTGCCGAACGTCCACCAGCCACCGCTTTGCACATGCCTTTCACTACATCTTTTAAATTTGGCTCTACCATGTCGGTTACCCTTCGATTAAGATTTTCGAATTGCCATGAACAGGAACCGGAAAACTTGCAAAACCCACTTGCGCAACTTGCTCTTAACGCTTGGTACAAAGTCCTTATCGCCCTCGGAAGTTTTGTCTTCCTCCTCGCTGGCGCCGGGATGTTTCCTGCTTATCCAGCTGGAGCTACTGGCCTTATGGCACTTGGATGTGTGGCAGTTGGTATTGGCGAGTGGATTAACCACCCTCTTAAAACGGCCATCTACCAGGAAAATGTGTTTAGGGAACGAGTCTTCACTTTCAGGGAGAGAACCCTTAAACCTGCCGGTCTCTTCTTCGACGTGATCGGAGCCGCTCTGCTTTTGGCCGGAGCTGTAAAATTCTTCTAACTTCCAACCAACCAGCGTCACCGTAGAGTTCTCGCGGTCAATGCTGACTGACCCCGGTATAAGCCGATTTAAACGCTCAAAAAACTCGTAATTCATAAACCTACCCATTGCCTTTTCACTTGGTAGTTATGCTTGCGCAGCTGTATTAGTAGAATTTTGGTAAAGCGTCTGGTCGAACTTCAAACGCCCGTTGGTGATTTTTTCAACCTGATACGCGCGCACTTCAGGGATTATTTCAGGCCATTCAGATACTGAAGGGTGCTTAATCCCAAGGGCGAACGCGGTTTTGCAGACACCCCCGAAATAACTAATAACTTCGGATTTCCTCATAACCTTTCTCCAATGATTTGACTTGCACTCAATGTAGGATATCCAACATATCAATGTCAAGAACCTTACATATAAACGTGGTAGGATCGCCTACATGATGAATATGAGCGACCGCATCCGCCAAAGGCGGAAGGAACTTAAATTGACCCAGCAAGCACTAGCTGAGATAGCTGGTGTGAATCGCGTCACTGTTACAGGATGGGAAAAGGACGATTTCCAGCCGAACGGAGCAAACCTGCAAGCTTTAGCTAAAGCACTCCAGTGTGATCCCCTCTGGCTTGTCTCTGGGAAGGGTGACCCAAAGCCGACTCTCAATCTGAAACCTGAAATATTTAATGTAAAAGAAGTTCCGCTTATCTCTTGGGTACAAGCCGGTTTGTGGACAAGAACAGATCCTGGAGTCAGGGCTGACGATGCTAAGGAGTGGGTATTTACCACTGCGTTAGTTTCTGATGCTGCCTTCGCCCTGAGGGTGCGCGGCGATTCAATGACAAACCCTTCAGGTGCGCCATCGATACCAGAGGATTCTGTGATCATCGTAGAACCTGAGGTTATGGATATTGGGGCTCTGAATGGGAAAATTGTTGTCGCATACCTCGATGGTGGTCATGAGGCAACTTTGAAAAAATTTGTTGAGGATTGGCCGCATCGATATCTAGTGCCTTTGAATCCGAATTATAAACCTATCGAATGCGGAGAAAACTGCACAATCGTTGGTATTGTTAAACAAGTCATAATGGATTTCTAATCCCCCTCTTCACATAAGCCGAGCTCTTGCTCGGTTTTTTTATGTCCAAATATTTAATGTTGGCTTTCCTACACCACGTCTTGACAGCTCAATGTTGGATATCCTACATTAACCCCATCAACCCGGAACGCCACCAGCAAAACACCGCCGCAAACGTTACGGGAACGGCAGGAAGCCAACAGGCAACACGCCAAGGGGTGAGCGATGCAATCACTCCCCGGCCCCGAGAGGGATCGACCGGTAACGTTCTTTAAGGAAAGAGTGGATTTACCCTGCCGCTGCCAGTGTGGGGCGGTAGGCATAAAACCACTACCAACTTACCAAGGGGTTAAAAATGGAACAGAGAGAGATCAAAATTGTTGCTGAAGGGGTTTCTAACGAGGATGTGCTCAAATGGATGCAAAAGAAAGTGAGTGCGTCAAGAAATCTGCAAGTAGCGCTTGCAGAGCGTAAGAACTTGCAGCAAGCGCTTGTTGAGGTGGAAAAGCAAATAACGCTACTTACCAACGAGGCGTCTGTGGAAGTTTGTCAATCAAGTTAGGCTCCCATTCTTCATCAAGAATCGTGGGATAAACCTGTTTAGTGCTCCGTGCTCCAAAGTAGGCAATCATTTTTTGTGCAGGCTCATATTCAGCAATCGCGCGCATCTCCTCTTGGAGTGCAAGAATTGCGTCCTGGAGTGAGAGATTACGAATTTCACTTAACGGCCACTTGTATTTTTGAAGAAGTAGATGTTCAAGTGCAGCGCGTCCTTTTAATGGGCTTCCAATCGTTGCGTAAGTGTTTCGATGTTTTTCTAAAACACACTCAAGAGCAAATATAAGCGCAGCCCGATTTTGTACTTGCGCATAATCGGGCTGCTGAATAGCACCGCTTAAAGCCACGTCTCTTACTTCACCGACTTTTTGCAAAACGAGTTGGTAAAAATCTTCACTGATTACCGTCATTTTTATTCCCTTCTTGGCTGTGCGAGAGCAACCAAGATACCACTGCCGCCTGAGGTGGTGAAGTGACCAGGCACACATTAAAAAGCCCCGGCTGCAGACGCCAATCTTTGCCGGGGCCTGACCAGTAGAACGGAGATTCAACATGATCAACCGCAATGTT
>NZ_JBZXDO010000088.1:0-1509 GCF_058725505.1 Serratia sp. A07
TCCACGCTGCAGGCGGCCATTGCAAAAGCGCGCGGCAAGACCGCGGGCAAGGCGGACAAATGAAACGCCCTGGCATGGCTGATGTCGCAGTGGCGCTTGCCCTGGCCCTGGCCTGCGGTGTTGCACAGGCGAAAGATCCGACCTGCGACGGTCGCTGGATGAACCCCATCACCGATATCTGCTGGAAGTGCCTGTTCCCGATGACCATCGGCAAGACCGAACTGTCCAAGGGTGACCTGCCGGATACCAGTAACCCCAGCTCGCCGATACAGCTTTGTCCGGCGCCGCCGCCGCTTTTTCAGCGGCCCGGCATCGCCATCGGGTTCTGGGAGCCGTTCGCCATCAGTGACGTCACGCGCGCCCCCGGCTGCATGGTCAATATGGGCGGGTTTTCCATTCCCATCCCGAAAGTGGGTACCGGTACGGGAACCAAGTTGGGCGTGAATAATCCCGGCACCTTCTATCACGTTCACTGGTACAAGTACCCGCTCATCAGCTGGCTCAACATCATCACCTCCGTCGGCTGCATGCAGGGCGGTGAATACGACATCGCCTACATGTCGGAGCTTGATCCGATGTGGAAAGACGACTCGCTGGCGCTGTTTATCAGTCCGGAAGCCATATTGTTCGCCAATCCGGTGGCGCAAATGGCCTGCGCGGCCGATGCCATCGCCGCCGAGGTGCGCAAGCCGCTGGATGCGCTGTTCTGGTGTGCCGGCGGCCACGGCTCGATGTACCCGTTTTCCGGCAACCTGGTCAACGAGAGCAGCGGCCTCAACAGCGGCATTTTGCTGACCGAGCGCATGAATTTCAAACTGCACCGCCAGGGGATGATCTGGGACACCATCGGCGCCAACCGGGCGGTCTGCTACGAGTATCCGACCGTCATCATGCCCAAAAGCCGCTACCGCTATCAGATGGTCAACACGGTGCCCGACGCCAATGCGTGCCATCCGCTGGGGCGCAGCGTGATGCGCTGGCAGCTGGGCAAAGAGAAGCCAACCACCAAGAAGAACTACGGGTACCTGATATGGAAAAAACGCAATTGCGTCGTGCTCTGATGCTGCCGGCCTTGATGCTTGCCCTGGGGGCGCAGGCGGAGGAACGCAGCCGTCCGCTTGACCAGACTCCGGACGAGGTCGCCTATTTCGTCTCGTTCTCCATCCCTGAAAAAAGCCTGGTTGCGCTGCTGCGCGGCGCACAGCGCGAGAAGGTACCGGTGTACCTGCGCGGGCTGGTCAATGACGACATGAAAGCCACCGCGCAGGCGGTCTACCGGCTGGAGAACACGTATGGCGTTGGCAGCGTCAATATCGACCCGCTGCGGTTCGCTCATTACGGCATTGCGAGCGTGCCGGCATTGGTCAGGCGCTGCGGCGAGAAGTTTGACGTGGTGTACGGCAATCTGGCCGTGCGCGACGGGCTGGAGCTTATCGATGCGCGCGGCGAGTGCGCCAAAACGCGCAGCACCCAACAACCACAATAAAAAGAGCAGGACCAATACCGGGG
>NZ_JBZXDO010000088.1:2119-3253 GCF_058725505.1 Serratia sp. A07
ATTGTCGGCAGCGTCACGGGCGGCAAGGAGACAAAATCATTTGAAGTCACCTTGTCGGATTTGCCTTACCAGATTTACGGGGACGCGGTGCACATCACCGTGACACCCCCCATGAGCGGGCGGATTGTGCATGCGTCCTACCGGTATCCCAGGGTGGCCGGCAATCAGCGCACGGATATCAGCCTGCTGGGAACGGCATTGTATTACCACGGATGGACCGAGCAGTCCGGTGCCGACTTTTGGCCGGCGCAAACGGAACTCGTTGCCGGCCAGGCTTTTGAAGCCACGCATGGCGACATGCAATATGTTCACGGCTCTGGCGGTGCGCGTATTCGCCACCAGTCTCCTGTCCCGGCCACCCTCCACTTTGATCTCGAGGTCGACACGCGCGTGTTTACGACGCGCGTCGAATGGACGCCCAGCTGCGGCGTGGACAAGGAAAATGCCGTCATGCTTCGGGAATATTGTTCCCAGGGCGCGGAAACCCGCACGGTCTGGGATAACGGCGTGGCGTATCCGGTCTATCAGGACTGCTGGCAGACCACGCAAGACTGGCAGCTCTATGAGAGTGATGACAACAGCTGCGGGCGCTGGGAGAGCGACAGGAACTGCACGGTCGGCACCCGCCGCTGCCTGCAGCGCGTCGGCGACTTTTGCGTACGCGAATCGCTGAGCTACCAGTGCCAGCACACCGTCAGCGGCGAAGGCTGGCTGTGCGGCGACAAATTCTATTGTGATGATGGCAGCTGCGCGTCCATCAAGGACGAGAAGAACAACGACTTCAAGGCGGCCGTGTCTCAGCTGGCCGCGCTGGCGGCGGCCGGCAAGGACGTGGCCGGGCTTGACCCCAACACCATCCGCTTCTTTACCGGCAAGCCCATGTCGTGCCGCAAAACGGCCATCGGGTTCAGCAACTGCTGCAAGGGCGGCGGTTGGGGGCACGGTGTCGGGCTGGCGCATTGCAATGATGAGGAAAAGGCCATCGGCAAGGCCAAGGAGCGCAAGCTGGTTATCGATGTCGGGGAGTATTGCTCGAAAAAGGTATTGGGTGCCTGCCTGCAGAAAAAACACAGCTATTGCGTCTACGACAGCCTGCTGGCGCGCATCGTGCAGGAGCAGGGCCGCCAGGGCCAG
>NZ_JBZXDO010000088.1:3450-4580 GCF_058725505.1 Serratia sp. A07
CCCGTGATGAAGCTGATGGAACGCACGTTGTGTCTGGCGTTGATGCTGCCTGCGCTTATGGCGGCGGCAGCGCAGGACGACGAGCCGGCGGGGTATGTCGATAAGCCCGTCAAGGGCTGGTACTGGTACGACAAGAAGAACAAACCGCCGAAGAACGCGCCGCCGGCGCCTGCACCAGCACCGCCGCCCGCATCACCCACCGAACGGCTGGCGCGTATCGAGAAAATACGCAAGGAACTGCTTATCACGGCGGTGCTCGATCCGCAGCCGGAAAACATACGGCGCTACAAGGTGGTGCAGGATTTTCTGGTCAACAAGGCCAGTGCATTCAGCGCCACCTGGCAGAAGGTGCTGCTGGACTACCCGGAGCTGGACTACAACCTCAAGCACCCCTTCTACAACGGGGCGGCGCCTATCGAATACGCCAAAGAGCGCCAGGCGCAGGCGCGCGCTATCGACCAGGTCAACCAGCGCTACGGGGTGTTCTTGTTCTATCGCGGCCAGGAGCCGCTGGATACCAAGCTGGGCGGCGTGGTGAAGGAGTTTGCCGCGCAGTATGGGTTGCACCTGGTGCCGGTGAGTATCGATGGTCGCATCAGCGCGGATCTGCCGGACAGCCGAAGGGATAGCGGTCAGGCGAAAAAGATGGGCATCAGGCACTTTCCGGCCATCTACCTGGTGGAGCCGGGGACGGGGACCTACAAGCCGCTGGCCTACGGTTTTATCACGCAGGATGACCTGGCACGGCGCGTGCTGAATGTCGTCACCGATTTCAAACCCCGTGACTGAACTTAAAAAAGGAGCAAAACATGACAAAACGACACATTACCGCCGCAGAGATTGAGCGAGATGCGCAGGGTTACTGGACGCACCCGGCGATGCGAGCGGTTGATCTGGAAACCGCCGCGGACTTCTCGGGCTGGTTGCGCGAGCAGGATCTGGAAGCGTGGGTCATGCTGATGCGCGATGAAGACCCCGCGCTGTTCCTGGCCGGCTTTGATGACGAGGATTGGGATGCATCTGGCTGGATGCCGCGACCGCCGGCCGGTAATGGCTGGTTCCTGGGCTCGTTGCACGATCACGACGATGGCCCCGTGTGTCTCTGGCTGCGTCCGACGGCGTCCCGATGG
>NZ_JBZXDO010000089.1:0-4555 GCF_058725505.1 Serratia sp. A07
CAGGGCGTCACGGTTATCGGGCGTGAGGGGGATGTCACGGTCACCGGCAGCACCCTGCACAGTGACCAGGGTGCCATCGCCCTGCAGGCGAAAAAGGATGTCACCCTCAATACGGCCACCGAGCGCGAGTCGCGCTACAGCGAGGAACGTTCCGAGAAAAAAGGCTTCCTGAACAAGAGCAGCAGCCACACTGTGACCGACGACCGAACCACACGCGAGAACGGTACACTGCTGAGTGGTGACAGCGTCAGCATCAGCGCCGGCGATGACCTGACGGTCACCGGCTCGGCCATTGCCGCTGATCGGGACGTGAACCTGCAGGCCGGCCGTAACGTCGATATCGGTGCGGCCACCGAAACCGAGACGCATTACCTGCTGGAAGAGAAGAAAAAGAGCGGCCTGCTGGGCAGCGGCGGCATCGGGTTTACGATTGGCAAACAGTCGAGCAAACACGAAATCGACGAGAAAGGCACCACCCAGAGCCAAAGCGTCAGCACCGTCGGCAGCAGCCAGGGCAGTGTCAACATCACGGCGGGCAACCAACTGCACATTGGCGGCGCCGACCTGGTGGCGGGCAAGGATCTGGCTCTTACCGGCGACAGCGTGACTATCGACCCCGGCTACGATCAGCGTACGCGTCAAGAAACCTTCGAGCAGAAGCAGAGCGGCCTGAGCGTTGCGCTGTCGGGCACCGTGGGCGGCGCACTCAACACCGCCGTTAGCTCGGCGCAACAGGCACGAAAAGAAGGCGACGGGCGCCTGAACGCGCTGCAAAACACCAAAGCCGCGCTGTCCGGGGTGCAGGCTGCACAGGCCTGGGAGCGGGATAATGCGCTGACCGCCTCGGCGGAGGCGAAAAACGCCGCCGCCGGTTTACAGCCGGGAGACAAAGGTGCGGCGCAGGGCGCCACCAATACGGTGGGTATCAGCGCCTCCTACGGCAGCCAGTCGTCGAAGAGCGAAACCCGCACCGACAGCCGCCAGTCGCAGGGCAGTACGCTCACCGCCGGGCAAAACCTGTCGATAACGGCGACCGGCAAGAACCATAGTGAACAAGGCGGCGATATCGCCATCACCGGCAGCCAGTTGAAGGCGGGCAAAAACCTGTCGCTCGATGCGGCGCGGGACATTACCCTGCAGTCTGCGCAGAACAGTGAAAGCACCGTCGGCAAGAACAGCAGTAAAGGCAGTAATGTCGGTATCGGTATCGGCGCAGGCTCGGGTGGGTACGGCATCAGTGTCTCGGCCGGCGTCAATGCCGGCAAAGGGCATGAGAATGGCAACGGCCTGACCCATACCGAAACCACCCTGGATGCCGGAAGCCATCTCAGCCTGACCAGCGGCCGCGACACTACGCTTACCGGTGCGCAGGCCAGCGGCGAAAAGGTCACCGTCGACGTGGGCCGTGACCTTCGGCTTGAAAGCGAGCAGGACAGCGACCGCTATGACGCCAAACAGCAAGACGCCAGTGCGGGCGGCAGTTTCACTTTCGGCTCGATGACCGGTTCGGCCAACGTGAGCGCCAGCAAGGACAAGTTGCACAGCAACTTCGACTCGGTGAAAGAGCAGACCGGGCTGTTTGCCGGCAAAGGCGGGTATAACGTCAAGGTTAAAGAACATACCCAGCTAGACGGCGCTGTGATTGCAAGCCAAGCAGACAAAGAGAATAACCGCCTCGATACCGGCACGCTGGGTTGGAAGGACATACACAACAAGGCGGACTACAGCGCAACGCACAGCGGCGGGTCATTCAGCACCGGTGGACCGGTGGGCAAAGACCTGCTGACCAATATGGCCGGCGGCATGCTGTCGGGTGCCAACAACAGCGGGCATGCCGAGGGCGCGACGAAGGCCGGCGTCAGTGAAGGTACGCTGATAGTTCGCGACAAAGACAAACAGCAGCAGGATGTGGCGCAGCTTAATCGGGATACCGAACATGCCAACGACGGCAGCATCAGCCCAATATTCAACAAGGAGAAAGAGCAGAACCGGCTCAAACAAGCTCAGCTTATCGGCGAGATCGGTGGCCAGGCGATGGATGTCATCCGCACGCAGGGGGATATCGCCGGGCTGAAGGCACAGAAAGACCCGGCCGCGCTGTCACAGGCCAGGGAGCAGCTGGAAAGGGAAGCGAAAGGCAAACCTGTCAGCGATACGGCGGTGATGCAGCAGGCGTATGATAATGCCATGCAGCAATACGGTACCGGCAGTGACCTGCAGAAAGCGGCACAGGCGGTAACGGGCGCGCTGACGGCGCTGGCTGGCAATAACCTGGCGGGTGCGCTGGCGAGCGGCGCCTCGCCGTACCTGGCGACGGAAATCAAGAAACGGGTCGGTGAAGACAACATAGCTGCCAACACGATGGCGCACGCGGTGCTGGGCGCAGTGACCGCGCAGCTGAACAACCAGTCGGCCGCGGCAGGAGGGCTGGGCGCCGGCGGCGGGGAACTGGCGGCGCGTTATATTGCCGGTCAGCTGTTCCCGGGCAAGACTGCGGAGCAGCTGAGCGAAAGCGAGAAACAACAGGTGAGCACGCTCAGCCAGCTGGCTGCAGGACTTGCTGGCGGGCTGGCGACGGGCGATACTGCGGGAGTGGTAACCGGCGGTCAGGCTGGCAAGAATGCGGTTGAGAATAACTATCTGAGTGTGTCGGAAAAAACGGAACTTGAGCTGGCGAAACAGACACTTCAGAACAGTAAAGACCCGGCAGAGCGTGAGAAAGCTCAGCAGAAATACGATGCACTGCGTGAAAAAGATATCGCTAGCGACCAGAAGGTGATTGAGGCGTGTGGCAACGGCAATGCCGGAAGTGCGGCCTGTGCAGGTGCGAGACTGGAGGTTATCGTTGCGAAGGGTGAGTATGAAAGTACCGGCAATTATAACTCAAAAGCCAGCCAGATGTATGCGGACTCTTACGGCCAGATAGTGAACCTACTGAATATCACCAGCGTTGATGCACAGAGTCAGCAGCAGGTGAAGGATGCGATGGTGAACTATGCCATGGTGCAACTTGGCGTAGATAAGGCCACGGCAGAGGCATACATCGAAACCTATGATGGGATGAAGATTGTAGCGGCATCTGTCACGCCTGTATTGGGGGGGGCAGTAGCGAGTAAATTAAATACGCTTGTTAGTAAAACAACATCAGCAAGTCAGAGGACTATCGCGTCACAAACTATTAAACTGTATGGTCCCCATGAAAATGGTCCTCTAGGCAATCCGAGCGACTCTCGAACACCCGCGGCAACATTCAGGAGTGGTACTTACAAAGAAAAAGTGGCTGAACAAGATCTCTATTTTTATAGAGACTATGGTGGTTCGGCAAAAGCCGATGGTCGTTTTTGGACTCCAGAACCATCGAAAGGGCCGCTGCAATCACAACTCGATAGTGCTGTTTTACCTGAATGGGGGAATTCGTTCCAGAATAAAGCTATAATAAAGATCCCTAAAGGAACAACATATTATGAAGGTACTGCGGCTCCACAAACCGGAACTAAAGGTACTCTTCCAACTGTTCATGGTGGCGGTACGCAAATCTTCTTACCAGATCCCAAAAGCGATTGGATCATTAAAAAATGAAACCAAAAGAAATAGTTGAACAATGGGTGAAAAAGAGAAATTCTTTTTACTTCTTTCTGCCTGATGGTCCTTACGGAAGACCTTTTGATAATCAGTATCTGATTGATAATATTAAAGATACCGAGCACGGATTTGATATCATTTTCACTGATTCTATAGTGTTGCACTTTGCCGGGTGCCCTGCAGTCGTAGATGAAGGGTGTAATTTACTAATTAGTAAGTTTGATCAATGTATTTTTGATGTTAAAGGTTATAAATCAATAGCCTATAACTATGGTGAAGTCGTTCTGAGTGGATTTTAAGCTACTGAGTATTTGGACTACAGGGGGGGGCATTAATCAGTGGCTTAGTTTTTGATGTCACCAGATTATCAATCTGCTCTGGTTCAGTTATCTTTTCGTTGGTTGTCCGCTGGAAAATTCAAGCTGTACAACAAGTCAATAGCCTTTGAGAGTGAGCTATGGCAGAGCTTCATTCCGCCGTTTGGTAGGGAAATTATCGCAATCCAATAAAGACTTATTTGCTGAATTTCTGAGCGCTCCATAGCACCCTGTGTGGATTCTATCCACGCAGGAGTGCACGCTATGAAAATCAGCACGTTGCTGACGTTGTTTCCTCTGCTGATGCCGGCATCGGTGCTTGCCGGCACGGTACTGTATACCGATTCCCACCATCCCCCGACGAATAATGATGCCTCGGTGATCGTGATTTATCTTGACGGTCCGGAGCAGTTGCAGACGCAGCTCTTCGGCGCACTGTCGTCGAACCCGGATGAAGCGCAGCGGCAGGCGCAAGCCGTACTTCAGTCACCACAATGGCAGGCGCATGAACAGGAGCTGGAGACGGTTTACCGTGCGGTGGTGCGCACCTGGGAACTGGGCGTCAAAAAAGTCCCCGCGGTCGTGTTTGACGATCGGGATGTGGTGTATGGCACCGCTGATATCGCCCGGGCCACCGCGTTGCGCGCGAAGTCACT
>NZ_JBZXDO010000090.1:0-4525 GCF_058725505.1 Serratia sp. A07
CGCGCCTGGCGCAGGCATTCAAGGGCATCTATCAGGGGCTGCTGCGCTTGCCGACTTACCCGCAGCCCGACGCCCCCACAACGGGCATCCGCACGGCATCAACAACGGCCGCGTCAACCTTGCCGGCGGGTATCACGCCGCCGCGCGGCGCGTCTTCTTCGTTCGCGCCGTCACAGACGCAATGGCAAATCGCCTTGCAGCGCCAGACGCTGTTGCAGGCTGACCGCCTCGACCGGGTATTCAAATCGCAGGACAGCGCCCGTGATGTGGACGGCCTTCAGGCGGATACACGGCGCAATATCCAGTTGCTGCAAAACACAGTGAGCCTGGCGGCAACCCTTATCCAGGTGCAGATAGTGTCGTCGCTGCTGACGGTCAGCATTGAACAGACCCGGATACAACAGCGCCGCACCGCGAAACCGCAGACGGACACCGGCCGAGACACGGCCACAACGCGACTCACCGTGCCGGGGCTTGAGAGTGCCGATGATGTGATGCGTATCAGCAAGCAATGTGCCGATCGCCTGGAGCGCGGCGCCCTCACCACTTCCGCGCAGGGGCATATGCGGCTGGCTATCACCCTCCGGGCGGTGCGGCGGGCGTTGGTGGACGATCTCAGCCGTCGCGGCGTCGCCTTACCGGGGATCAAAGCCGTTGAAACGACCACGACAGAGCCGGCGCTGGTGACCCTTTACCGCACCGCCGGGGATGCGCAAGACTACGCGCGTTTCATTCGCCGTAACCATCTGGCACACCCGCTGTTTGTGCCGGGCGGCACCACCGTGGAGGTCATCAATGGCTAGCGTTGAACTGCGTATCAATAACCAGATTTTCACCCATTGGATCTCGGTCAGTATCACCCGCGGGCTGGAGCGTCTGGCCGGCGATTTTACTCTCGGCATTATGATGCCCGGTCAACCGCTGCCGGACAGCCTGCGCGCCGGTCTGCCGCTTGCGCTGTCGATAGATGGACATGTGGTGATCAGTGGCTACCTGGACAAGGTCACGCACAAGATGGGCGCCGATTCGGCGCAGGTCACGGTTCAGGGGCGGGATAAAACCGGTGACCTGGTAGACTGTTCGGCCGTCTATCCGGGCGGCCAATGGCGAGGCCGCACCCTGCAACAGATTGCACAAGACCTGTGTACCCCCTTCGGGGTGGCGGTTCGCTGGGAGGTGGACGACCCCGAGGCCGCCAAACCTTTCACCTCCTTCACCCTCGAGCTGTCCGAAACCGTGGCGGATGTGCTTAGCCGTGCAGCGCGTCACCGCGGCGTGCTGGTCACCAGCAATGCTGCGGGGGATTTGGTGTTTACCCAGGCGGAAAAATCAGCCACCGACACGCTGCGCCTGGGGGATAACCTGCTGTCGGCCGACTACACCGAGGACTGGCGGGATCGCTTTAGCCAGTACCTGATTAAAGGTCACGGCGGCGGCGGTGGCAAAGCCGGCGATGCGAAAACCAATGCGCTGCGCGCGGCCCCCAAAGGGGAAAGCGACGATGCAGCCATCCACCGTTACCGGCCGAAAGTCATTCTGGCCGACAGTAAAATCACCCCGGCCACTGCCCGCGCCCGCGCGCTGCGGGAAAGCCGCCGGGCATTGGCGAAGTCGGAAAACTTCACCGCCGTGGTGCGCGGCTGGTTCCGCGAGAATGGCGAACTGTGGCAGACCAACCTGCTGACAAAGGTGGTTGCCCCCAGGCTGTCGATGGAAAGCCGCGATTTGCTGATTAGCCAGGTGATGTTCAGTCTCGATGCGGACAAGGGGGAGCGCACCACCCTGACCTTGGCCCCGCGCGATGCCTTTATTGTGCCGGCCGAGCCGGACAGCAGCGGCACTAGCAGCAAGGGAAAAGGCGCCGGGGGCGGCGTGGACGGGCTGGTGCGGGCCTGGCTTAACAAGGGGAACAAACTTGATGAGTGATATGGCATTGCATCGCCTGCTTGGCCCGGTGATGCGCGGTATTCGCCTGCTGTTCGGGCGCGGCGTGCTGACCGGTGTCAATGACGCCCTGAAAGCGCAAAACGTCCAGTTGACCGGGCTGGATGGCGAGACGTTTGATGATGTGGAACGTCCGCAGCAGTACGGGCAAATCAGCGTGCCGCTGCCGGGGGCCGAGGTGGTGTTTGCCTGCCTTGGCGGCAGCCGTGACCAGGCGACCGTGCTGCTTGTGGAAGACCGCCGATATCGCCCGACCGGCCTGGTTGCCGGCGACACCGGGGTTTACCACTACGAGGGCCATCGGATCCGGCTGACCAAAGACGGCCGCTGCATTATTACCTGTAAAACGCTGGAAGTGGTCGCCGAAAAAGAGGCGGTATTCGATACCCCGAAAGCCCGCTTTACCGGCGATGTGAACATTGAGAAAAACCTGACAGTGAAACAGAACATGAGCATAGAAGGCAGCAGCGAATCCAAAGGCACCTTCACCGCGCCGGAAGCCGTTATCGGTGGCGTCAAGCAAACGGCGCACCGCCATCATGAGAATGGCCAGGGCAGCCTTACCGGGGGGCCGCAATGAGTGATATCGCGCTGCGCTGGGTCAACGGCGAGGGGCAACTGATACAGGCCGGGGCCGATTTGCTCAGTGATGACAGCCTGACCACGGCGGTGTTGCTGTCGCTCTTCACCGACCGCCGTGCGGATGTGGCTGACCGGCTACCTGACGACAGCGGCGACCGCCGCGGATGGTGGGGTGACAGCTACCGCCCGCGCCCTATCGGCTCGCGTCTGTGGCTGTTGGCACGCGAAAAGACGATTGACAGCGTACTCACGCGCGCCGAGGACTACGCGCGCGAAGCGCTGGGGTGGCTGCGGGAAGACGGCCATATCCTCGCGCTGGAGTGCCGGGCCACGCAGCCGCACGCTGGTTGGTTGTGGCTCCATGTGCGGCTGACTTTGCCGAGAGATGGGGTACGCCCCTACACCTTTAAAGCCACGTTACAGGGGATTTAAATGCCGTATCAAAACCCAACGCTCGGAGAATTGGCAAACCAGGTGCAGCAGGATATCGCCCAGCGTCTGCCAGACAGCCTGCCGGCCGCCGAAAGCCTGCTCGGCGCGCTGGCAATGTCCCAGGCGGGCCTGTCGGCGATGGAGCATGAGCACCTTGGCTGGATAGCGCGTCAGATAATCCCGACCGATGCCGACGAGAGCGAATTACTGAACCACTGCGCCTTTTGGGGCGTGGTACGCAAGCAGGCGGCGCGCGCCAGCGGCCCGGTGCGGCTGTCGTTGTATGACACGGCAACCGTGCCGGCAGATGCGCGCCTGCAACGCGCTGACGGCGAGTTGTACCGTATTACAGCGTCAAAACGGGGCGATGCCGGTTCGTTGCTGGTGACCGTCGAAGCCGACACTGCGGGGCTGGCCGGTGACTGCATCGAGGGGCAGGCGCTGAACTTTGTTACACCCGTCGCCGGTGTCAACCAACAGGCCAGCGTGGCCGCCCCTGGATTAAGTGGTGGCGCCGACCGGGAAACCGCCGACGAGCTGCTGTCGCGATTGCTGTATCGGGTGCAATTTCCGCCCGGCGGCGGCACGCGCTGGGATTACGAACGCTGGGCGCGCGAAGTGCCGGGCGTGACCCGCAGCTGGTGCCTGCCGACCTGGAACGGGCCGGGCACGGTCGGCGTGACCTTTGTGATGGATAATCGCAAAGATATTTTCCCCGGCGCCGCCGATACCGCCCGCGTGGCGGAGTACATCCAGCGCCATCGGGATCCGGCAACCGGCGAGTGGGTCGGCCAGCCTGAAGGCCCCACCGTTACGGTGTTTGCGCTCAAGCCGAAAAAAATCGCGCTGTCGCTGCGCATTGCGCCGAACACGCCGGAGAATCAGCAGCGCGTCAGTGAAGCGCTGGCGCGTGTGTTCTACACCAACGCTAAACCGGGCGCGCTTATCTTGCCGTCCTCATTCTGGCGGGCGCTTGCCGGCGTCGGCGGACTTGACGATTACGAGCTGAAAAGCCCGCTTGAGCCGGTCTCGGCCTCGAAAAACGAGTTACTGGTGCTCGGGGAGGTCAAGTGGCTTTAAATCCACATCAGCGCGCCTTCCTGCAATTATTGCCGCAGGGGCAGGCCTGGAATACCGGCCCCGACACGCTGCTTGCCCGCCTCGCTGACGCGCTGTCACGCAGCACGGCGCGAGTGACCGAACGGGCGCAGGCGTTGCTCTCGGAGCGGTTTCCGTCGACGGCCTCGCTGCTGCTGGAAGACTGGGAAGGGTTCCTGGGATTGCCGGACTGCGATATTGGCGAAGATGCGGGCGTGGCAGAGCGGCAGGTTTATGCCGCCAATAAAATGCGCCTCAAACCCAGTTTAAACCGCCAGTTTTATATTGCGCTCGCGCACGCTTATGGCTTTACGGTAACTATCCATAATCCCCCAGAGAGCCAATGGGTCAGCATTATTACCATCAAAGACCATGTGAAATATCGCAATATGCACGTATTGGATCCGATCACCACGCCGCTGCGTATTTATTCCGCGGGTATTCTGGAGTGTTTGCTGGACAGATATAA
>NZ_JBZXDO010000091.1:0-4512 GCF_058725505.1 Serratia sp. A07
TTCTTGAAGGCCACCGGCCAGAAACACATCGACAGGTCGGGGAAACCGTACGGGTTGTCGAAGGTCGCATCCTGCGTGGCCACAACGAACTTGCGCGGCGGCAACAATTCGCCGGCAAGGCCGGCATGCCGGGCCCGGAAGCGCAACTGATTACCGTCGTCAAAGCAGAACCACTCGGGAGGCTTGCCGACCACATCGGTGACCACCAGGCGACCGTCACGCTGCGCCCAGGTCAGCTCAGCCGGCTGGTAGCCAAAGAAGGCCGCATCCAGCAGCTCGCCGATGATACGGTCGATATCCCAGCCTTCCATCACGCTGGTGAGGAAGTCCACCACGGACTTGTTGGCATTGCGGGGCGTCATGCCGCGCTCAAGTGCCTTGACCGCCGATTTGCGGCGACGAATGCTGCTACCAACCAGCGGTTCGGCGCGCAGCTCGCGATAGACGCTGATATCGCGGCCCAGTGACTTGAGGATCACGTCCGGGTTGGGTAGCCACTGGGTAAAACCGAGGATGCCAGCCGGGCTGCGTTCGCGAGTGGCGATGGAGCGCATCAGGGGGCGCTTGCGGTCGGCGAAAGCGACAAACTCGGTCGGTGTTACATACAGTCCGCGTGCCATTAAAATCCCTCCAGTAGTCGTTTGGCCTGTCGGCGTCTGCGAGACTTCGCAGTGACTGGCCCCTTGTTAATCTCGCGGCTGGCAAAATAGGCCAGCGCCAGCGCGATCGCCGCATCGCCGTGACGTTTTCCTCCATCCGACTTGGATTTTGAGCGCTGTTCAGGAACGCGAGGGACGCCATTGATAATCTGGACGGCACGAAGATCATCGAGCGTGTCCTCATCTTTCGGCAGCCCCTCCAGGTTGCCGTCCTCGAAAGCTGCTTTAACCGGCGGCATATGTTCCCGGTACCAGCCCTCGGTGGGCATAACCTGCTTGACCCGGCTCGAGCCATAACGTTGCATGGCATATTCCGCAAGATAAGCGCCATTGCCCCGTGCATCGAATGCCGCCCCCAGCAACCCGGGGAGGCCATCCATCAGATACCAGGTGATCTGCTCTTGTTGCTTGAATGGCACGTTACGCAGCTCCAGTACGAACGGCACGCGGCGCACCAGGTTCTTTTGCTGCAGTAGCGGGTAATCCACTGACAGGTCACCGCTACGACCAAAATCCCGCCCCAGGAAAGAACGGGCATTAGCGGGTAACGCCGCCAGCAGTGGTTTCAGATGCGTATCCAGCCAGTCCTGTGTCTCGGTGAAGCGCACCTCGTCCGACTTCAGCTCGTAGCCTTCCGGGCAGGTCAGACGCAGCACCGGTGTATCTGCAGACATGCGGGATTCAATCAGCGCTCGAGACAACCAGGCGCCGCCGCCATTGGCTGGAACACAGTCAAGCTCTTCAGATGCGCCGGCACCATAGAATTTGTACACCGACGCCATCCACGCCTGTTCGGCATCCTCCGACCACGTTTTACCGGTACGTAAACAAACGCGTCGGAACAGACCTTCGGATACGGCCTCCTTGAATGTAATGCGTTGAACACTGCCTCCCTGACGGCCCGCCCGGATATCACCGATCAGCGTGTTGAACGGGTTATCATCCCCGTCATGGGTGGAGATGACGCGTACCTTGCCGCCCCAGATAAGCATCGCCAGCGCCGCTTTCAGCAGCTCGTCCAGCTGTTCGTGGAACGCGGCCTCATCGATAACGATGATGCCCTGACGACCACGCAGGTTAGAGGGGCGACTGGAAAGTGCGACGATACGAAAGCCCGAATCCGGGAATTTGATGGTGTAGGTCTTGATGTGCTTGTCGTCTTCCTCTTCCTCCCAGAAGCCTTCTTCGATTTCGCTGGCGGCATAGTTGAACACCCGGGCCCACATGGCACAGGCCTGGATATACTCGACGGTCATGTCCTGGTTGTAGGCGATGTAGTAAACGTTCATACCTCCCGCCGACGTTGACGAAGCAGCAGTCAGCACGTTGTCGGAAGCCTCTGCCCAGGTAATGCCGGTTCGCCTGCTCTTCTCTATTACTTTGAGCGGTGAGCTGTCAGCCACCCAACGCTGTTGGTAGGGCATCAGCGCCACAGGGACATCAAGGCTTGAGGTATCGGGTAATACAGGGGCCAGCAGGTTCATGTGGCAATCCCCAGAATTTCACGGCGCAAGGCGGTGACGGCTTCGGCAGACAGGCCGCCCTTGCGGGCGATCTTTTCTGCAGCATTGGCCGCTTTCTCTGTTTTCTCACGCACTTCTGACTGGTAGCGTTTAAGGTTCACGGACGAGCGGGTCAGCGTGGCGATGCTTTTACCCACCTTGGCCAACAGAGAGGCCCGTTCAGCCGGCTCCATTTCCTCGTCACTGGCTTCGCGCACGTCGATAAGCGCCGTCAGGATATCGGCCTGAATGGTGGCGATGATGGCCTCAGAGCGTTTGTCCTGATCATCTTCAGCCCCTTCGGTGATCACCCTGGCCATTTCGGTCGCTTCCCGGATAGCGGCGAAGCGGCGTTGGACCTTCTGCCCGTAGCGGGAGATCTGCGCCCGACCGATGCTGTAGCCCTTGTCACGCAGCAGCGTCTCAAGCTCGCGATAGCCGCTGAAGTTGCGCTCGGTCAACGCCCGGTCAAGCCATTCACGCACTGGCTGGGGCAACACTTCGATATGACTGCGTGGCGCCATGATCACTCCCTCCAGTATTTGGCCGGACGGGCAATGCCGGGCACGTCGTCCGTCACATATTCCACCAGGTTGACCCCCGCCGGCGTCAGTGTCGCCGTCCAGGAACGCGCCGGTGGCCGGGTGAGTTCAACCAGCGCCAGCCCGTCAAGGAACAGCAACTCTCTCTGCAATTCCAGATTGGTCAGATCGGGATAGAGCGAGCTGCCCACATCCCAGAGCAGGCGGTCATTTGCCGGGTAAGGCCGCGCCTTGTTAATCACCTGCAACAGCACCCAGCGAAGCCCTTCACGTCTGGCCTGAGCCGTATCAATCATCATGTTATCCTCCCTTTACCTGCCGCAGTTGTATGTTTTCCAGCTTCTGGTAGATGGCATCCAGGCGGGATTCGACCACCTGCTGGTAGTGAATGAACTCATCGCGCCGGACGTAGCGTTCCGGCACTTCCACCTTGAACTCCAGCACCTCCCGCTCAAGCCGTGCCCATTTGTCGGACGAGTCACGCATCAGGCGCTCGAGCGAATTGAACCGCTCGGCCTGGCGCTTTTCGGTCTCGTTGATAAACCACTTGGCCAGCCCGCCGATAAAGCCCAAAAAGCCCAGCAAATAGCCCACCAGCACCCAGAAATCCAGCTGTAACGTCATTGTTGTAGTCCTTCGATGTAATCCAGCAGGCCGTTCACTTGCTCGCGCCAGAGGCGGCACTGCCGGCCGTTGTCGGTGACGTTGGCGAGGATATCGCGCTGACTGATGTCGGACCGGCGTAACCGGGCGTCAGCGGCGCCAGTTGACCCGGGCGTTTTGCCAGCGCCGGTGGCAGTGGCGGTAGCGCCTGCACCTTCGGCGTCGGGCACGCCGAGGACGGTGTTGTAGTGCTGCACGAAGCCACGAGTAAACACGCAGGACACAGGATGTAGCCTGCCTTTTTCATCCATCCATTGCCGGGTAACATCATCAATCTGCCTTTTAAGTCGGGTGTTTTCGGCATCAAGCCGTTCAATGCGCGCCAGGTAGTTGCGCTCGCTCGCAACAGAAGCAGCAAGCTGGCGCTCGAAACGTTGTTGTAATTCACGCAAGGTCTGCAGTTGACGTTCGGCGCGCTGCTTCTCCAGTCGACTGAAGCCTTCCTGCAACTGAGAGACGCGTTGCTCGCCGAGCTGCTTCGCCTGGGAAAAGCCGCGGGCATGGCCGTGCCACCAGAGTGCGGACAGCAGCGTCAACAGCGCGAGTACCGCCAGCGCGCCCAGAATCTGCGTTTTAAACACAGCTGCTTCCTCCCCAGCTCAGATAACGCGGTGCCAGTTCACGCAGAATACGCGCCGGATAATGGCGGTTCTCACGCCAGGCCGCCGGACTCCGCCCGGCGTTGACCTGCTCGATATGCCCAAACCAGCGGCGCCCCTCCAGCCCCCGGGATACCGCCAGGCGGCGGTCACGTTGCACCCAGCCGAGTCCGCCGTTGTAGGCCGACAGCGTCATGGCCATGCGCTCGCAGTCGTTGACGGCATCCAGGCGTTGCCACAGCCAGCGGTCATAGTGCATCAGCGCGCGGATGCTCCAGTCGGGGTTGAACGGGGCCTTGGCAGCCAGTTCCGGTACCAGGTCACCGAACCACCGGGTGGTGGCCGGCATAAACTGCCCGAGCCCCTCTGCACCTACCGGTGACACGGCGTCTGGACGCCAGTGGCTCTCCTGATGAATTTGGGCGGCGAAATCAGCGACCGGGGCATTCAGCCCCCATACCAGGCGAGCATTACGAATGGTCGCATCCCGGTAGTGCTGAGCGGCGGCCGGCGGCTGGGCCGCCTGTGCCTGGGAAAAGAATCCGCC
>NZ_JBZXDO010000092.1:0-4458 GCF_058725505.1 Serratia sp. A07
TGAGTAGGTTGTGATCTCAGATTACAAACCGGCCAAAATAATTGTCGCGAACCGGCCAGATTAATTGTCGTCAGATACAAGAAATTTAATGCTGGCTTGCATCATTCGTCTGGCCACCTGTGGTGCAAGTCCCAACTGGTCTTCGAGAATCGTTGTAAATTCGCCGTGAGGCTCATTCTCTTTTAGGATTACAAGGCGTTTACCGGCTTCCAGCATCGCCTCGGCACTTTGCGCCATATAGAACTTGGCTTCGTGCACGATACGGCTGCGATTATAAGGCAGTCCTTCTCCAAACTGTTCCATGATCAAGTGGCGGTGTTCGCTAATCGCGTTGAGATCGTCATCCAGTCCGGAAATTGCCGGGCCATTAATGGGTTCAACGATCTCAAGTGTTGTTTTTGGTCTTGCCATTTTGATACCTCGTTATTTTTTACTGCCGGCGATAACAGACTGGGTGAGTTCGGCGATGCGTGCCTGGCCTGCCGACATTTCGTTGGTGAAAGCCATCGCGATATAGAGCAACTGTTGACCCGGCGCGTAGCGCCCTGATTCAAGCCTTTTGACCATCCCTTCTTCCACTAGCGTCTCCATGACGCGACTGACGTTAACGGCTGTTTCATTGATTGCGTTAGCAAGCTCACCGTTACTCATGCCATCCAGGGAGTGACCTTTTAGTACCTTGAGAATGCGTAATGCTCGAATCAGTGGGGCGTTATGCCCCTTGGCTTTTGCCTGCATATAACCTCCGATCAAAGCGGTTCGTGGAGAATTCCGGGGATGACTTCTTTACCTACAACTAAAGAAAGATCTTTTAAAATCCTGAAGGAGAGTCTTCCCCTCGGTAATTCATTGCGCCCAGCCCAGCGATCGACAACCTGAGTCACTGTTCTCGGGCTGTAGCCTTGCGCCAGTGCAAACTGTCGAAAGTTGCTTTGACGCTCGATAAGGCGGGCATGTATCTGTTGCTTATTCATAGAGAGAGCGTTCCTAATGAGTTATGATGTACTCTATTGGGTATATTGTACGCACTCAAACGGGTATGTCAACAAGGTATATGCACGAATGAACATAAAAGACCGACTAAAGCTTGCGCTAGAGCAGAAAAACATGAGCATCAAGGACTTCAGTTTGATAAGTGGTATTGCCTATCGCTCTTTGCAAAACTATTTGCGGGGTGAAAGGGAGCCTAATGCTGATGCCTTGGCAGCGCTAAGCACTCATTTGGGTATATCTGCGGATTGGTTACTAACTGGTAGAGGCAATATGTTCCACGAAAACTCCAAGCAGGAGCAACAGCAAGAAGCGCCTCAGCCCTCCTTTAGCAAGGCCGATTTAACCTTGCTAAAAATGCTAAATGACTTAGAGCCCGAGGTGCGAAAAGACATACTGCGACGTGCTGAGGAAAAACAGCGAATTTTAAAACTAGAGAAAGAAGTTCAGGAGCTCTCTAATCAACTGGAGAAGCAAAAAAAAGTGGTATGAACTGTTCCTATTTGGAACAAATAAGGAGAACCGTGATGAATTACATAAAAGTAATCGTTGTAGCTTTTGCATTGGTCGGTTGCAGCGACCAACCCCCACTAGCTGAAGATGTCGTTGCCACTATGAAGCAGGAAGGTATTGATATTAGAAATGTAAAAATTGTCCCCAAAGACACAAGTTCGCTAATCCCTAACAGTTTCAGGGAAAGAGTGAGCTTTGAAATTCCCGAAGTGTCGCCAAAAGGTGGCCAGGTATTCGTTTGTGATAAGAAAGAGTATTGTGATTCGATTTACAATTATTATAAAGCGGTAGGAACAGTACTTGTCGGGCCTTATCTCATCCAGTCTAAAAGTGGCGTAGTTGTAGGCCAATTTAACAAAGGGTTATCGCCCGACACCGCAGAGAAGATGATTAATGTTATAAAAAAATACTAAAATACTTTGAATTTCTCTTGATAACCGCCGCATAGCGGCGGTATCAATCAATAGTTACTTATTACTAGTTCCTTTTTTAAACTTGACTTGCCTACGCTTTATAAATTGTAACGTATATCAACCTTAATTATTTTCAACCCACTAAAGGCCTTATGCATCTCGGGTATATCGTTCACCGAAATTATCATTTTCCCTTTGATACTGCGTGCCAGCGCCGCCATGCGGTCGTATTTATCCAGGCTAAACTCCACGCCATAACCCTCAGTGCCCCAGTACGGCGGATCGCAATAAAACAGCGTATGCGGCCGGTCGTAGCGTTCGATGCACGTCGCCCAGTCCATGTGCTCGATCACCGTGCGCGATAAGCGAAGGTGGGCCATCGACAGCTCTTCCTCGATGCGCAACAAATTAAACCGGGGCGCACTGGTGGTGGAGGTGCCAAACGTGTGATCGGCCACCTTGCCGCCGAACGCCTGCTTTTGCAGGTAGTAAAAGCGGGCGGCCCGCTGAATATCAGTAAGCGTTTCCTCTGGTGTATCCTGCAGCCATTTGAATATCTGCCGACTAACCAGCGCCCATTTGAATTGCCGCACAAATTCTTCCAGGTGGTGCTTGACGACGCGGTAAAGGTTGACCAGTTCCCCGTGAATGTCGTTGATCACCTCAGTCTTGCTTGGCGCTTTCAGGAAATACAGAGCAGCAGCACCGCAGAACGGCTCTACGTAGCAGGTATGCGCCGGGAAAAGTGGCAGGATATGTTTGGCCAGACGGCGTTTGCCGCCAATCCAGGGAACGATGGGTAATGCCTGGTCTTTCATTATCTGTAAGCCTTTTTCATTTAGTGAAAATACGGTAGGCTGTTCCGGTCGTCGATGACAGGAGAGCCCCGGTTGACTCACAGGCGCGATCTGTGTGTTGACGGCCTGCCCGGTGTCTCACCACCGGGCGGGTCGCTCTTTCTATAGTCAAAATGTGCTTTTAGGCCACTGAACGCTTTTAATGTGATTTAAAGAATGCTGAGTCGGTGCGTTGTTAACGTACTGTCATTTATCGATGAAGGGAGTGCTATGTCCAAGGACCTGCTTAGGGAAATCCGTGTTGACCTTGAAGTGCTAAAGCACCGAGTCGAAGTTCAGGAAAGATTCATTCATATTCTTATGGCCATGATACCCAAAAGTAGACAATCGGGGCTGGCGACCTTATTCAAAGCATATAAGTTGAACGTCACAGCCCTGGAGGAAAACGGGGAGTTTCTCGCAAAAGGGATGCAGGTTTTTAAGGATTACACTGACTCGCTCGGTGCTGATCCAAAAGTTGCTGCAAGCGCTCTGCTAACTCAGGCGCTACTTTTATTAAACGCGCCTGAAGGTCAGCAGGAAGCGATGAGAACGTGGCTAAGTATCGCGACTGAAGATGAACTCGTTCATGAGTTGCTTCAATCCTTGAACTTATCTCAGAAAAACACGCCGCCTTCAGGCGCTGATAACGACGGCGGCGCCAGAGACGATAAAAAGTAGTAAGCATCATGACCTCACTTAGCCGTTGTCGGCGAATGGTTTTATTGCGTAACTGAAGGGAGATCGTCAGCGCGTTAACTGATCTGCTTTCAGGCTGGACCCAAGACGCCTTGACATGGCTCCGGGACTCAATCGAGCGCCAATTAGGTCCGTGGCTAGCACCAGCAGCGCCAGCCATATAGCCTCATCAGCGATGTAGCTTTCTCCTTTCATTCAACGCTGGAAAGCCTCTTCCCAGGATTCACCTTCGTGATGCGTAAAGCACCAGGTGCCGTCATTATTTTGTTTCCAGCTCATGGTTAGCGTTCTCCGTTGTCGATGAACTCGTATCCATCC
Source organism: Serratia sp. A07 (assembly GCF_058725505.1). NCBI lineage: Bacteria > Pseudomonadati > Pseudomonadota > Gammaproteobacteria > Enterobacterales > Yersiniaceae > Serratia > Serratia sp. A07. The sequence continues at coordinate 3,770 of NZ_JBZXDO010000092.1, forward strand.
TGCACATTGATTTTCACCCAATCTCTTAAAGCCCTTTAAAAGCGGTTTCCGCGCCAAACTGGCATGCTGGCTCCATCGTAAAAATGGAGGCCTCACCATGCATTCCCGCAAAAAACACACATTACCCCGCCCCAAAAAACCACGCCTTAGCGGCTGGCTGCTGACGGCGATCGTCTTGTTCCTGGCCATTGCGCTGGTATCGCCACAGCAGATCACGGTTGTGATCTACAAGCTGTCGCTGATCACCCTGGCGGCGGTCACCGGCTACTGGCTCGACCGCTCGCTGTTTCCCAAGGCTCGCCCTGGGCAGTACCTCCGCCATGAACAGCCGCTAATGGAAGACGGCCGCTTTCCGGTGCAGACCGGGTGTCATATGGTTTTTGCCATCGCCATGCTGCGCCGGGCCATCGTGGTCTCGGCAGTGTGCCTGGCCGTTGCGATGGGGCTATAACCATGAACTGGCCGCAGATCACCTGGATAGTGTGCATGTTACTTAGCCTGGCCTTTGAAGCATTCCGGGTTTTCATCCGAACTGAGCGCCTGCCGATCCGCATTGGGACCTTTATGGTTCATATGGCATGGGTACTGTTTGTCGCAACGTTGCTCTGGTGCGGCGGATTCTTTTCCCAGGCACAGGCGGCCCAGCCGCCGGCCGCCGCTCAGCACTACCGGGATGCGACCATTCGTAA
>NZ_JBZXDO010000093.1:0-4319 GCF_058725505.1 Serratia sp. A07
TTACGAATGGTCGCATCCCGGTAGTGCTGAGCGGCGGCCGGCGGCTGGGCCGCCTGTGCCTGGGAAAAGAATCCGCCACACCAAAGCAACCAGGCAATCACCAGATTGGCCACAAGCTGCCACCAGAAGCTGTATTTATCGTCGCGTGGCTCGCCGTGCTTAATGGCTGTTACGCCCAGACCGAAGGCGAACAGGATGATGAGAGTGACTTGAGGCCAGCTCATGGTCAGAGTCCCATCGCAACGGCCAGGCACACCGCCGAGACCACGATGGCCCGGCGCAGCATGGCGATGGCAAAAACCATGTGGCACCCGGTCTGCACCGGAAAGCGGCCGATCTCTATCAGGGGCTTCTCGTGGCGCAGATACTGACCGGGGCGAGCCTTGGGAAAGAGTGACCTGTCGAGCCAGTAGCCGGTAACCGCCGCCAGGGTGATCAGCGACAATTTGTAGATCACGACGGTGATCTGCTGTGGCGATACCAGCGCAATGACCAGGAACAAGAAGATCGCCGTCAGCAGCCAGCCGCTAAGGCGTGGTTTTTTGGGGCGGGGTAAGGTGCGTTTTTTGCGGGAATGCATGGCAAAGCCTCCATTTTTACGATGGAGTCAGCATGCCAGTGATGCGCAGGGAGTGCTTTTAAAGGGCTTTAAGAGCGACGGATATTAATATTGGACAGGATGATCTCGGAGAAAAGAGCGACCCGCCCGGTGGTGAGACACTGGGCAGGTCGTCAACACACAGATCACGCCTGTGAGTCAACCGGGGCTCTCCTGTCATCGACGACCGGAACAGCCTACCGTATTTTCACTCAATGAAAAAGGCTTACAGATAATGAAAGACCAGGCATTACCCATCGTTCCCTGGATCGGCGGCAAACGCCGACTGGCCAAACATATCCTGCCGCTGTTTCCTGCGCACACCTGCTACGTAGAGCCGTTCTGCGGAGCAGCGGCGCTGTACTTCCTGAAAACGCCCAGCAAAACCGAGGTGATCAACGATATTAACGGGGAGCTGGTCAACCTTTACCGCGTCGTCAAGCACCACCTAGAAGAGTTTGTGCGGCAGTTCAAATGGGCGCTGGTTAGTCGGCAGATATATAAATGGCTCCAAGATACACCGGAGGAAACGCTTACCGATATCCAGCGGGCCGCCCGGTTTTACTACCTGCAAAAGCAGGCTTTTGGCGGCAAGGTAGCCGATCACACGTTTGGTACCTCCACCACCAGCGCGCCCCGTTTTAATCTGCTGCGCATAGAGGAGGAGCTGTCGATGGCTCACCTTCGCTTATCGCGCACTGTGATCGAGCACATGGACTGGGCGACGTGCATCGAACGCTACGACCGGCCGCATACGCTATTTTATTGCGATCCGCCTTACTGGGGCACTGAGGGTTATGGTGTGGAGTTTGGCCTGGATAATTATGATCGTATGGCGGCGCTGGCACGCAGCATCAAAGGGAAAATGATTATTTCGGTGAACGACATCTCCGAGATGCGTCAAGCCTTCAGTGGATTCACGATGCAGAGCGAATCCATTCGTTACAACCTGCAGACCACAGGTAAAGCAAGCTCAAAGAGAGAACTAATCATCTGCAACTTCTGATTTCAGCGCAGGCCGCTCGCCATAATGGCGGCCTGCTTTGTTGCCTGCGAATGCGCCAACAATCAGGATAAATATCCTACTTAAGGATAAAACGATAATTATTAGAGGGCGTATCTTGCTGATCTAATAAAAGTGATCGGCATGATGCAACTGATACTCGGGCATAGTCACCCTCCGGGTTTAAATTGATATAGCACGCCTTTCCTTTGACTCCGTAACTCTCGGGGACAGACGGTTCTGCACCTACGACAAATTTTAGCGTATGCCACCCCGACTTTTGCCTGTAAGTCGCTACGGAATGTAGAGCATCTTTGTACTTGTTTAAACCAGGAAACACGCCGCGTAATGCGGGGAGGGAAGCATTGATGACGCTATTACTTGTATCAACACTAAAAACAGAATCTGAGTTTATGGTACGTTCTTTTGCGGATGCCCGCTTACCGAAATGATTTATACCTCCAGCAAGAATCGCGATCACAATGACTAATCCCAGCCCCCAGAGGAAAAACCATTTGTTTCTGGTTACCCCTGATTTTGCTGTTTTTTGAACGATCCCCTGTGCTTGTTCCGTGTTTTTCTCATTATCGCTAGATTTCAGCAAATCATCAAAATACCCAAACACTTTCTGAAGCTGCTCTTTGTCTAAATCTTTGAGGTATGTAGAACCGAAGTTCCTGAGACAATAGTGGTCTCTTTCTTTAAGGTGAGAATTATCAGTAATTTTTATTATCTTACGTATAAGATAGTTGCAATCCTTGAGGTATTTTATTCGGTTTTTCCGTGCCTCAAGCATCTCTATTGCAGCATGATAGTCTGTGCTCGTCATTTCATTGATATTTTCATTATTGAGCTTATTGTGTATCGTCCACCACATACCTGGTCGACTCTCACCGGCTTCAACCAGCTCATCAATGAGCCTGTTCAAGTGCTTCCGCTGACGTTTAGACATCAGTTGTGAGTCAGCGGGTGAAGCCTCTGCGGAGTAGTTATTGATGGTGACGTCACCACTAACAACGTTGCCTGCATCTCCATTGATTGTTTGCTTTGGATCGCTCATTTTCGTTTAGTGTTTTTGTTCATTATCCCACCGACGCCAATTGTTACGTCACCCTTGATGACGTTGCCAAGGACGTCCCCTTGAACCACCTGCTCTGCCCGCTCCCTGGAAGAACCCATAGTCAAAGCTAACAATAGTGATGCCTTGGCCTGGACGGGTGCCTGTCGGTAATGCTGCAGTAACTCCATTTCATCCCTTGAAAGAGTCACCCCAGATGTAACACCAGTTAGAATGTATTGAACGTTGGCACCAGCAGTAGCTAATGCAGCTAAGACATCCATCCCTGGAGACATGAGACCCGACTCATATCTACTCCAAGTTTCACGCTTTATCCCCGCGAGTGCTGCCGCCGTAGCCTGAGTCAGTTTTAGTTTTTTTCGTTCTTCTTTTAGACGCTCATAAATTGACTTATCGATCACATATCCACCTTGACATAGTGATGTATAGATCACATAATCTATCACACATGAACCAAACATCATTGCGTCAGCTAAGGAGACAACGATGACCGCAGAACAAGTCAAAACCCTCTTCCGCCAACGAGGGATCACATTCACGCGCTGGGCTAAAGAAAACGGCTACACCCGTAATGAGGTCTATCGCGTACTCAACGGGCAAGCCAAGGCCAACTATGGCAAGGCTCACGAAATTGCCGTCAAGTTAGGGTTGAAGTCTCGTATCGCCGCTTAACACATCTTTGCTTTGATTGTAACAGCATTTCAAATACAGAAAAGGGGGAGATCATGCGTTCAAGCCCATCAACCAATACATCACAGACCATCCGCCGCGCGATCCTGATCATGAAAGCGCTCAAGGGGCACTCGCTGGATGGCGTTTCCAACAACGAACTGGCTATCGCCCTGCAGGAATCGCCCGCCAACATCAGCAGAACGCTGAACACGCTGGTGAACGAGGGCATGGTGCAGCGGCTGCCCACCGGGCGATACGCACCCGGCATGCATCTGCTCTATATCGCCCAGTCTTTCTCCAACGAGATGGCATCCGGCCAGGCCCGCATCGCGGAACTCAACCAGCGCGTGATAGCCGGCAGCAACAACTAACGAGGTTAAGAAAATGGCAAGACCTAAAAACAACCTGCAGGTGATTGATTCCATCGAAGGCAAGCTGCCTCAGGGACTGGAAGGTGATCTCAACGCGATCAGCGAACACCGCCACCTGATTATGGAGCAGTTTGGCGAGGGGCTTCCTTATGATCGCAGCCGCATTGTGCACGAGGCCAAGTTCTATATGGCACAAAGCGCCGAGGCGATGCTGGAAGCAGGTAAACGCCTTGTGATTCTGAAAGAAAATGAACCTCACGGAGACTTCACAGAGATCGTCACCGACCAATTGGGTATGGCAGAGCGTACAGCCCGATTGATGATGCAAGCAGCTTTAAAATATTGCTCACCTCAACTTGGTGCAAAACGGCAGGCGCTTGCCGTTTTGGGCAAAACCAAACTGTTCGAGCTTATGACCGAAAGCGATGACGATCTCGCCGAGTTGGCCGAGGGTGGCACAGTGGTGGGCATGACGCTGGACGACATTGATCGCATGACCAGCCGCGAACTGCGCAAGGCGCTGCGCGAAAAACGCGACGAATATGACGTCAAATGCCGCGTGGTGGCGCAGAAAGATGCCGAACTCAACGCAATGAA
>NZ_JBZXDO010000094.1:0-4217 GCF_058725505.1 Serratia sp. A07
TAGTCGTAAAGCTGTTGCTCACGCTGCATGAAGAGTTGCACCAGCCCCGCCTTGTTGCGGTCGTGATGCAGCCAGCAGCGGCGGTTGATAGCCAGCAGCGTGACGATGATGCCGGCAGCGTCACCGCTCACGGTCTTGTCAAACCAGTTATCATCATTGACCACATGCACCCGGTCGCAGTCCGGCGCCATGTAGCCGCCACCCGCCGGCAACATGATGAAGTGCCAGAAGCCGCCGGTGTACTGCGGCAGGTAGCGGTCGGCAGTGCCGTAAACCTGCATTTCTGCCAGCAGGTAATCGTCGCCGAACAGGTACGGCAGGAATGACAGACGGTCAGCTTCACAAACGTGCAGGTTCAACGCGGTATTCTGTTGCATGGGGCTACCTCCAAACGGTCAGGGATTGCGGCACCGGCCAGTGCCGTACCCATTCGAAAGGCCGGCCTTGAGGGCGGGAAGCAGGGGCGTCACCGCAAGCCGCAGCGCAAGCCCGTTGCGCGGCTGAATGCCCGTAACGGGTGCGAACGGGTGAGGAGGCGGCGAAGCGAACCCTTGCAGCCCAACCGTGCCGGACTAGCGTTTGGGTACGGCTCTGGCCGTCACGACACCAGGGCGTCAGAGGAAAAGGATTAAAACGGTGTGGGCAGGCTCTGCCTGCGGCCTTTGCGGCGCCGGCTTGCCGGCAAGTGCCGCGTGGCGGTGGGGTGTCGCGTGCGCGCGGCGCTCGATGCGCCAACGCGGGCGCAGGCAACGCACGCAAAACCACCGGGCAGGTTACCCCGCCCGATCGCCTGTTTCCTTCCGCTCAATCCTTGAAATGGTGTTCAAGTTCGTTAATCGCCTTGTAGATCTCGACGTAACGGTCGTGCGCGTCCCGCAGGATATGACCCGCCAGGCGCTCGGCCAGCACGTCGCTGTTCCAGAAATACGCACTCACCAGCCCCCGTAGCCGCAGATGCAGCTCGCACATCTCATCGGCCAGCGCCGCAATGTCGGCACGCAGCCCGTCGTGACCCTCATAGTTTTTCATCTTTGCGTCCTCATGCTGCGGTAGGGGTGCGTGTGGCGCCAGCCACTGCCGCGCGTTGCAGGTCGGCCAGACGCTGCCGGCCGATGGCGTGGTATTGCTCAAGCAGCTCGATGCCGATGTAACGCCGCCCGGCCTGGAAAGCGGCGACGCAGGTCGAACCGGAGCCGGCGAAGGGATCGAGCACAATCGCCCCTGGCGGCGTGAACGTCTCAATCAGCGGTTGCAGGATGGACACCGGCTTTTCGGTCGGGTGGTGCCGGTTGCCGGTGTACTCCCAGGGTTGCACGTCCGCCGGCGGCTGCGCCGGCAGCGGCGGGCGCCCTTTCGCCAGGATGTAGGCGCATTCGTGCTGGTAGCCGACAAAGGCCGATTTCGAGGCGTAGCGCTTGGTAAAGACCAAATGCCCCACTACGCGAAAGCCGGCACGCTTCCAGGCGGTCATAAAGGTATCGACACGGTTCCAGCCGTAGAAACTCACCGCCAGCGAGTTCGGCTTGAGCACCCGGAACATCTCGGCAAACGCCGGCTGCACCCATGCATCATTGACGTCACCCGCGATACTGCGGCCGCTGCGGTCTTTGAAGCCCACCAGGTACGGCGGATCGGTTAAGACAAAATCAACGCTGCTCGCCGGATAGTCGGCCATCACCTGCACGGAATCACCCAGGACAAATCGGGACATAAGGAATACCTCGCCATTCGAGGGGTGCAGGAGGGGGCCGGTACGGCCACCGTTCCCTGCTGCCCGATGTCATGGCCGGCAGGGGTCGCTGCGCGTCAAGCGGACCGTGGAATAACGAGACGGCGCAGCACGGCGAGCTTATGCCGCGAAAGCCGCTTGAAGGCCGGGCTTGCACGCCGCCGCGCGGAAGGCGGCGCCTGCCAAGATGTCATCGGGCTGCAGGGGGAACATTTTTGAAGGCCGTTCATCCCTCAGACAGCCGCAATGCGGCAGTAGTGAGGCACATTGCCACCGCGACACTGCAGCCGCCGGAGAAAGGCCGGCCATGCCGGCGACCTTTGCGCCCCGGCGCGTGGCGGTTGACCTTCACGCGGGCAAGGCGCTCAATGCGCCACCGCACATACCGGCATCGCCGCTTGCAAGCGCAGGAGGTAGACCTTGATGTTAGCTTTCAGAACCAAGCCTACCAGGCCCTAAACCTGCAAGGGTTCAGCGAGATTTGACGATCGCCAGGGAGACTAGACGAGTAGGGCTGATGGCTGGTCGAATTCGACCAGCCATCGAAGGAGTTTCATTCAAGAGTAATTAGTTAATTAATTGAAATTAATGCAAATAGCCGAAATTAGTTTCGAGCAACATACAAAATTAAAACACAAAAACACATATGTGTTTTTACTCATTACTCTTTAGCCAGTCATCGACCAGCTCTTTTATTACATCCGATATAGATAGACCTCGTTTTGCACAGGCAGCCTTAAACCGAATATGCTTATCCTCATCAAAGTTCACATTGACTCTTTTTTGCTTACCCGAAGGGACAACGGCTGTAACCACTTTTTCCAAATCTCTGTGCTCACCAAATGACATTTTGGCGCCAGATTGTTGCTTTTGTAAGGCCATGTTCGACTCACTTTAAAGTAATAGTGTTAATTTGAGCTTATGAGTATTTACTCAAAAAGAGCAACAATTTCTCGGGTTAATATTTGGATTTCCCCTTTTGCGGCATTGTCGTTCGTTTCAAAGACACTCTCGCCATCAAGAACCGACTTAACATAGCTCTGACGCTGAGATATAGCTGTTCTAAAAGCTTTAATCCCAGTTTGAGTAATGCTCTCCTTGAGTACATTCAGCATGGTAGCCTGCTCAATTTTACGGGTAATCAAGAAGCGAGCTTCAACAGGACGATTGTAAGCCTGGGCTTCCAGTACCGTAACGACTGACCCTGCTGCAGAAAAATCCAATGGGCTTGGCGTCACAGGAATGATGATCAGATCACTTACCATCACCGCCGCGGAAGTAATGACAGAAAGCGAACCGGCACCGTCAATGATGACAAAATCATAGTCAGCCAACTCTTTTCGTACCTGGTATACATCTTTTTCAGAAGAAGCAGTGAAAACATCAAAGGGGGCCTTTTCTGCTCTGTTCCAGTTGGTCAAGCTCATCTGAGGGTCTGTATCAACCACAGCAACCCGATTTCCGGAGTTGGCCAAGCAAGAACTGACATTGATAGTTGCGGTTGTTTTACCTGAACCACCTTTTGGATTCAAAAATGCGATAACCTTCATACTCAAACCCTCACTTACTCATTTGTGTTTTTGATTATTTCCCAGTATACACATAAACACAAATGAGTAAAGAAAACTCAAACACTCAAAAACCCATAATCATAAATGAGTAAAAACTCAATCAAATAAAAGTTCCAAGGTTATCGTTGTACGCCGACGTTCATCCCTATTCGTTCCGAAAAATCGCTGTCAAGATACTATAACCCGTCTAGTTAAGTAGGCGGCTCGATAACGTAGTTACAGGTGGGAGGGTAGGGGCCTCACCCTATTTAAATGAACAGCCCCGCCCTGGCTCTCACAAGGTATACCTTTGTGAGATCCTGGGTGATTTGTTCAAAACAAGTATCACATAACTTGATTTAGTAAATTTGATACGCAAAAATCTCATTGTCTAATGTCTATTGAGATTAAATCGTATGGCGCTCGTCGGTTATGCTCGTGTATCCACGACAGATCAGGATCTGACACATCAGATAGCGGTGCTGACTTCAGCCGGCTGCCGTAAAATCTTCTCGGAGAAAATGACCGGCGCCAGGAAAGAGGGCCGTCAGGCACTCGATGACTGCCTTGATTACTTGCGAGAAGGGGATACGTTGGTGATCACCCGTATCGATCGCCTGTCACGCAGTCTGCGCGACTTGCAGAATCTGGTTCATGAGCTTGAAGGGCAAAACATCAAGCTCAGGGCGACCGAGCAGGCCATCGATACTTCTTCGGCATCCGGCAAGGCTTTCCTGGATATGTTGGGCGTTTTCGCCGAGTTCGAGACACGCCTGCGTCAGGAACGGCAGCGGGAAGGCATTGCCCGCGCGAAAGCCAGGGGGGCATATAAAGGAAGAAAACCCACCGCTCAGGCGAAAACGCAGCAGGTGATTGAATTGACGCTGGCCGGACTCACCCGCGAAGCGGTTGCCGACCAACTGGGCATTGGCAGAGCC
>NZ_JBZXDO010000095.1:0-4175 GCF_058725505.1 Serratia sp. A07
GCTGGCCTTCCCGGTCACGGCGGAATACCACAACCGCCAGCAGCGCATCAAAGGGATGCGCAAACGTGGCGAAGAGAAGGTGGCGCTGGCCGAGGCCGAGAACAACCAGACCCTGCCGGCTCCCACCGAGAATGCGCCCTTACCGGTCAACGTTTACCGGTCTGTCGGTAACGTGGCGGTGAAGCAAGCCGTAGAGATTGACGAAGAAGAGGACGCTGCGCGTCAGGAGAGTTTCCAGCGCGGCGTGGACTGGCTGGCAGAGCAGCAAAAGAAGCGTAACCCGCTGATATGACAAAGCCTGCGGCGAGGCAGGCTTTGGATACTTAGTTAACATGAGTGCAAGGAAAATGCAGGAGGAACTATGCACCAGATAGACGACATACGCAACAAAATCAGTCAGGTTATTGAAAATGAAGGCCTGACCCAGCAGCAGATCGCCCGCGGCTGCGGGATTTCCCCGGCAACGCTCTCGGCGTTCGTCGACAACAAATACAAAGGCAATAACGACAAGATAGCGCAGACCCTGGCCGACTGGCTGGCGGATCACCAGCAGAAAAGCACGCTGTTTGAGCCGCCGCGTTTCGTGGAAACTCAAACCGTGAAACAAATTTGGAAGGTGTTTCAGTATGCCCAGCTTGCGGAGTGTATCAGCGTGGTGGCGGGCAACCCAGGCGTGGGCAAGACCGAGTCCGCGCGCCGTTACAGCGAAAAGGCCAATGTCTGGCTGATGACCGCGGCCCCGTCCTGCGCCACCGTCACCGAATGCTTGGTTGAGCTGGCGGATACGCTGGGGATCGAGGGCTGTCCGCGCCGTAAAGGTGACCTGGCGCGCGCTATTCGCAAACGCCTGCGCGGCACCGCCGGGCTGGTTATTGTCGATGAAGCCGATCACCTGACGATGGAAACGCTCGAAGAGCTGCGCTCCATTCAGGATGCCACGCAGGTCGGCATGGTGTTGATCGGTAACCTGCACACGTTGTCGCAAATGACCGGTGGCGGTCGGCGGCCGGTCGAACTGGCGCGGCTATTTAGCCGTATCGCCAAGCCTGAGCGCATTCTCAAGGCCAAAAAAGCCGATATTCGCGCGATTGCCGATGCCTGGGAAATCAGCGGTGAACAGGAGCGCGCACTGCTCATGGGGATTGGTGAAAAAACCGGGGCATTGCGCATTCTGAACCATACGCTGCGCCTGGCCTATGTCACCGCCTCTGGCGAAGGCCGCACTATGACCGAGGACGACATTCGCACCGCCTACAAGGCACTGAACGTCGACAGCGAACTGTTTAACACCCATTAAAAGGAGCGTCACAATGAGCAAATTAGCGTTACGGCGGGAAATCCGGGCATTGCGCCGCTTTGCTGACAATGCCACGGCCCTGCAGGGGCTGCCGGACTACCTGCTGATCATCCGCAGTCACGGTGGTTATACCGTTTTCTTTGACCGTTACGCCCTGTTGGCGGATTGCCTGCCGGACGATCAGCGGATACGGATGAATAACTCCTACTTTGATGTTGATACCTGGGAAAGACTGAAGCTGTCGTTTGAACTGGCGCCGGGCCACGAACGGGAGCATTGGTACTTATTCTGGTGCCTGTATCGCGTGCTGATGTCCGGTGCAGCGATCATGACAGAAGACGGCCCGTGTACCCTGCAGACGCTGGTTGAAGATGCCGCTGACTTGTCAAAGCCCGTACTCGACCAGGTGCGTAAAGAGGGGAGCCGCCATGTTAAACATGTTTGAAGCTATTCAGGCTGCCCGCAACCTGTGCGAAGGCGCCGGCGCCCAGGTATTACGCGAAAAACGCCGCCGTGTTCGTCCTGTGATGGAAATCACGCCGCCGGCGTATCCGATTGCCGATCGCACCATCGAGATTTGTGTCGATACTGACGGCTTGCGCCGCCACGTACATGCCGCTCGCGTACATGGCTGCCTGGTGTATTGGGAGTGACCATGAGCGAGGACGATTTTATCGTAATTCTGTTTTTTATCATCATCCCGTTAATTATCGGGGCGCAAAAAAGGAAGTAACGAATGAGAAAAATATTTGCTTATGCCTGGGCATCAGGACTCATTGAGTTCGGTACAACATATCCTGATGGTGCGCTGCCGATTTATTCCGGCGAGGAAGCACCATTGCGGGAAGCAGTGATGATTAGCGCCCGGCATTCCAGAATCAATGACGACATGCTGGTTCCGGGTATCCCTGAGGCCGCAAACCAGCGAGAAGCGCTGGACGCGCTCATAAATTTCTCTGACTACATTAAAGCCACTTATTTGAGGTTAAATAACCATGCCTAAAATTACTTTCGAATTTAATGAATCACCGGCCACCTTCGTTAAAGAAGCTGGCGTTACCGGCATTCCTGTGAATGTCAATGTCAGCGTTGATGGACTCAATCGCGATAATCCCGGCCATGCCGAGCAACTTATCGCCATTCTGCACAAAGCGGCTCCAGACATCATTAAAGCCGTCAGCGACCTTTATCTGGAAAAACGCAGGGCTGCTGGAGATGTAGAGGCTAAAGGCTCGTTTTATAAATCATCGTCAACCACACATTAATCGGAGTAAAAATGGCCGCTAAAGTTAAACGTATCAAGAGCGCTGCTGCGGTATACGTACCGCAAACCAAGGAAGACGTTACCTGCGATATTCGCAAGATTGGCGATTTGCAGCGCGAGATGATCCGCCTCGAAACACAGATGAACGACCAAATAGGCGCGATCACCCAGCAATACGCGCCACAACTTGATGAAATACGTAAAGACCTCGACTTGCTGCAAAAAGGCGTACAGGCTTGGTGTGAGGCCAATCGTGCCGAGTTGACCAACAACGGCAAATCGAAAAGCGCTAACCTGGTGACAGGTGAGGTGCAGTGGCGTAATCGCCCGCCGTCGGTGGGTATCCGCGGCATGGACTCAGTGATTGAAACCCTGTTACGTTTAGGGCTTGACCGGTTTATTCGCCGTAAAGAGGAAATTAACAAGGAAGCTATTCTCAACGAACCTGCGGCCGTGAGTGGTGTCGCAGGTATTACCGTTAAAACGGGCATTGAGGATTTTGCGATTATTCCCTTTGAACAAGATGCTGGGGTGTAATTAATCAACGAATAATAGCATTTTAAATTCGACTTATTATTTATTAATTATTGGCGCTCGCGTCATGGGATCGTGCGCGCCTAATTCTACCGAGGACATATTATGTCAGTGAATGAACATTTAATTTACGATGCCGCGCTGGCGCGCTGGGGCCACGACAAACAGGTATTAAAAACCATCGAAGAGTGCGGCGAGTTGGCCGGCGCGCTGAGCCGTTTCCTCTCGCAGGGCCAGAACGTTCGCCAAGTGTGCGAAGAGGCCGCCGATGTCGAGATCATGCTCGGACAACTGCGTTTTAACGGACTGAGGTCGATGGTGGAAGACGAAAAAAACCGCAAACTCTCGCGCCTCTCGCAGCGCCTGCTGGCACAAGCAGAACCAGAGATAGCTGAACTGAGACCAAATATTGCCGGCACCTTCAATTACGCATTAGACGACATTGAGCAGGCGCAGGCTCTTTATCACCGAGGATTCGGAACCGCAGCCGACAAACGCCGGGCGGCGCAGTTTATCCGCCGGGCTATCGGCCAACTATGGCAGGTGGCGCAACACTGCGTCAGTGAAGCGCAACGCACTGAAGCCAAGTTACAGGAGCAGCAAAAATGACAACGACATACCTGAAAACGGTTCTTGAACTGCTTCATGTTACGCCGCGACTGACCTGTAGCGAACTTGCCGATCGCATCGGCATTAAGCCGATGGCACTTATCGACACGTTGCGCCGCGCCGTCCTCGATGGTGTTTTGAGCGAGCTTAACGGGCTGTATGCGCTCAGCTGCCCATCGACCAGCCCGCGCCCCTCTTATCCCTGGGTTGAAGGCCGGCTGATGCCGTCCTGGGTGACGTTGCTGGCCTCCGGCCCCAGGGGGTGCGAGAGCGTCTATGTGGTCGCGGAGACCAGCACCCGATTACAAGAGAAAGACGGTTACCCGCCTTTCGTTCTGGCGTCACTTGATATTCGCCTGGCGCGCTGCATCTGCGCCAGCACCGGGCAAGATATCAGCGCTCACATAGTGCGTTACCTGCCGTTTGATCATGCCGACATCCCACGGGAGGCTAAAGCATGAACCAAAATAT
>NZ_JBZXDO010000096.1:2500-4125 GCF_058725505.1 Serratia sp. A07
AGCACCGAGACGAGCCTTTATGGCGAAGTCACTGATACCACGCTTCCAGGAAAAGCTCCTAAGCTTCAGCTTACGCAGACCGTACCGTAAACCGACACAGGTGGGTAGGATGAGAATTCTCAGGCGCTTGAGAGAACTCGGGTGAAGGAACTAGGCAACATGGCACCGTAACTTCGGGAGAAGGTGCACCCTTGGTGGTGGCTCATGCGAGCACAAGCTACCGAGGGTCGCAGTAACCAGGCCGCTGCGACTGTTTATCAAAAACACAGCACTCTGCAAACACGAAAGTGGACGTATAGGGTGTGACGCCTGCCCGGTGCTGGAAGGTTAATTGATGGGGTCAGCCGCAAGGCGAAGCTCTTGATCGAAGCCCCAGTAAACGGCGGCCGTAACTATAACGGTCCTAAGGTAGCGAAATTCCTTGTCGGGTAAGTTCCGACCTGCACGAATGGCGTAACGACAGCGGCGCTGTCTCCACCCGAGACTCAGTGAAATTGAAATCGCTGTGAAGATGCAGCGTTCCCGTGGCAAGACGGAAAGACCCCGTGAACCTTTACTATAGCTTTACACTGAACGTTGAGTTCGTCTGTGTAGGATAGGTGGGAGGCTATGAAACTGTGGCGCTAGCTGCAGTGGAGCCATCCTTGAAATACCACCCTGTCGTGCTTGACGTTCTAACCTGGGCCCATTATCTGGGTCGGGGACCGTGTATGGTGGGTAGTTTGACTGGGGCGGTCTCCTCCTAAAGAGTAACGGAGGAGCTCGAAGGTACGCTCAGCGCGGTCGGACATCGCGCACTGTGTGCAAAGGCATAAGCGTGCTTGACTGCAAGATCGACGGATCAAGCAGGTAGGAAACTAGGACTTAGTGATCCGGTGGTTCTGTATGGAAGGGCCATCGCTCAACGGATAAAAGGTACTCCGGGGATAACAGGCTGATACCGCCCAAGAGTTCATATCGACGGCGGTGTTTGGCACCTCGATGTCGGCTCATCACATCCTGGGGCTGAAGTAGGTCCCAAGGGTATGGCTGTTCGCCATTTAAAGTGGTACGCGAGCTGGGTTTAGAACGTCGTGAGACAGTTCGGTCCCTATCTGCCGTGGACGTTGGAGATTTGAGAGGGGCTGCTCCTAGTACGAGAGGACCGGAGTGGACGAACCTCTGGTGTTCCGGTTGTCACGCCAGTGGCATTGCCGGGTAGCTATGTTCGGAAGCGATAACCGCTGAAAGCATCTAAGCGGGAAGCGCGCCTCAAGATGAGATCTCCCGGGGCACAAGCCCCCTGAAGGAACCATGTAGACTACGTGGTTGATAGGTCAGGTGTGTAAGCGCAGCAATGCGTTGAGCTAACTGATACTAATGATCCGAGAGGCTTGACCATATAACCTCAAGTTGCCTTGGCTTTACGACAGCGTCGTAAGAGCATCCAAGTGCACGCTACGTCACAAGAACTATGCGAGGCTGGCGCCTTGTCCCTCGGGACGAGTGCGACTCTCCAAAAGCCTCCCTGGTGAAATTAGCGCTGTGGAACCACCCGATCCCATCCCGAACTCGGAAGTGAAACGCAGCTGCGCCGATGGTAGTGTGGCTCAAGCCATGCGAGAGTAGGTCATCGCCAGGGTTTA
>NZ_JBZXDO010000097.1:0-4060 GCF_058725505.1 Serratia sp. A07
CGGCGCCGAGACCACGAACAACGGGGATAGGCATACACAAGCACTCCTTGATGATTTAGGGTGCTCTCAGGGTGCGATAGATGGGGCGGGAGGTCAGCGGATAACTCTTTATGGAATTTTGATAATTTTAAGCCAGGGGAAACACATAGAGCTGAATTGGAAGTTTTTTAAGCCTGGGAATACTGCCGCGCCGCACGGCGGCTTGTCTGCTGACGGCAGCGCACAAAAGCCAGTTTTGTACGCCGCCGTCCAGCCTGGATTTCAGGCACCTACAAATATTTCTTAAACGACGCTGTCGTCACTGTCACCGCAATGCCGAGCAGGATAGCGGCCGGCAACAACAGCAGATTGGGGTAAACCGCTGTTGGCCAGGACAAGTACAGCATGCAGGGGATATACACCGCCGGTTTCACCATCCGCTTGGCGTGGTGGTACACAAAGCTCGACTCATAGCCGGCACCGTAGCGCCGAATATCACGCCGCCCCAACCCCTCGGTCAGCGCAACCAGGACCACCAGGATAAACAGTGGGATGGACAGCACTAAAATGGTCACACGTACCAGGGTGATCACGGTAACGTACACCGTCGCCATCAGGTACTCTTTAAGCGTGGTAGCCAGCCAACCACTCCAGCTATTCAGCTCTCTGGCAACCGCATTCTGGCTGTGTACCTGCGTGTCATACGCCTGCTTAATCCAGTCCAAAAAGCCGCTGTCCACGAAGGTCCATTGATACGCCATCATAATCCAGCGGGTGACGGTCACTGACGGTTCAGACAACAGCAGGCTGCGTGTAAACTCAGAAGACAGGTATCCCAACTCGGTGTTCATCACCGCTTCACTGTGCGACGCGCCAAGCTCTGGCCAGAAGAATGCCATCCCGACATATTCGATCACCAGACTCACCAGCAGCGAAGCCAGGAACATCCCGATCAGCATCCAGGGCCAGCCCCACAACACATTGTAAAACAGCCCATGCTTACGGGGTTGTACGGGCTGCTGAGGCTGATTATTCACCGCTTGCGACATTCAGCCCCCCTTGGATAGCAATATCCGGCATTACCGTGCTGGCTGACCACCAGGACTCACTGGTGCGGTAGTTGCGCTGCATCTCCTCGGCAATCTTTTGCAGGTTGGCCGGCATAAGCGCATCATCCCTGTCTCCGCTGGGTAGTGGCATCCGAATTTTCCACAGTTGACCACCTTCCAGCAACGCGAACGCCTGTCCTTTCGGGAGGTTAATCACATCCGCCGGGGCAAGCAGTGGGGCTTTCACAGTCCCGACACGGTCCTGGGTATTGGAGGTAAAATCCTGTCCCTTCTCCACATCGGCCGTATCGGCATGCCCTGATACCAGGGTTTTGGTGTAGATATCCACTTCCGGCAACTGTGTGGTGAGCAACTGTGCGGTCCGGTTCTCACGCACACGAAGCATGATCAGGGTATTGAAGTTCCCCGTCACCTGAGCCGCCTTGGCGGTACTGCCGATGCGCGCCTCGATATCCGACTCGGTTTGCGTGTAGGCCGTCACCTGCATACCGGCCCCGCCTCCTTTGTTGATAAGCGGGATAAATTCGTCCCCCATCAGTTCGTTGAACTCGTCACAGTGCAGGTTGATCGGCAGTTTGCCGTCTGCCCGGGTCGGCAACCCGCCGTGCATGCCGTGTTTATAGATATGACCGGCCACGGACACCAGGTCGGCAAACATGCTGTTGCCGACGGCAGAGGCGACCACCCCGTCCGACAAGGCATCCAGCCCGACGTAAACAATGCCGCGCTTGCGGATGACCTGTTCCCAGTCAAAAATGGGCCGCGGGTCGCTCATATCCATATAGTTCGGCGCCAGAAGCTCGGCGGTCTTGCCGGTGGTAAGTTTTTCCAGCAGTGGCAACAGGGACGCCACAATTTTATCGAAGTAAGTACGGTCATAACGGACGGCTGACCGCAGGCCATCGAGAATGGGGTCATACAGCTGCTTGCCGGCTTCCGAGCTGAGGGCCATTTCCACCGCCATGATTTTTATCGCGTTCGGCTGGCCCTGCATATTGCGCGGCACATCGTCCTCCGTCAGCACCTGCAGGCTGTTGTCGATTTGTTGCTGCAGCGCCGGCATACGCGCTTCAATCACTTTCTTCGCGTAGGTCTCATACAGCTCACTGATGTTGTTCACGTAACGGGTGATCAACTGATAGTCAGGTCGCTGCCCCAGCGCAACCAGGGCACGCGCCACAATATTGACGAATCGCCAGGCAAACTCACGGAACGCCGCACTGTTGCCCTCTCCGCTCAGTTGCCCGGAAATACGCCCGGCCACCTCCGACACGCGCTCAAAGCGCCCGACGGCGTTATAGCGTGCCGAGATATCCGGCCAGCCCAGATGGAAGATGAACAGCTCATCTCCGCGGCCGGCTCGGTGCGCTTCAGCCCAGACCCGGCGAAGCAAATCCGCATCCCCTTTTGGATCAAACACGATGGTGATGTCACCGCGGCGAATATCCTGGGTGATCAGCAGTTCCGCCAGGCGGGTCTTACCGACACGGGTAGTGCCCAACACCAGGCTATGCCCTACGCGTTCGCCCAGTGCCATCGATACATCGAGCTCATCGGGTTCAATACCATGGATCGCCGGGTTCCCCCCGACCGGTGGCAGCGGCCGCACCGGATTGAGTGGAGAATCCTTGCGCAGCAGCTGGGACAACCACGGCAGGGTATATTCGGTTTTAAGCTCCAGTCGGCGCGCCACCTGGTACATTTTTGGCGGCTGAACATATTTTTCCACTTCCGGCCGACGGGTATCCATCAGGCGCTGGGTGTGCTTTTGCTGCCAACGGAAACCCCGCCCCAGGAACAGCCGCTGCCGGCTAACCGGGATCTGTGCGCTTGTCATGACATAGCGCGGTAACCGACGCAGATTACGGCGATAACGGACCACCCGCAGGCCCTGCCGTGCTCGTATCGCGGACAGCACCGCAAACCCGCCGGCAGTGACATAACTCACCGACGGCGCCAGTGCAACAGACCAGGGAGCAACGAAACAAATCACCGCGGCAGCGCCGGCAACGATCGCGGTATTCAATTCTACCGCCGGGCGCAGCAGCGCTTCCATCACATGACGGTTACTCATGCCCCCTCCTTGCCTGGCGCAAACAGGCGCTTCCACCAGGAAACTGTCTTCGATGTGGCACCCGGTTCGAGGTACCGGATTTCAAGCTGGCGACGTAACTGCTCAGCGTCCCCGGCCTGATGCAGGACAAACCGCTGCTCCCCGTCATTACCGGTCGTATCATCCAGCGTCACCGTAACATCGGTGTGCCAGGTGTCCACTTTCCAGCCGGGAGTATCATCACGGGAAACCGACACCCGGCGTGCTGACAGTGCCAGATACACGCCCCGCGACCGCAATACCGACACCATCGCTGACAGGGCCTCACACGCTGTCATAAAGGCGTGGTCGACCTGATACTGGCTCAGAGAGACATTGTGTAGTTGCGTCACGCCATACCCCAGCAGATGGAAATAAAAACGCGCCAGGCAGCTGCGGTGATTGCCATCCGCGCTAATATACCAGTCCAGTCCGTCCAGGCTGACAAAACTCATCCCGTTATGGGGTTGTGTGGCTTCGGTGTAATAATCCGGGTTGCTTTCAATAAGCGGGATGTTGATATCCATGCGTTTGCCCCAGTGCAACAGGTCAAGCCAGCTCATCCCGGCATACTGCGGGTGGTCGGTGCCCACGATACGGAACACATTAAGGCTCCCCCGATCAGTCCAGTAATGACGGGTGATAAAATCTTCGGCCTGCCGGTACCCAACCCGACTCCAGGGCTCAATCTGCGTATCGGCCCAGGCCGGCTTATTCGCTGACACGCGCTCAATAAAAGGCTTGTCGTTCATGACACTCTCCCTTCAGAGACATGGGATATACTCCGTTTGGTTACCGTATTTCCGGATAAAAAAGACGTCCACTCCGCATTGCCCGCAAGCTATCTGACGACAATTAATCTGGCCGGTTCGCGACAATTATTTTGGCCGGTTTGTAATCTGAGATCACAACCTACTCA
>NZ_JBZXDO010000098.1:0-4036 GCF_058725505.1 Serratia sp. A07
GAGGCGGCATCACTGGCGCCGTAGTGAACCGGCCATTTTAATTGTCGCCGACCGGCCAAAATAATTGACGCGAGATAGTCACTGCATTCAGGGTTCATTGAGCGGTAGCGCAGGAGACGGCTCGAAATAGGTCATATCAGCGCCTAAAAACCAAAAACCCCGTCGCGATCGGCGACAGGGCTCTAAGTCAGTAGCAAACTGATAGCGGTAATCAATCAGCTAGAGATGATCAACAAGACGCTTGAGTGGTGATAGCTGACTATCACCTGATTTGATGTCGCATGATGTGGTCTTGGCATTAACCAATGCCTTGCCCAGAGCGGGTGTCAACAATTTCGCCGGGTATTGGAAGCTGTACGCCAGAGGGACATGATCGAAGCTGCTGTCGTTGTGGTAGAAGTGAAAAACAAAGGTCCCTTCCTTACGCTTCTGCATGGCAGAAACCGCCTGTGCCAAATTAGCCGTCAGAAGGCTGTCCATCAACGTATCGGGATGATCGATACTGATGTTCATTTGATGGGCCCCGGCCGGGTAATACTGCAGAGTCATTCCCGTTGCCCCCTCGGCCTTAACGCCATAGATATCTTTCAGGTAATACATGATGCCCAGACGTGCTTCATCGGCGTTGCAGGTGAGCCTGAATTTCTCAGTAACCTTTCCCTTCTTCCCCGTGATGATAAATTCATCAACGCCATCCATAATACGGTCATGCTCAACCTGTACGCTGTCAGCCACCACATTCCGGTATTCTATCGGCTTGGGATCGTAAGCCGCTGCGCATGCGGCCTGGCTCAACAGAGCGCTGACCAACAGGGTAAACATCATTATCATTTTTTTCATGTTCATCATCTCCTTGATAAAATTCACTTATTCCTGCTCCGTTAGCGTGACGTAAATATTCCCGCCTGAGCGTACTTCTATCGTCAGCGGTTCTTTTGAGCCGGTATTCAGCAAAGCCTGAGCCTGATAAAAACGCCCTGCCACCTCCTCCTTGATATCTGTGATACGGATACAGTGCTCCTCTATGCCCTGACGCTGCAGGATTTTAGTGACCACCGGGCAAGCACTTTGCGCCAGCCGTTCGATACCTGATTGCGTTTTAAAATGATTACCGGCCACGGCTGACAATACGGTACAAATCAGCCATACCTGTAACAAGCGCCAGGGTTTCCCCTGACGCTCGTCACGTTGCCGCAGGTAAACCATCGGCAGCAAGAACCACCCCATTGAAGGGGGCGTGATCTCCTGCTTCATCAGGTTAAGTCGGTCGAGCAGCACCCAAATAAGCGAGAGCACCATATACAAGCCAAGAGCAATCTCTTTAGGAAAGAAAATAGCGAGGGGTATCCAGATAACCGGAAGGCCAATGGATAAACACCAGGCATAGGTGTCTTGCTTAAGAAACGGATAAGGTTTCAACATAGAAAAATATTCCTTTATTAATAATTAATTAGAAAACAGTGGGATTAAACGACCTCCCCCGCGAGGGGATCGTATCGAGATGTAAAGAGGAGGGATAATCGTTAGTGAAGATCAATAAACCGAAACCGATCGTTGAAATCTATCGTTAAAAACGATCATTTAACTTTATTTAATAGTCAAAAACTATAACAAATCTATATTCGATCGGCGAAACAGATCGAACACAACGCAGGTTTCTCGGCATACGTTAAAAGAAGCGATGCCAGAGCAATTTGGCCAAAGAGAGCAAGCGAGAGCGCACCTGTTTTAACCACGTTCTTAATGTATGTGACTCCAGCAGGACTTCCACGCTTGCGTCAAAGATGTCACCTACAACGCGGCTAAAGCCCTCCTGCGCCGTGGTGGTCACCTTCTCTGTCCGATACTCAGGCTCAAGCTGACGGGCAACCGCACTGCTGGCTTTGTCGGGTAAAACGGTGATGAGGATTTCGACCCACCCAGGTATATTGAAACCTTCAGAGGCGGAAACCGCCAAGACAGGATGTACGGGAGAAAATACGGTATTCACCTGTCACTTTCTCCTGAAGGTTCTGCTGTTGCCGCAGAGAAGGTTGGCGAGTTGCAATATCCCATTCCCGGCAAGGCTCAATTTTATCGGCCTGGTTGAGGACGAAGATAAACCGGGCCGGATCGGCACCGTGCGACACCAACTGCCTATAACAACGAATATCGTCATTCCAGGCTCTGTCGTCGGCTTTGAGTACCCAAACGATCAGGTCCAGTTTATTCAGCCAGTGTTGGTACAAATGGACATACATCTTATCAAGCGTGGGTGTTTCACCGATCCCTGGGAAATCAATAATGTTGAGAGCATTCAGACCATCAGAGGTTTTGTACTGTTGAGCAAAACGGGTACACCCCTTCACCGCATCCACGTTGGCAGGAGGAGATGTAAAAAGCGTATTGCACAGGCTGGATTTCCCTGCGCCAGTTTTGCCAATCAGTCCGATTGTCGGTTCATAAGCGATCACTTCATCGAGTCGATGAAACACTCTTTGAGATATTTCTCGGGGAAGAGTCTGTAACAAAGAAGACAGAGGCTCATAGCTTTTCTGTTTTTTATTCATTGCATTACCTAAGATAATTAAGTTAAATACCACTTCAATGATATTTAACTAAGAAATTATCCAAATAAAAAACCAGAAAAATCTAGATATTTAACAGCCCCGCCATTTTAAATTAAATCTTTCTTTGTTGTTAATATTTTTAATTCCACAGAAAAAACCGTTATCTCCAATGAAAGTGTTTTTCACCTCGCTCACTCTATCTGAAAAAAACTTAGGCTCCTTAAAAACCGGAATAAAGAAACCACTATTATCCCTGTGTTCCCTTCTCCTCTCAAAAACAGGCACAACTCCAGAGTACTTACTTGAGAAATTCCTGCGCCACCCTTTATTAATAAGATCTGATTGCCTCAAATATCTAATATTGAAGAAATCATAATACCCACTATATTTATCCCACTCTGTAGAAGTAATTATCATAGGCTGATACATAACGCGATATTTAAGCTCCACACTTGAAACATTTGAGTTCTTCTTTAGACTCCCGGAAAACTGTAGTCTGAGAAACACAAAAATCGCACTGTCATCATCCACCTTATGAACATTTTCCCCATACACCTCCTTATAAAAATCAGCAAGAATCCCTGTGTTGGCCGCTTGGGTTATCTGTTCAGAATAAAACAACTTCCTCTCACTAGGCGTAGAGGCCAATGCCTCGTCAAGAACGAGTGCCCCATGAGAAGGGAAAATATCCTGTCTGGGATAGTAGTGATCATAAATCTCTATCTCAGGCCTGACTTTCCGCACATCGTTAGCATGCGGCCTTTCTTGCATGAGAAGCGACTCGACGTATTTTGACTGCGTCATCCCTGCTTTCTTGGCTGAGTTAATGACCCGTTCATAGAGCGCCTTATCGGAAAGATAGGTCGTTATCTTGTACTTGCTTGCCATCTCTTGCTTTCCCCCACAGCCTTGACTTTAAAAAGTAACTTACTTTACAACAAAATAATATATATCATGCAATTATGATAAATATAAACAAAAGATCAAGATTTTCAAAGGATCTCTTTGGGAGCAAGTAAAGCGCATTGGGTACGCCAATACATAGGGGTATGTAAAAAAATACTGCGCATCCCATTGATTGATCCATGAACACCCTCCCTACAAAACAGCGGTGGCGTTGCCGGTACTGGTCCAGTCTCTCCCATGCCACTCGAGGGAAGAGATAGCAAATGTGCCAACCAGAACAGGTTGCCCTGCGCAACAGCCCTTCCCTGCAAACAAGCATGTAAATATAGCTTTTTAAAAAAGCATAACTCCAGAGTAAATTATCCAAAAAGTAATCAATAGAATCGTAAGCTGACACCTCGCCCAGTCTGAAAATCGCCATGAAATTTGCTTAGTGCAAATTAAAATAAAATCTCGGATTGTTTAATATATATATAAAGAACATATATACAGAACACAGGGGATTTATCTCGCGTCAATTATTTTGGCCGGTCGGCGACAATTAAAATGGCCGGTTCACTACGGCGCCAGTGATGCCGCCT
>NZ_JBZXDO010000099.1:0-3928 GCF_058725505.1 Serratia sp. A07
GAATTTGCCTGGCGGCAATAGCGCGGTGGTCCCACCTGACCCCATGCCGAACTCAGAAGTGAAACGCCGTAGCGCCGATGGTAGTGTGGGGTCTCCCCATGCGAGAGTAGGACACTGCCAGGCATCAAATAAAACAACAAGCCTCATGCGAAAGCATGGGGCTTTTTGTTTTGTCTGTTATCTGGCGTTCTGCACGAGCATGGGCATGCGAAAGGCCCGTCGGGAACGGGCCTTAACGCCGCGTGCGGCGGCCCCGGAAGGGAGAGTCTCAGGATGAGACGAATTGTGTAGGACAAATCCGCCGGGAGCGGATTTGAACGTTGCGAAGCAACGGCCCGAAGGGGGGGCGGGCAGGACGTCCGCCATAAACTGCCAGGCATCAAACCAAGCCGAAAGCCCTGAACTGACGTTCAGGGCTTTTTGCTATGCGTAAAATGGAAAATCCCCGTTGTAACCCGCTTCATCTTTCATCTCACGATTCTATATTCATCACAAAACCAATTCATTTTTTGAATGAACTCCAGATATTCTTCGTCCGCTATTAAGTTTGGCTGTTAACTTATAAATAACAATAAAGTAACAACCAGGGCAGCAGGAAGCCGAATTTCATCATTGCTATGGCTCGGAGAACATATCATGACAGAAACAACCTCGGCTCTTGAGGGTGAGCGCGGCGTCGAACAGGGGGCGCTGGATAACAAAAAACGCATTTTCGCTATCGTTGGGGCTTCGTCAGGCAATCTGGTGGAGTGGTTTGATTTTTACGTTTACTCCTTCTGCTCAATCTACTTTGCCGCCTCATTTTTTCCGGCGGGCAACAGCACCACGCAGCTGCTGCAAACCGCCGGGGTATTCGCCGCCGGCTTCTTTATGCGGCCTATCGGCGGTTGGCTGTTCGGTTACATTGCCGACAAACATGGCCGAAAAAACTCAATGCTGCTTTCGGTCTGCATGATGTGCGCCGGATCGCTGGTGATCGCCTGCCTGCCGACATATGAATCGATCGGCAGCTGGGCACCGGCGCTGCTGTTGATCGCGCGCCTGTTCCAGGGGCTGTCTGTGGGCGGCGAGTACGGCACCAGCGCTACCTACATGAGCGAGGTGGCGATCAAGGGCCGCCGTGGCTTTTATGCCTCGTTCCAGTATGTCACGCTGATCGGCGGGCAACTGCTGGCGCTGCTGGTATTGGTGATCCTGCAGCAAATATTGTCCGGCGAAGAGCTGAAGGCCTGGGGATGGCGTATTCCGTTTGCCCTGGGTGCCGTGTTGGCGGTAGTGGCGCTGTACCTGCGCCGCTCGCTGAATGAAACCTCCGATGCGAAGACGCGTAACCATAAGGATGCCGGTTCGCTGACGGGGCTGTGGAAAAACCGTAAAGCGTTTCTGATGGTGCTGGGCTTTACCGCCGCCGGTTCGCTGACCTTCTACACCTTCACCACCTACATGCAGAAATATCTGGTGAACACTGCCGGTATGGACGCCAAGCTGGCCAGCGCCATCATGACCGTCGCGCTGTTCGTCTTTATGCTGCTGCAGCCGGCGGTCGGCGCGTTCTCGGATAAAATCGGCCGTCGCAGCTCGATGCTGATCTTCTCGGCATTGGCCACTGTGTTGACGGTGCCAATTCTGTTTGCCCTGAAAGAGGTGACCAATCCCTTTATGGCGTTCGGCCTGATCGTGCTGGCGTTGTTCGTCGTCAGCTTCTACACCGCGATCAGCGGGCTGCTTAAAGCCGAGATGTTCCCGCCGGAGGTGCGTGCGTTAGGGGTCGGCTTGTCTTATGCGGTAGCGAATGCCCTGTTCGGCGGTTCGGCGGAATATGTCGCGCTGTCGCTGAAATCGTTCGGCGTGGAGAACGCTTTCTTCTGGTACGTTTCCGGCATGTGCCTGCTGGCGTTGCTGGTCTCGCTCCGGCTGCATCGTAAAGGCAAGGAGATACAGCTGTAATAAAAACCCCGGCCTTGGCCGGGGTCAGAGTACATCTTACAGGATACGGCTAATCAGCCGATCGATGCGGATGCGCCGCAGACGGCGAATCAGCTTGCGCACCTTGATCGGGTACTGCTGAATGCTTTGCAGCTCCTGATAGTGGCCGACCACGGTGGTGTGGGTGCGGATGCATTCCAGCTCTTTTTGCCGCTGCTCGCGCATTTCCTGCTTGGGATCGTGGATCAGAATGGCGTTTTCCAGATCCAGCCGCCAGGCGCGTGGGTTGAGGTTATTGCCGGTGACCAGCTGCCACTCTTCGTCTACCCACATGCCTTTCAGGTGATAGCTGTTATCGCCATCCTTCCACAGACGCACGATCAGCTGGCCGGTGTCGACATAACGCTGCAAGCGGCTCAGGAAGCGGCGCAGGTTGATCTCGTACAGGTAGGGCAGCGCGCCGATGATTTTGAACGGCTGGTCTTCCGGAATATAGAAGTCGTTGGCAGTTTTGTCGCCGACGATGATCTCCACCTGTTTGCCCTGGCGCAGCAGATAAATGATGTTGCGCACCAGCAGCGCCGGCAGGTTGAAATAGGGGGTACACAGCGTCAGTTTCTGGTCGGCGCACGACATCAGGTGATGAATGGTTTTATTCAGCACGCTTTGCTTGCCAAGCCCAACCAGCGGCGTCACCGCCAGCTCATCGTTACCGGCTTTACCGCGGAAGTGGTAACCGGCGCGGCGCAGGGCGAAACGGAATAGACGGGTCTCGTTTTTGATCTCCGGGCTTTTCGGCCGATCGCTGCGATCGAGGCGCTGTACGGCGCCAGCGGTGAGCAGATGCTGCTTGATGTAATCGATCAGGGTATCGGCCAACGCCTCGTTGGTGATCAGCTGGTAGCGATCGTAACGGTATTTCTCATGCTGATGCAGATAGACGTCATTGATGCTGGCGCCGCTGTAGATCACGGTATCGTCGACCACGAAGCCCTTCAGGTGCAGTACGCCCAGCGCTTCGCGGGTATTGACCGGTACGCCGTAGATAGGCACCGACTGCTCTGGATGTTGGCTGGCCATGGCGCAGTACCAGTCGGCGTTGGTATTGGCGGCGGCGGCGCCGATGCGCCCGCGCTGTGCGCGGTGCCAGTCGACCAGCACGCAGATTTCCAGCTCGGGCCGCTGCTGCTTGGCTTGATACAGCGCGTTGAGGATCTCGCGCCCGGCGTCGTCATGCTCCAGATACAGGGCCACCAGATAGATACGTTGGGTGGCGTTGGCGATGGCGTCCAGCAGCGTGGTGCGAAAGTCGGACGGCGCGTACAGCGTACGAACATCAGCAACCGTCTGGGGGAGTTTGGGCAGTTGTGCAAGGTGTTGTTGATGTTTGCTACGTTTAAATTTTGACAACATCACAGTGCGTTTCTTCTCTCATGATTGATGGCCGGAACGCCACAGGCTTAAAAACAATAAACCGAATAATCGGGCGATAATACCATTAGTTGCCTCGATTGTGCGTATGTTTTGGCGTTAAGTGGTGGATTCGTAGCGCATTGCGACGCAGGTCACTGCGCGTCGGCGGCCTGCAGCGGCAGCGTCAGATTGACGATGCCGTCCTCAAGCTGCACCTCGATGCCAAAGCCCAGCCGCTGCGCCAGTGCGATCATGCCGCGGTTATTCGGCATGGTGATGCCGCTCAGGCGAGTCAGGCCATGAGCGCGCGCATAGGCGATCATTTTCTCCAGCAGCTGACGGCCCAGGCCCACGCCTTTCAGATCGGAACGCACCAGCACGGCGAATTCGGCGTCGGTGTTGTCCGGATCGGACAGCGCGCGGGTCACGCCGATGATCTCGTCTGCGCGCACCGCCACAAAGGCCATTTCTCGATCGTAGTCGATCTGCGTCATGTTGGCCAAATCGTCATGTATCTCGCGTCAATTATTTTGGCCGGTCGGCGACAATTAAAATGGCCGGTTCACTACGGCGCCAGTGATGCCGCCTC
>NZ_JBZXDO010000100.1:0-3775 GCF_058725505.1 Serratia sp. A07
GCCGACGCCGCGCGCTATCAGCGCGTGCGCCAGCCGGTTGGCGCGGGCGTTCAGCTGGGCGTAGCTCAGGCTTTCCGCTCCGCTCACCAGCGCGGTGGCGTCCGGCGTCCGGCGCACCTGCTGCTCGAACAGCGCCGCCAGCGTCTGATCCAGCGGGTAGTCACGCTCGGTGCGGTTACAGCCATGCAGCAGCAGTTCGCGTTCCGCCTCCGGCACCACCGCCAGTGAACACACCGGCGTCTCCGGTGCCTGCTCCAGCGCTTGCGCCAGTGAGCTCAGCGCCTGCACCATATAGTCACACACCCGCTGGGCATCGACCGTCTCGGTCACCTGCGCCGTCACGCCCAGCGAATCGCCGCCGTCCTCCACCGATAACACGAACGGATAGTTGGTGCGCTCTTCGGCGCTCAGCAAGCTGATACCTTCCGGCAACGCCACTGCTTCGCCGTTGTTGTGGCGATAGTTGAGCAAGGCGCTGAACAGCGGCGCCCCAGGGCTGACGCCGCTGCAGCGCTGCGCCAATGCCAGCGGCGCATGTTCATGCGCCAGCAGCCCGCTCAGCCGCACGTGTGCCTCTCTTGCCGCCGTCTCCACGCCTCGCCGATCGATGTCCAGACGCAGCGGCAACGTGTTGATAAACAACCCCAATGCCCTATAGGGAAGTAAATCATTTGATACTATGGGAAGAGAAGGGATTTTACGGGAACTCATGGGAAATCCTAGAGTTACCGTTTTTGGGGATTTGATACCACTTTTAAAAAAGTAGGCCGATCGGCATTACATTTGATACTACATAAAAACTGCCTCAAGACACCTTCAAATACCAGATTTCACTTCCATAAACGAAGCAACTAGCTTTTTAAAGGTGTTGCGAGCCGTTAGAATAGCACGATTGACTTGACAAAACACCTTTCAAGAAACGGCCCGCCGTTCACTCGCTACGGCTGTTTGTCGATCCTCGCTTTCACTATCGATGCTACACATATTAGCGTTTTGCGTATTGATTTGAACTTGCTCGTCTTCTGTTGGGTGGCTCTTAGCCAAAATCTTATCCTTCACTACTTGATCAAGCTGCATGAGCCTGATGTTATCTTCGTCCAGGAGATATAAAACCGCTTCAATCCCTTTTCTCGTCAATACGATAGCCAATTGCTCCCTTTCCTCCTTGGTTAGAAAAGAAAGTAGCTCAAACAAACGCTCACGACAAATACCATTTTCAGGTTTTTTTCGTGATTCACCCTCTCCGGATTTTAGCCATTCCAAACTTACTCCTTCACTTTCAGCTATACGCGCAAGCAAATTCTCCCTTGGTGTTGGGGCGGGGGTCTCAGTTTTGAAGTAACTATTCAGAGTATTGACATTGACGCCCCAAGCCCTAGCCGCAGCACTCCTTGAAGGGTAAGCTCTTGCTAGTTCTGCAATCCTATCAATGATTGGTTCTTTTCCTTTCGCTTGCAAAGTACCTTGAGGTTTTTTTTCCATATTAGGTTCTTTTCCACCAAACAGATTGATTCTTAAGGCAAAACACGAAAAACAATAAAGGCAATAAAAATACCTTGTCTTGGTATTTTTCGTGATCTATTATTTATCCACAGAGATAACCGCTCGGTTATCCGTGCGGGTAACTTTTTAGGATAGATGAATGATGAGCAAAACAGAAGATCATCGTGCCGATTGGCACCCTGAAATTATCAAGGCCGAGATCCACAAGCGGGGGTTGTCGTTCAGAGCCCTGTCATTGCAGGCGGGATATAGCAAGGATTCACTCAAAAGCGTGTTACGTACACCGTGCAAGCCCTACCAGCAAGTTGTCGCGGATGCGCTGGGTGTTGAACCTGAAACCATTTGGCCAAGCCGTTATAAAACTGAAAGCTATATGCGTAAGGCGTCCTGAATATGTATGTCGTAGCAAAAGAGTTGCTCGGCATTCCAGGTATGCCGGCGACAACAAAAGGAATTAGACAAGCACTCAATCGCTTATCTGAGATAAGTCCGTCGATCATGCGTAAGCGTGAAGGCACCAAGGCATTCGAATATCACATCGCTTGCCTGCCAGAGCCAGCACAGCAGGCCGTTCGTCAGCGCTATTTCAAGCAGCTGATGGCCGAGCAGCCGGCTGAAACCGCCGTTGTAGTGCCAAAGCACGTTAAAAGGGATCCGAATCAGGTCTCCGTTATCGAACTATGCCGTAAATCCCCGGCGTTGATGGATGATTTGCTGCAGCGCTTGACCGAACACCAGCGCCAGGTCGCTGACGCGCGGGGCATTATCGCCCAGCAGGTACTGACGCTGGGACAGCAACCCGGTTTCAGCTGCTCAAAAGCGATCCGCCAATTTGTCGAGCACGCCAAAATGGGTGATTTGCCTCCCAAGCTGGCACAAGCTGTACAAATTGCCAATGCCAAAAAGGGCAGTAGCCGCGCGCTGAGCGAGATCACTGTCAAGCGCTGGGTAGCAGCATTCAATCAGACCGGCAATGCGGCAGAAGCTTTGTTGGCGTTGGCCCCCGGCAAACGTAAACCGATCAACGTCGAAGAGATCGCCTGGTTACCGGACTATCTGCGTCATTATCGCAAGGCCAATGGTGTCGGGATGAAAGAAGCCTGGGAAGATTTTAGTGCCGAATGGAATAAGCTCTATTTCGATGATCCAGTAATGTTGGCTGTGTTGCCATCGTATGATTCCGTGCGACGTGCAATGGCCAGGTTGCCGGAGATCGTTAAACAGCGCGGCCGTAAAACCGGTAGCGAGTACCGCCAGATTGCAAAATTCATTCGCCGTGATTGGTGCAGTTTACCCGTTAATTACGTCTGGATCGGTGACGGTCACGGCATGAAGATGAAAGTAGCCCATCCCGATCATGGTCAACCGTTCTCGCCGGAGGTGACGTTCATCATGGACGGTTGCTGCCGCTATATCACTGGCTGGAGTCTGTCTTTGTCCGAGAACGTGATCGCCGTTATTGACGCCCTGCGCCACGGTATCGCCGGCAGTGGCAAGCCCTTTGTCTACTATTCGGATAACGGTGGCGGCGAGACTAACAAAACGCTGGATGCGGACATTACCGGTATTCTTACCCGGCTCGACATCGAGCACCCGACCGGTATTCCGGGAAATCCCCAGGGCCGCGGTATCATTGAACGTCTGAACAAAACTCTGGGTCTGCGCATCGCCCGCCGTTTTGCCACCTATTACGGCACCGGCGCTGACCGCGAAACCGTGCGCAAGACCGGCAAGGCGCTTAAATCGGCGTTGAATGCCCAGTCAA
The DNA here is from genome assembly GCF_058725505.1 of Serratia sp. A07. NCBI lineage: Bacteria > Pseudomonadati > Pseudomonadota > Gammaproteobacteria > Enterobacterales > Yersiniaceae > Serratia > Serratia sp. A07. Next base: position 3,269 of record NZ_JBZXDO010000100.1, read on the forward strand.
AGGGCAACGCACTGACCGTGTCGCAGCAGAACACCCTTCGCAAGCTCCCCTCCTGGGACATGCTGATTGATGAAATCAAATCCGGCGTCGAATGGTACAACAACCGGCCGCATAGCGAACTGCCAAAACGTGCCGATGGCAAGCATTACACCCCGGCAGAGTTTCGCCGCTGGAAACTCGAGAACGAAGACACCGAGCTGGAATGGCTGACGCCATTTGAACTGCGCGACATGTTTATGCCGCAGGTAGAGCGTACCGTTTCCCGCTGCGAAATACCTTTCATCAACAATATTTACTACGCGCCGGAGTTGGCCGACGAACACGGGCGCAAGGTGCTCATCAGTTACGACATTCACAATGCGCAAAAGGTTATCGTGCGGCGCCTGGACGGCTCTTATCTCTGCGAAGCCGTGTGGGATGGCAATAAACGGCTGGCCTTCCCGGTCACGGCGGAATACCACAACCGCCAGCAGCGCATCAAAGGGATGCGCAAACGTGGCGAAGAGA
>NZ_JBZXDO010000101.1:0-3748 GCF_058725505.1 Serratia sp. A07
TGAGTAGGTTGTGATCTCAGATTACAAACCGGCCAAAATAATTGTCGCGAACCGGCCAGATTAATTGTCGTCAGATAGCGCTTCGGCATGCAACGATGTTCTCAACAACCGTCAGCCCATAACCATGCCAAGATTGTTAACGCCTGTTATCTTTATCATTTCCGTCATACTCACGATTCTGGTGACGGTGTTGTGCTCCATCCCCATCACGCTGGCCGGCATCGTGAAACTCCTGGTGCCCATTCCCGCCGTTTGGCGATATATCTCGGCTTTTGCCGATTTCATGATGTGGTGCTGGTGTCAGGGGCTGGCGCTGTTATTGCGCATTAACGGGCAATTACGTTGGGATATTGAAGGGCTGGAGGGGCTGGATCGAAAAAACTGGTATCTGCTGATCAGCAACCACGAAAGTTGGTCGGACATTGTCGTATTGTGCGTGCTGTTCAGAAATCATATTCCAATGAATAAGTACTTCCTCAAGCAACAGTTAGCCTGGGTGCCTTTTGTCGGTCTGGCCTGTTGGGCGCTGGACATGCCATTCATGAAACGTTACTCCCGCGCCTATTTACTCAAGCATCCGGAGAAACGCGGCAAGGATATCGAAACGACGCGCCGTTCCTGCGAAAAATTCCGTCAGCGTCCAACCACCATCGTCAATTTCGTCGAGGGTTCGCGCTTCACGGAAGCCAAGAAAATTAAAAGCAATTCGCCGTATCGCAATTTGCTGGCGCCCAAAGCCGCCGGCATTGCGTTTACGCTCAGCGCACTGGGCAATCAGTTCGACAAAGTGTTGAACGTTACCCTGCTCTATCCGGAAAATAACCAACGGCCCTTTATGGATATGCTGTGTGGGCGGCTGACGCGTATCGTGGTAAGAATAGAAACGCTGCCGATCGATGAAACCCTGCACGGGGACTACTTCAACGACAAACAGTTCAAGCGGCGCTTCCAGCTGTGGCTGAATACGCTGTGGCAGGAAAAAGATCGGTTGCTGGATAAATTGAAGCGGCAATACGGGTAAAAAACGCCGGCAATGCCGGCGTTTTTCATGCTGAATCAGGCTTATTTCTGCTGGCTAAGGAATTTAACCACGTCGGCGAACTGCTTCACGTACGCGTCCATCGAGCTGGTGTCCAGGCCATCGTTTTTAACCATGTATTTGCCGTTCACGAATACCGCCGGCACACCGCGCAGCTGCAGATCTTCCGCGGCTTTCTCCTGTTGAACCACCAGAGATTTCACCACGAAGCTGTTCCAGGCTGCGTCATAATCAGCGGCGGTCACGCCCGCTTTCACGAAGACGTTACGGATATCGTCCGGCGTTTGCACGGTCTGGGTTTTCTGTACCGCTTCAAACATCAGCGGGCTTACTTTGTCTTCCACGCCCAGCGCCATCGCAACCGCCCATGCCTGAGTCAGCTGTTTGCCCAACGGCCCCAGGAACTCCACGTGGTACTTGGTCATTTTGGTGCCGGCAGGCAAGGCCTTCTTCACGTTTTCAGACACGTGATAGACCTGCTCGAACTGGTAGCAGTGCGGGCAGTAGAAGGAGAAGAACTCCAGCACCTGCGGCTCGCCGGTCACCGGCTTGTCCAGGGTCACGTACTGAGCGCCATCGCTAAACTGTGCCGCCGAGGCGCTGAATGCCATCACCATGCCAACGAGCGCCAACCATATTTTTTTCATAAGACTAAACTCTCCATTGTGTTAAAGCTTCAATACATTGGCGTCAGCTGCAGAGGAGGCTCCTGCAACAGCTTAACCTGTTCGGTGAAGGCCGCAGTCTGAGACAACCAGAAATCAGACTCCGCCATCCACGGAAAACTCTTAGGAAAGGCCGGATCCTGCCAACGGCGGGCGACCCAGGCCAGGTAATACACCATGCGCATCGCCCGCAGCGGCTCGATCAACGCCAACTCGCGCTGATCGAACTCGGCAAATTCACCGTACGCCTCCAGCAAGACGTCCAACTGCATCAGTTGATCGCGGCGTTCGCCGTGCAGCAGCATCCACAAGTCCTGCACCGCAGGGCCATTACGTGCGTCATCAAGATCGACGAACAGCGGGCCGTCGCGCCACAAAATATTGCCCGGATGGCAATCACCGTGCAAACGGCGCGGCTGCCAGTTCAGATGCCAGTGCGGCTTGATCGCCGCGATCAGGTTATCCGTCGCCTGCAGGAACCCCTCACGCTGCGCTGCCGGCAACAGCTCGCAACCGGCCAACACCTGACGCGGGGCGGTGAGATACTCTTCAACCCCCATCGTCGGCCGCTCGGCGAACAAACGCTCACCACCGACCTGATGGATACGCCCCAAGAAACGACCCACCCATTCCAACTGATCCAGGTTGTCTATCTCGTACTGCCGCCCGCCCACGCTGGGGAACAGGGTAAAGAAGAACCCAGCGTGCGTATGCAGCGTAGCGCCTTGCAACGCCAACGGCGCTACCGCCGGGATCTCCGCCTTCGCCAGATCCAGAGCGAACTGGTGCTCCTCACCGATCTGCGCAGCGCTCCAGCGCTCCGGGCGGTAAAACTTCACCACGTAGCGCCGGCGATCTTCGTCCATAAACTGATAGACGCGGTTCTCGTAGCTGTTCAGCGCCGTCAGACCGGAGTCGACGCGCAGGCCAACCCCTTCTAGCGCGTCCATAATCAAGTCGGGCGACAGAGTGTCGAAATTAAAAGCAGAGTTATTCATAACGTTCGTTTGATCGCTGACAGCACGGTGCCGGGAATGAGAAATAGTAGCATTAATGGCGCGTTTCACGAGCTATGCTTTCTCGCACCGCACGAAGGTCAGTCCTTAATAACCCCGCGAGCGCGCAACAGCGCCGTTTTAAAATCTTCTTCGTAATCTTTCTTCAGGCCCGGGATCTGATCCGTGCCGGCGCTGCCGCGCATTTTCAGGTGGTAAATAAGAATATCATCGCTCAGCTCGGACAACTCGCCCTGGAAGCCCGCTTCCTTCGCCAGTTTTTGCAAAAACTGCATCAAATTGAGATCGGGATCTTCCTGCCAGGCCGGGTGCAACAGCTCGATCAACTCGTTTACGCGATGCGTTTTCATCTCAATATCGTCCAATAGCATGAATAAACTCACAAAGTAACAGGCTTACCCACGCAGTGAAAGAACCGGCTTGTCAATAAAGGTAAATCCTGATGTCACGCCGGCTTTAGCGCTACAATCAGCGCATCGACAAGGCGGGATAAACGAGATGTATAAAGAAATCAGCGGCGTAATTTTGGCCGGCGGGCGAGCCACGCGCATGGGCGGTGAGGATAAAGGCCTGGTGTCGATTGGCGGTATCGCACTCTATCAGTATGTTCTGGCCCGGTTACGGCCGCAGGTGGCTTCCGTCGCCATCAGCGCCAACCGCAATCAGGCACGCTACCAGGCGAGCGGTTTGCCAGTGATTGGCGATCTGACGCCCGATTTCGCCGGGCCGTTGGCCGGGATGCTCGCCGGGCTCAAGCAATCTCCCAACGAGTGGGTGGCCTTCGTCCCTTGTGACGTCCCCGACTTTCCCGCCGACTTAGTCGCGCAGCTATGGCAGCAAAAAGGCGCAGCGCCAGCGGCCTTTGCCAGCGATGGTGAACGAGATCACCCTACGCTGGCGTTATTACATACCCAAATAGCACCACAGCTGGCCAACTATCTGGCGCAGGGTGAACGGTAGCACGCCTACGGCGTGAGCTCGTCTGCTGCGCAGCCGAAGTCCTTTCCACCCTCATCGCCGTATTTTAT
>NZ_JBZXDO010000102.1:0-3573 GCF_058725505.1 Serratia sp. A07
CACGTATTGGATCCGATCACCACGCCGCTGCGTATTTATTCCGCGGGTATTCTGGAGTGTTTGCTGGACAGATATAAGCCGGCGCATCAGGAATTTCGCTATGTCTACGAACAGCCGGAGGAAAAATAATGTATTTTCTCGATAATAATAGCGGCACGCCGACCATGCCGGCGCTGAAAACAGCCCAGAGCACCACACCGCTGTGGTTTACCGAAGGTGACGGCAGCAAGGGGATCAGCTGGCCGGGTCAGGACTGGTTTAATATCGTGCAGGCGGAATTATTGGCTATTCTGGCTGCGGCGGGGATCAAGCCGGAGAAAGGCAAACTCAATCAGCTTGCTCTGTCGATAAAGACCACCATTGGCACCGAAGCCTTGCTGCAAAAAAATTACCTCAGTGAAATTGCCAAAGCCGGCAAGGAGGCGCAACAAAAAGCGCGCGACAATCTGGGACTGGGCAAACTCGCTACCAAGGACAGCCTCGGCCCCGGCGACGTGAATGCTTACAGTAAGCAAGAGTCCGATAAGCGCTTTGTGAAACAGGCCGGCGACACCATGACCGGGCCGTTAACATTGCCGCGTTTGGTTTACACAGGCGAGGTTCCCACTGACGGCAATAATGACCTCAAGCGGCCGGATGGTTTTGTGCTGGAGACGCTGGGCGATCAGTCGAAAAACTACCCGTTGACTCAGGGTAAACTCGGCAACCTGATGACCTTTAAGGTCAACAAATACCGCCACGTGCAATTTGCGATTGGGTCGGGCAATACGGAGTTCTGGCTGCGTTCGCTACGGGAGGATTCGCCGGACACATTGAAGAACTGGGCGCGGGTATACACCACGCAGTACAAGCCTACGGCGGCCGATACTCAGGCGGCGGATATGCGGAACAACTTTGCGGCGCGGATGGGCATCAATCGCACGATAACCGGTAAAAGCGGCCCCTCGTCGCCGGGCGTATGGAGCGTTGAGAACAGCGAATTCACCCCCGAAAAATGGGGGACGCTTCTGTATACCACCAATGGTGCCGATTTAGGCGCTGGCGTAGGTAATGGCAAATTCAACCATTACTTATTCCTGAGCCATAGCCGCAAGCTGTATGTGGCGACCAACGTCAACGGCGGCTGGAGCGGCTGGCAAGAACAGTTAGACACCCGCGGCGGCAGGGTCACCGGTGAACTTACGGCTAAATACTTTTCAACGCCGGGAGGCGTCGCCCCCGAAGGTAGCGGTGCTTATGCTGCGCAACTCGATTCGAGAGCACCCTTCTATCAGGGGATCTTTGATTGGGATGTCGCCGAGGGTGGCCGCTATGTGCCGCTGGTCAAGGGGCGCAGCAACCGCAAGGGACAAGGCTATCCGACAGCGGTGAGCTTTGGATATCTGTTGGATGGAAAAGGCAGCTTTGCTAAGCCTTGTATTCATGTCAGGGGTGATAACAACGCTGAAGCACTCTGGCTGTTTGACCCCAACAACAAGCAGCTCTCTGCCCCCGGTAATTATGCCGCCGGTGATGCTCTCTTTCAGACGGATGGGAATGTACGCGGCTCAGTCTGGGGCGGCTATCTCAGCAACTGGCTCAATAATCAGTTCACTGCTCGCGATAACAATATCAATGGCCGTGTTGATTGGGGTACGTTCAACCGTGAGGTAGGCGCCAGAGCGACGACCGATTACGTTAATAATCGCACGCACTGGTGGACGGATGGCGAGCGCGGGTGGTGGAAAGACGAAAACACCGGCTTTATCTACCAGTGGACGGTTGGCCCCTGGAGAAAAGAAGATGAGCAAATTGATACCGTGGGCTTCCCTATGCGCTTCCCGAATCAGTGCTGCACGGTGAACGTAGGTGCTCAATCACAGGGCGGTGGTAATAGGAACGATGCCACGGCCGTTGTTTACGGCTGGAACAACGAGAATTGCCAGGTTCAGATGAACGCGCCTGGTTCGAGCGCCTGGTGGAACCCGATGCGCACCATTATTTTTGCTATTGGGAGGTAAAGAGTGGCAGACATCAACAAACCAGAGGACGCACTTAGTGAGAGAGCTGCGCCAGTTTCATTGATACAGCGTCCCGAGGATATGGGGCCGACATTAGAAAGCCCGGAAGCGAATTTTTACTTCTCACCTTCCGAACTCGTTTTTGTCGCGGGCATCCTGAAAAAGGACTACGTCAAAGCGGGCTCTTGGCCGAAGGATGCGAGGCCGGTGAGCGATGACGTCTATGCGGCATTCATTGCCATTCCACCAGACGGTAAAATACGAGGGGCCGATGATAGCGGCATGCCTTGCTGGATTGACGAACCACCGCCGACACGTGAGCAGCTCAGGTTCACGGCGGAGAGTAAAAAGAACCGGCTCATGAATGACGCTGAACGCGCGCTGGCCCCATTGGAGCGAGCGGTTCGTCTCAATATGGCGACTGATGAAGAAAAAACGCTGCTGACCGCATGGGAAACCTACTCGGTGCAGCTCAACCGCGTACAGGCGGAAGATGCGCCAGACATTATCTGGCCGGAGAAACCACAATGAGCCAAACCGTAAAAATCGGCGGCATCTACCGCGATGCCAACGGCCAGCCTGAGGTGAATGCCGAACTGACATTGACGCTCCAGTTCTCTACGCCCTATGCCACCGTTGGGGCGACCGTTTCGATAAAAACTGACGGCAAAGGTAGTTACAGCGTTGAACTCCATCCCGGCCTTTACCGTACCTGGATTAAACGCAAGGACGGCACGACAGCACCTGTTGGCATGGCGTTAATCTTTCCCTCCGCCTTGTCGGGCGAGTTACCCGATTATCTGTTAACCGGTGTCGGCGGTGGTGATGGACAGGGAGATATCAAGCAGATTCAGGCGCAGTTAGAAAAGTTTGCAAAGCTAGTTATTGACGCCGCCGAACAGGCGACAGAAGCCAGCAAGAAAGCTGCCGTAGATTTACCGGCCGATACTGACCTGAATACGGTGAAAAAGCCAGGCCGTTACCGCCTTATCGGTAGTGATAAATCGATGCGCCTAAATTACCCAATACCGGTAATGGCTGATTCAGAGGTTTTTCTGGATGTTACCGTGACGAAGGGTTACGGCAGTTCTGCGGTGGTCACCCAGACATTCACCGGCTCACAGCTCGGTAACAGTCCCGGCCCCTATGTGCGCAACAATGCCAACGGTGACGTCTTTGGCGTCTGGGCGGTGAACGTGACGGAGAGTTATGTATCCGGCAGGACGCTGGCCTTGCTCAATATCTCGCAGGCGGACTTCAATGTTGCCGCTGTTGTACAGAATAGCGTTCACAGTTATCAGGCCCCCGATGGAACGGCCAGTAAGCCCAACAAGAAAACGGCGCCCTCTGCAAATGGTGGCGTCAAATTGACCCTGCGTTGGCAATACAGCCAATCGCGCCAGGGCACGTTTGGGGGCGCAGTGATTGCGGTTGACGAACAAGGAAATGCCTTTTTACAAACCGACTATAACGTGCCGTCGAATAACGATGGCTCAATACCGGAGTCGTCCATTAACTGGCAGGAATTTATCACCTCGCCAGTGAAGGAACGTAAAGCTATACCTAACGCGAC
>NZ_JBZXDO010000103.1:0-3395 GCF_058725505.1 Serratia sp. A07
TTTCCTGTTCAGTGACAATTGGCAGGTGTCACTGTGCGGTTACCGTCCGGGAGGCTCAATTAACAACTCTTTATTGCTATTCAAAAAAAAACGCTAACCCGAAGGTTAGCGTTTAGTGTCAGATGACGAGGAACAACATCAAGGTAATGAAGGTGTACGAGTAATACCTTTCGCCCCCATCAGCAACCCTTCCGTACTTAAGTCCTCATCCAGATCTGGCCAGTGTATACCCATTCCAGCCCCGCAGAGCTCCCAGTTTTCCCGTTGTGCAGGCGTACCAGCCGCAAGCCGGGGATACCAGGCTAACGGTGCCGAAATAGTTCGGCCATCCATCAAATCAACCGACAAACGGTCATCATCGATGCGGACATTCATTACACGCAGATCATTTTCATTGCGTAAAGTAAGCATCCCAGGCCTCCTGTAAAAGTGTCCGATGTTCAGTCACCAGACGCTGCAGTATGCGCAGTTCATGTGATGCAAATCCCACACTACGCGCAATACTGACATCATGTAACCATATTTTAGCGGTTGCATTGCCCTTATCAATATGGACATGCGCCGGTTCATTAGGTTCATGACTGTAAAAGTAAAAGCGAAAACCACCTACTCTAAGAATTGTCGGCATAATGTCTCCCGACAATCACAGAGCGTACATGGCTGATTTTGCGATACCGTAACCAAACCCAAGGAACGGTATGTCATCGTCAAAATCCATCGGCGCGGCATTTCCACCCGATTGAGCTGGCTGGGGTTGCTGAGCCGGCGTACCGCTGTGCGAAGGTTGCGGTTGCTGAGGTTTCCCCCAACTGCCCTGGCCTGATTGTCCTGCGTTGGCAGGTTGCGAACGCCCCCCCAACATCTGCAGAGTGCCGCCAATGTTGACGACGATTTCAGTCGTATATTTTTCAACACCGGCCTGATCGGTCCATTTGCGTGTCTGCAGGGAGCCTTCTATGTAAACCTGCGAGCCTTTACGCAAATATTCACCGGCAATTTCAGCAAGCTTGCCGAACAACACAACACGGTGCCATTCGGTTTTTTCTTTCTGCTCACCGGTTGCTTTATCGCGCCAGCTCTCAGAGGTCGCCAGGGTAATGTTAGCAACCGCACCGCCATTTGGCATGTAACGGACTTCCGGATCCTGGCCGAGATGGCCGACAAGTATGACTTTGTTTACGCCGCGAGACGCCATAATCGAATCCTCATAGGGAATAGAATTAGAAAGGGAAAAACGCCCCGAAAAATCGAGGCGTAGAGGGCGTTATCAGAAAGAATTTTCCGCGTATTGTTGCTGTGCGGAACCTTGCTGAGGCGGCATAGAGTCGGATTTCTCAGCCTGGAAGACCTTTTCCTGACCGATCTTAATCCAATCGACCTTGATAAGGCGGGCTTTGAGGCTGACGCGCTGTTCACCGGCATGTTCGCCGCTGTTGAGCGTGAAGATGTCCGTCTTGGGATTGCTGAGCACAAAACCAATCAGGACCTTTTTGTCTTCATCAACCGATTTTTGACAGCGGTTGATCAGGCTGCTGGCTTCTTTACCGGCGACCGTCACATCGAAACGCGTGTAACTGGCGTTATCGGTAGGACCGGATAGTCCATTGATGACACAGCTGATAAAGGTGCCATTCGGGCCATTAACTTGACGAATGTTGCTGAGGTACCCCATCCCTTTGATAGTCAGGTTGAAGTATTCAGTTTTGGTGGATGCTTGCTGAGATCGGGTAGACATGATGTTTTCTCCAGGAGTAAAGATTCGGTGACGGAGAAATACACCTTCCCCGACGGGAAAAGTATTTCCCGTCGGGAGCCAGGTATGGGTATACGCCATAACCTGACAGTCTGATCAGATTGAATAAGCCTTAATCGTTACGCAAAGTCGCGCTCACTATCAACGATATCTACTCTCAAAGGCGGGCAGATGTACCACGCAGCTAAGCTACGTACTCCCTCTCAGGCTAAGGAAGCGTTCTTTTGTTACCACCCGAAGGCGATCCTCACAGGTAACGGGATCATTAGTGGCTGTCAATTAACAGCAGGGTCACCCGAAGGCGCTCATCACAGACCCACTGAGCATTGGTGGTTGTCCGAAGACAACAAGTAAGCCTGTTCATTTTTAGTTCAGGTGCTGCTGCTGTCAACCAGGAATATCAATTTTGTGAATTGAGAAAACAAAAACGGCACAGTCAAAGACTGCGCCGCGGAGTTTGCACCATAACTGGTAGTAGATCTCATCTGACTTCGAGGAGAGATAGTAAACTCCTGGCGCGCTTTTCACGAAGTCGCATGCGCTTAATCAATCAACCTGAGTGTGGAGGCCATCGATACGGGCTGAAGCAGAATTGTCCATGCATTAAACTTTCCTGCCATCCGCAGCCACGGGGTGCTCTGCATCAAAGCTCGCCCACATTAGCAAAACTTTCAGCTATGTACACCAGACAATCTCTTACTCCGCTCCGATTGTTTTATTTTTAGCCGGTGATTTTGCTTTATAGCGCTTAGCCTTACGACCACCTTTTGCATCAATGTTGATGATACCCTGGCAAGTGGGATAATTACTGCAGCCCCAGAAGGCACCGCTACCTTTCTTACCTGCACGCCGGCGCATCGTCCCACCACATGTCGGACACGGCGGTGAAGGTGGTGCAGTGAACTTCACCGCCTGCGTCTTCCCCTTCTCCACCAGATGGCCCGTCCACTGTGCCTGACGGCTCATGAACGTATCGAGTGTCATCTGGCCCTGGGCAATCTCGTCCAGCGCCTGCTCCCACAGCGCCGTCATCCCGGGGTTGGTCAGCGCGGTCGGTAACGCATCTATCAGTTCGCCGGCAATCGGCGTGGAGAGCAGGATTTTTCCCTTCTTCTCCAGATAGCCGCGTTTAAACAGCGTTTCCAGGATACCGGCGCGTGTCGCTTCAGTACCCAGTCCCGCATTCTCTTTCAGCACCTTCTTCAGTTGCGGGTCACTGACGAACGCCGCAGCATTTTTCATGGCGGCGATCAGTGTCCCGTCAGTGAAATGCCCAGGGGGCTTCGTCTGCAGCGTTTTAAGCTCCGCGCCGGCAACCGCGACGGATTCATCTTTTACCAGCGCCGGCAGCCGGACATCATCCGTGTCGGCCGACTCCTCTTTCGCCTCGCTCACGTCATGCTGGAACAGTGCTTTCCAGCCTACCACCGCCTCGACCTTGCCACGGGTTCGGAACAATTGTCCGCCGATATTAAAGGTAGCCTCAGTTACATCCACTTCATGTAACGGCAGGAACTGTGCCAGGTAATGCTGACGGATCAGCTGATAAACCTTCAGCTCATCGACAGACAGCTTGCTCAAATCGAACGGCTGCTTGGTCGGGATAATCCCATGGTGCGCCGTGATTTTTTTGTCGTTCCAG
>NZ_JBZXDO010000104.1:0-3387 GCF_058725505.1 Serratia sp. A07
GTGATGACGTGTGGTTTGCAACCGGGGGATTTGGTTTTGGTTGCGGCACGGCCATCGATGGGTAAAACCGCCTTTGCGTTGAGCGTCTACACCGGCGCACTTCGAGGCACGGAGAAACCTGCATTCTTCTTTAGCCTGGAAATGCCGCGCGAGCAGTTGCTCCAACGCCTGATTGCTGTTGACGGGCGGGTTGAACTTTCAAGGCTGCGCAGCGGCCAATTGGATGATGAAGACTGGGCGCGTATTTCCAAAGCGATGGAACGGTTGTTGCCATTGGAAAACCGCCTGATTATTGACGATGAATCGTATTTGACCCCCGCACTGCTGCGTTCCAGGGCACGGCGCTATACCCGGTTGTATGGTAATCCGGGTTTAATCATGGTCGATTACCTGCAGCTGATGCGTTGCCCTGGACAGGAAAATCGCACCCAGGAAATTTCAGAAATTTCCCGCAGTCTGAAAGCGCTGGCCAAAGAACTTGATTGTCCCGTTGTGGCGCTATCTCAGCTGAACCGTCAGTTGGAAAGCCGTGCTGACAAACGCCCCTTTAATGGTGACCTGCGAGACTCCGGTGCGCTGGAGCAGGATGCCGATGTGATCGCCTTCATCTACCGGGATGAGGTCTATTACGCCGACTCAGAGGATGCCGGCACGGCAGAAATTATCATTGGTAAACAGCGGCAGGGCGCAACGGGTACCGTTCGCGTCAAGTTTGAAGGGCAATTCACCGCGTTCAGTGACCTCCATGATGGTCAGTATGGCCAATACTCGGGGAGGGCGTAATCATGGCGCGTCCTAAAACCAAGATCCTCGATCTGAACAGTGCCTTGCTCCAACAGGGCAAGACTGCAGCAGGCACGCAACCTTTAGCCCCTGTGCTGGCGGAAACCCCCGTCAGTGAAATGCCGTTGGTATTGACCCTGGATGAAGTGAACCCGAATCCGGATAACCCGCGCACCACCCGCAACCCCAAATATGATGATATTAAAGCGTCAATTCGGGCACGCGGTTTGGACACTGTGCCAAAAGTAACTCGTGATCCAGAGCGTCCTGAGCTGGGATATTTCTTCAGTGATGGGGGGAATACGCGTTATGCCATTCTTTCCGAGCTCTGGCAGGAAACGGGAGAAGAACGGTTTTATCGCTTCTCTTGTGTGTTCAAACCCTGGCCAGGTCGGCTGTCCTGTGTCATTGGTCATTTGGCTGAAAATGAAGTGCGTGGAGATCTGACGTTTATCGAGAAAGCGTTTGGCATTCGACAGGCCCGGGCTTTATATGAAGCGGAGTTGGGGAAAGCCGTCTCACTGCGTGAACTCTCGACACTTCTTACCGCACAAGGTTACCCCGTCCATAATTCCAGTATCAGTAGGATGGAGGATGCGGTGCAGTACCTGTATCCCTATATGCCTCACTTATTGGAGACAGGCCTGGGGCGTCCACAAATTCTGCAGTTGCTGGCTATGCGATCTCATGCTGAAACCACCTGGCAGAAGCACTGTATTACCCAAGAACCAAAGCAGCCATTTGATACCGTTTTCGGTGATGTATGCAGCCATTTTGATTCGCCCGAGGACTATTCGCTGGATATGTTCCGTGATGAGTTGATTGGTGCGCTCATCAACGCGTTGCCACACCCGTTGCTCAATTATGACCGCTGGTTACTGGAGCTCGATCCCAAAGAGCAAAACCGGCGCAAGCACCTCGGTGAGCCTGAGCCGACATTAACGCCTGAGCTGTCAGGCGAAGGCAATACTGTCGAACTGGCGCCAGCACTGCAGCAGGGAAATATCGGCGGACCGACGATACCTGAAGTACAGGGAGAAAGCTCTTCTTTGGTGCTGGACAGCGCGTTGCATGAATCAACAGGGGATGCCGATGATAAATCACAGAACGCTCAGGAAGAGGAAACGCCTGCAACTCAAACTGAACGCCGTGTTGAAACTCAGCCAGATTTATACGGTGCGCCTTCTGTGTTGTCGGGTGACGTTGAAACGGTTTTAGGCGGTGAACATACCACCGTCAATGAAGCCCCTCTGCCAGGCGCTCATGAGTCGACCGCCCCTCACAACAATACCGAAACACAGCCTGCAGCCCCTGTTGCAGAGGTGCCCTTCGCTGAGGTAGGACTTGAGCCGGTCTCCTCCATCTGGGCTATTTCTGCCCTGCAGGACGATATTGAACACTTGCAGGTGATCACCTTCCGGTTAGCATTCGAGCTGGCCGAAGTGGCGGGCTGCGAGGCTGAAATCAAAGCTGATAAAGCCGACTTGCAGGCTGCCGGCTACGCATTGACTGCCGAACGTCCCTCTCGCTTCACCGCGTTACTCCTGACCCTTGCCGGCAACAACCCGGACGGCGCCTCATCCAGCTCGCTCAATGAAGCCCTCATCGGGTCGGAAAATGCGGCTGACTGGCCTTTGCTTGACGATATTCATGCCGTGAAATTGATGCGCCTTATTCGCGTCTTACGCCGTCTGCGTGAACTGCAGCGTGACTTATCTGCAACAGAGGAGACAGCCTGATGAGCCATTCACAACGACAGGTGCGCCTGGTGAAACTGGTGCGCAAACTGCTTGAGCTGGCCCGCAGCAACAGTAATGCGCATGAGGCTGGACTGGCGTTAGCCCGGGCGCAAAAACTGATGGAGAAATACGGTATCAGCGAGCTGGACGCCAGCCTGTCATCTATTCAGACGGCACCGAGCCGGGGAGCACCTTCCGAAGCGAAACAAAAACTGCCTGAATGGATGTCCGGCCTGGCGTGGGTGATTGCCCGTGCCTTTGGATGCCGTTTGTATTTTTCCTGGCGGGATACCGCGTCTGGCCCGCGCCGCAACGTGACGTTCTACGGTTTTAGTAAGCGGCCGGCCGTTGCGGCTTATGCGTTCGATGTGCTGAGCCGGCAGTTGAAAGAGGCTACTGCAGACTACCTGAAAACCCAGAATAAGCGCCTGAAAATGAGCACGCGGCGTGCCCGGGCTGAGCAGTTTCGTGCCGGCTGGGTTGCCGGCGTCCGGAGAGTCATCACGACGTTTACCGTGACAGAACAGGAATGCGAGCTGATGGGGGCCTGGCTGGAAAGCCAAAAGATGGGTGAGCTGCAAACGCGCGCCCCGAAAACCTGCCGCGGTGATGATATTGCCCGTTTACGTGGATTCGAAGCCGGCCAGAACGCCCGTTTACACCAGGGTGTTCAGGGGGCTGTGACCACTGGCATTGGTTATCAGGGAGGACGCAATTCATGAACCCTTATTTATACCTTCTCACAATGCAGGCCTTCGCTTTTTGGTTCCTGCTTCTCGGTATGGGCAACGTTCCTGATCCCAGAACGTGGTTTAAGGACAAGGGCAAAAACTTCATTTCAGCGTTGCCATTCCTGTTCGTTTCC
>NZ_JBZXDO010000105.1:0-3317 GCF_058725505.1 Serratia sp. A07
AACACCAACAGCGAGGCGGTGCGCATGCGCCGGGAAGACCTGGCGGAGGCGTTCGTCGAGGACAAGCTGCGCGGACGACTGGACACGCATTATGACCAGGCGGCCGCCCACGTCGGCGACGGTATCCGTACGCCCGTCAACACGGCGAAAGCGCAGGGCGGTGCATACGGTGCGGCGATGGGAGACATTGATGGCAAGGTTGCCGATGCAAAAATCAAGAAGGACGTCAAACAGCGAGTCGATACCCTGGGGAAAGATACTACCGCTCGCATGAAAGACAATGAAGACCTGGTTAATTATGATAAGGGTGATGTGGAAAAAGGCCTGAATAATAATAAAACAAACTTTAACCAACAGAATAAAGATTATACAATAAAGCATCAGGCGGCGGAATTACATCAGGCGAAGTTTACGCTGTCTATCAGTGGGAAAGATGCGGCCTATATGGATAAGGCTAAAGAAATGCTGAATAAGCAGAGGGGGGGGTAACGATGAAACAAAGTGAAGTTCGTGAAGAAGTCGCGATGATAGTTAAGGCGATTAGAGGAACTGATATTGAAGTTCCATCTGTTACACAAGGTCTAAAACCTTCTTTAGTTTACGTGTGCGTTTTCTACATGATCTTTGTGATAAGCGTGGTTCCTATATTTGTTTTTGGTAATAGCAATGAAATTGAAACCGTCTCGGCTTTCTTCTGTATCTCTATTTTGTTTAACCTTTTCTTTGCCTTGGTGATCTATTCTGTTTACATGCAAGTTCTAAACATCCCGGAGGAAGTGAGGAGGAAGTCAAAATTAATTTTATTTGTTAAGGAGAAAGTATGTCACTACGCATATTTTCACTTTGGATTGCTATTAACTTTCTCTGCATTATCTTTAGCAAGTGGAGTATCTGGTTTTTTGCCATTCGTGCAGGTTCCTCTATTCATAATTACCTTTTTGGTATTCCACATAGACTTATCGAGATTCAACCTCCCCAGCCTGGCGGGGCTGGTCGATGCAGCGAAGGATGAGTTCAAAAACAATGAGTTGCAAGAATTTCTCAATGGTGTAAATAAGGAAAAAAAATGAAATCTACTCAAAAAATAATGATGGTAGCCCTGGTCAGCAGTACGCTGGCTCTCTCCGGCTGTGGCGCCATGAGCACCGCCATCAAAAAGCGCAACCTCGAGGTCAAGACTCAGATGAGCGAGACCATCTGGCTCGAACCGGCCGGCGAGCGGACCGTGTACCTGCAGATCAAGAACACCTCTGACAAGGACATGAGCGCGCTGCAGGCCAAAATCGCCGATGCCGTCAAGGCCAAGGGCTATGTGGTGGTCAGCAACCCCGCCTCCGCTTACTACTGGGTACAGGCGAACGTACTCAAGGCGGACAAGATGGATCTGCGCGAGGCGCAGGGCTTTCTCAGTCAGGGCTACGAAGGCGGCGTGGCCGGCGCGGCGCTCGGGGCGGGGATCACCGCTTACAACTCCAACTCCGCCGGTGCCACCCTGGGCGTCGGTCTGGCCGCCGGCCTGCTCGGTGCCGCCGCCGACGCCCTGGTTGAAGACACCAACTACACCATGGTCACCGATGTGCAAATCGCCGAGCGCACCACCGCCAGCGTGCGCACCGACAACGTCGCGGCGCTGCGTCAGGGCACGTCCGGCGCCAAGGTGCAGACCAGCACGCAGCAGGGTAATCAGCACAAGTATCAGACCCGGGTGGTGTCCAACGCCAACAAGGTCAACCTCAAGTTCGAGGAAGCCAAACCGGTGCTCGAAGACCAGCTGGCCAAATCCATTGCCAATATCCTTTAATATAAAGCGAATAATTTTCTGCTCTCAATGCTGACAGCAAAGATAAGCCTGCGTATATGCAAGCCAGTGCCATGCCGAAGGCAAGCAAATCACAGGTATGCCAGTAAGGGCGAATAAGATGCTCTTTACGTAAAGAGCAAGTAAGCATGCGCTCTTCTCTATCCGTGTACTGCTGAACGTCTGATTATTCTTTTCAATCAGCGCGAATGACAATGGGTATTAGTTATGACGACAGAAAAAACACGCAAATGTAAGACTTATACGGATGTACGAGACTATCCGCAACCCAAGGTGGATATGAAAACAATGCATGTCATTTTACAGAACTGTAATGCAAAGATATTTCTCAAGGAGACTAAAAGACTGTTGCCGTAAGTCTTGATTCAAATGCTGAACAAATGATTTTTACCTCCGATGAAATCGGGGTTTTTCGCATGGTCATAAATATTTAAATGCACATGAGTGCAAAGGAATTATATGGAAAATAAACATTCGGTCTTCGCCATGGATTACGTCCTGCCACATTATCAGGCAATCACTACACGTGTGGAAGCACTTATCCCCGATTACGGTCTGCATATGGACAGCCAAATCCTTCTTCGCAGAGGAAAAGAAATAAAGAACATTTTTCCTGCATTAGATGACTGGCCTGAAACCACGTTGGCAGAAGCTGAAATGTATCAGGATGAGGCGAAGAAAATTGACCAACGTATCGAGAAGCTTACGCTGCATCAATTTCTGATACTGCTTTTTAATCCTGAGTGCCGTGCTGATTGGGGGGCGTGGCAATGATGCATTACCGGCTTGATTGGCGAGCGGTCTTTCCCCTGCTGCTCTGCCTGACCTGCATGCGTGTGCAGGCTGCCGGTGTGATGACGGGATTTTCACCCGGCGGCACCGCGCAGCAGGTGGTACTGGCCGCCATCGGCAGTGCGCAGGTGTCCATTGATATGGCGGCCTACAGCTTTACCAGCAAGCCCGTCGCCACCGCGCTGCTCGACGCCCAAAGGCGCGGCGTCAGGGTGAGGGTGGTGGCCGACCGCAAGGCCAACAGCAAATACACGGCCGTGACCTTTTTGGCCAACCAGGGCGTGCCGGTGCGCCTCAATGACCGCTACGCCGCGATGCATCACAAGTTTATGGTTATCGACGGCCGCTCAGTGCAGGCGGGGTCCTATAACTACTCGGTGAGCGCCCATGCGCGTAATGCCGAGAACGCCCTCTGGCTGCAGGACATGCCATGGGTTGCCGCCGATTTTTCACGTGAGTTCGCCCGCCTGTGGAACGAGGGTGAGCCTGTTTTGCGGAGATACTGAATGAGTCTTAACACCCGCGACTTTACCCAGGGCGGTCAGGTCCTCAAGTACATGATTGGCATGTTCCTGCAAATCATGAACATCGCTACCTTCTGGATATTGATGGCCTCGCTGGCCGTGTTTGCGCTGTGGGTCGGGTTGTCGATGCGTTTTGAGCAAATCATCCACGGCGGCAGTTACTGGTTGGTCAAATGGGTGGT
>NZ_JBZXDO010000106.1:0-3232 GCF_058725505.1 Serratia sp. A07
GGCTCTGCCAATGCCCAGTTGGTCGGCAACCGCTTCGCGGGTGAGTCCGGCCAGCGTCAATTCAATCACCTGCTGCGCTTTCGCCTGAGCGGTGGGTTTTCTTCCTTTATAGGGGTCAGACGCTCAGTGGAACGAAAACTCACGTTAAGCAATGTTTTCTTCCTCTGAAGCCTCTTTTAATGGCCGCAGATGTCCTTTTGTCACCAGTTCTGCCAGTGTGAAGGAATAATGGCCGAGCATATTGATATGCCCGTGGCAAAGCGGTGAGAGTCGTGCAATATCTTCATCATTCAGGGTTTCCCCCTGTGACCGGAGATGATCCAGGGCTGCCTGCATATAAATAGTGTTCCATAACACGACGGCGTTAGTTACCAGCCCCAGTGCACCCAGTTGATCTTCCTGACCATCGGTATATCGCTTTCTTATCTCACCTTTCTGACCGTGACAGATAGCTCTGGCAACGGCATGGCGACTTTCTCCCCGGTTTAGTTGGGTCAGAATGCGCCGACGGTAATCTTCATCATCAATATAATTAAGCAGATACAGCGTTTTGTTGATGCGCCCCACTTCAATGATTGCCTGAGTCAGTCCGGAAGGGCGTTCACTCTTCAATAACGAGCGAACCAGCACCGAAGCCTGTACCTTTCCCAACTTCAGGGAGCCTGCAGCCCGGATCAGGTCGAGTCCGTCAAGGTGGTGTAAATTCAGATCCAGCCTTCCGGTCCGGTAATGTGTCTGTTAAGCGCTGAGTGGCAGCGCCTCGGTCACTTCGTTTTCAGCGGTCTGCTCTATCTCCGCCATGCTGTGCTGCGGCAGGTAGCGGTTCTGCAACAGCCATTCCTCGTTCTGCTCTGTCAGCACCGCACCCAGAAGCCGGGTTATGCTCTCTTCGTTGGGGAAGATACCTACCACGTCGGCACGACGTTTTACTTCTTTGTTCAGACGCTCCAGCGTGTTCGTTGAGTGGATTTTCACCCGGTGTGATTTCGGGAACCCGAAGTACGCCAGCACGTCCGCTTCCGCCTCGTCCATCATCTCCGTGACCGCCGGGAAGCTCTTTTCCAGTTGGGCTGCAACCTCACGCCAGGTGGCATGAGCGTTTTGTTCCTCCGTCTGCACGAACACCTGTTGCAGCGCGGCGCGGACAACCGACAGGCTGGCTCTGCTGACACGCCCCATGACGTTACGCATGAAGTGAACCCGGCAGCGCTGCCAGCTGGCAGAGAACACCTGCTGTATCGCCGCTTTAAGACCGCTGTGCGAGTCGGAGATAACCAGCTTCACGCCCTCCAGCCCGCGCTCTTTCAGGCTCAGCAGGAAGGCCAGCCAGAACGCTTTCGCTTCTGACTCGCCGATGCCCATCCCGATAATCTCCCGGCGTCCGTCCAGGTTAACCGCGCAGGCGATTATTACCGCCACGCTGACCACCCGGCCATTCTTACGCACCTTCACGTAGGTCGCGTCCAGCCACAGGTAAGGCCATTCTCCTTCCAGCGGACGGTGCAGGAACGCCTGCACCCGCTCATCGATACCGCGGCAGATGGAGGACACCTGGCTGCGTGAGATGCCGGTCATCCCCATCGACTGAACCAGCGCGTCAACCTTGCGGGTGGAGACGCCGTTTATCCACGCTTCCTGGATAACGGCATTCAGCGCTTTCTCAGACAGCCTGCGGGCTTCGAGGAAGGACGGGAAGTACGAGCCTTCACGCAGCTTCGGGATACGCAGGTCGAGCGTACCGAGGCGGGTGTTGTACTGGCGGTCACGATATCCATTGCGGTAAGTCTCGCGCTCATCACAGCGCTCATGAGGCTCTGCGTTAATACGCTGTGTGACATCGGCTTCCATGATGCGGTTGAGCATAAATTCGGTGAATTCACGCAGAAAGTCCTCACCGCCGAGTTGCATCAGGGTGTTGCTGAATGTCATGCTGCTGTCAGCCATCGGTTGACTCCTTTTAAGATAATTGTCTTCACAACCATTACCTTACCGGATAAGCCGATGGCTCTCACCATCCTTCCGAATTTACACCACTCCCTAAGACTCTACCCCCGGATCATTTCGTCCCACTGAAGGACTATTTTTTGGGGGGCTGACTGCCCTCTGGCAATATCATTCAGCACCCCATAATCGGCGTCATTGTCCATACGCCAGAAAACCGAAGCACCGGCATCAGCCAGGCGCGGGGAAAACTGGTATCCCAGCAGCCAGAAAAGACCAAAGACAAGGTCGCTGGCACCGGCGGTATCGGTCATAATTTCTGTGGGATTTAGCCCGGTTTCCTGTTCCAGAAGGCCTTCCAGCACAAAGATTGAGTCTCTAAGAGTCCCCGGTATAACAATGCCATGAAAGCCGGAATACTGATCGGACATAAAATTGTACCAGGTGATCCCCCTGTTATTGCCAAAGTATTTGCGGTTCGGCCCGGCATTGATTGTTCTGACCGGCGTAACAAAGCGCATTCCGTCTGCAGAGGCCACTTCGCCACCACCCCAGACCTGTGCCAGTGGTAGCGTTGCCTGAAAATCAACCAGCCTGGCATTCGCACTTGATGGTTAGGAATCTCAAAAGCATTTTTTGGGGATCCCTAACCATCAACCGTAGCGCGCAACTCCTTCTGGTGGTGCGGTATCGCGATAGGTTATGCGTGAAAATACCGGTTTTGCTGTGTTTTTACTCTAAAACCCATTTTTCAGGCGCACCTATCCAGAACCGGTGCCTGAAGCCATCGTTTTTTCGCCATCCGATGCAGCCTGTCAGAGAGCATTTTTGTAGCGTGTTCACCCGCCATAGCGCCTGCAAAACGCAACCGGCCTTTGCACAGGATACACTGGTACGGATCGGTGCCAAGGAAGCCTTTCATCAGCACCGCGAATCCGGGCCGCTTCGGTTTTTCCCGTACCGTCATTTCCAGCGCATTGTAGACCTTCGGCAGCAACGAGCCTCGCTTGCGGTTGGCCAGAAAACCGTAGTACCGCACCATTTTAAAATGCCGCGCCGGAATATGGCTGACGTAACGCCGCAGCATCTCCTCCTGGCTGATTTTCTGGCGTTTGTGCTGCTGCGTTCGGTGATCGTAATACTGATGCACCACGGCACCACGGCACCACCGCGATAGTGGCGCAGCTGAGAAGCGGCCACCGGTGGGCGCTTCAGATAACGGCCAAGGTATTTCACGCTGCGCCAGGCGCCGCGGGTCTTTTTGGCGAAGTGCACTTTCCAGCAACGCCGG
>NZ_JBZXDO010000107.1:0-3149 GCF_058725505.1 Serratia sp. A07
CCCTTTCCCCCCTCTTACCCTTCCCCTCTCCCCCGTTTAAAAAAACACCGGCTAAAAAATTCATGCCGCTACCCTGTTTTGCCCCACCAGCGGTGGCGCGGTTGTCATGCCCTGGCCTGCCCGTGAATACCGCTCGACGTACAGCCGCAGGCGCGTGTTAGCCGCTTTGCGGCCAGCGTTCTCCTGCCGGTAGGAAACCTCCTCGGCGTCGAACGCTGTGCGGTAAGCCTCCTCGTAGGCGTGCGCAATCTTCCCGCGCTGTCCGTGCGGTAACTTACCGAGCTGGTCTTGAATCCATGCGGCATCCTCGCGGCAATACACCGCAGGCATGGCGGTTCGAACAAACGATGCAGGCTGCATACGCTTACCCTCCGGTTGTGAAATACAGCAGTTCCCTACGGCATAGGGCCGCACCACTTCGCTTTGTGGATTGGGGTGACTTCCGCCGGACAGAACACGCTATAGAGCAACAGGATGTGCTCCTGGAACGTCGCGATCAGGCGGTAGGTATTGGCGTCCAGCGCTTTACGCTCGGCGGCGTCTATCTCGCCGTCTTCGGTAAATTTGCGGACAAGTTCGGAGTGCTTGCCGATGTACTCAATCGCTTCCATCAGCTTGGCGTTGATGTCGTCTCGATCGACGTCTTCAACTTCGGGCAGACGCACGTTCACGCTGCGAGACTGGCGGGATACAGCATCGGCAAAGTGGGTATTGCCACCAGCTTGCTGTAAAACCATAAACCAGCCGATCGGGAAAATTTGGTTGCTGTTTGGGCGAAGACGGTTAAACAGCGCGTCTTCCGTAACCCCCAGCCACTGTGCAGCCTCAGCATAGCCACCAGGCAGACCAGTGATGATTTTGCGGGCGGAATTGACCACCCATTCAGGCTGTTTTGCTGCCTGCCAGTCCGGCGCTTTTTGCTGTGACACAGTTGTACTCCTCGGGCTGTGGTTACTTAATCTTCGATCTTGCTAGATAATTTCTTACGTCAGGCGGCGGCCAACTCAGGCCAGATTTTTTTCCAATCAGACGGACGAAGATCACGCCTGCTAACCTTCCCCTCGGTTGCGATCTCAATTTCTACGCAACGAGCGGGTGAGATGGGGCATCGACCAGATGCCATTTGTGAAAGATAAGAGCTGGAAACATTAAGTTGATCTGCCAACTTCTTGGCTTCACCTCTCTCCAACCCATCGATATAAATTTTTAGTTGCATAGGTCACCTCGTTAATTGAACGGAGTTTATTAAACACTAAACTAAACGTCAAGTATTTGCTTGTTTAGTTATTGCTAAGCACAATGAAAAAATGAATACGACTGAAAATCGGCGTGAACGTCTGAGGGCTTGGTTCGCAGACAAAGTGCTGCCAGCCAGCGAAAAGAGCTACCTGTCACAATTGATGACGGGTAAGGCATCTTTTGGCGAGCGGGCTGCAAGACGCCTTGAGAATAGTTATGGGATGCCGAAAGGCTTCCTTGATGACGTCAACGATGATCGGCTGGCAAATCAGCAAAGTAGCGATTTCAAAATCGAAGTTCTTGATGTCCAGGCAAGTGCTGGGCCAGGGGTAATCAACAGCGAAGTGATTCAGACCATTCGTTCAATTGAGTACACCAATGATCATGCGTTGCAGATGTTTGGTGGTAAGCAGGCATCACAAATAAAGATGATTACCGTTGACGGTGATAGCATGGCAGGAACAATTGAGGTAGGAGATGCTATCTTTGTCGATGTAAGCAAAGACTATTTCACTGGCGATGGTATCTATGTGTTTATATTTAAGAATCACCTTCATGTGAAAAGGCTTCAGATGATGCCAGATCATTTGCTCGTCCATTCAGACAACTCGGAGTATGCCGATTGGGTTATTACTGAAGAAAACGAACATAAACTGAAGGTTATCGGGCGCGTATTACTCAGCCAGTCACAAGCATACAAGCGCCACGGATAAGTTATCCAGCATCCCCCCAACCCGGCCACAGTGCCGGGTTTTCTATATCCACTCATCCTCAGCAAATTCTAATACCTTTCTAACCAACTCTAAAAAATAAATTATCAAAATATTCAATTGGTTAATACTTTACGACACCTTAAGTTTAGTATTTACTTGACGATAAAGTTTATTGTTTATTAAACTCACCTCATCAACCCGAGACGCCACCAGCAAAACACCGCCGCAAACGTTACGGGTAAGGCAGGAAGCCAACAGGCAACACGCCAAGGGGTGAGCGATGCAATCATTCCCCGGCCCCGAGAGGGATCGACCGGTAACGTTCTTTAAGGAAAGAGTGGATTTACCCTGCCGTCGAGAGCATCCGGCGGACAGGCATAAAACCACTACAGCAGAGGGTTACACGATGAACGCAGCACAACGCCGAAAGGCATATCGCAAGCATCCAAAAGCCGGTGAAACCGTAATTCTTCGCGGAGTTCCCCGCCTGGTGCTGGGGCCATGCACATTTAATAGCTACACCGGAGAAGAACGCACCAAGCCGTCAGTAAGCCGTGTTCGCGTGCAGATGAGCGGCGGTTCAACGGCAGCGCCTCTGATTCGCAACTTAACGTTCTAACACCCACCGCGCCCTACGGGGCGCACAATACGAAAGGATTACACGATGGCCAAAGCAACTATTTATTTCCATGCAGGCATGTCAAATAAGCAAGCCGCCGCAGTTCTGTTAAGCCGAAAACATGCGATCTTCGGCAACGCTCCATTCTTCAAACAAAAGGTTAGGTCTGATAACGCTGTTAAGGGATATACCAGGGTCGGACAGACTCTAGAAATGAAAGGTCGGCATATCCAGCGGAAAGCCAATAAATCAATTCCGCGTGGGCCTGCATTTATCGATATGTGGGACAGAGAACGAGTGAGCCACTGGTGACGATCATGAAATCTCTGAATTTCAGTCATTCCGGCGTCACTGGGTGTGCCGAAGTTTCAGGCAGTTCCGTTTTCGTTCGCTACGCCGGAGCCGCTTTCCACCTGTCAGCAGCTAAAGATGGGCTGCGCAAAAAGGTCATCAGCGAATTGGCTAAGGCCGGGCTGATGCCCAAAACGATATCTTCAAAATAGCCCCGGCTGCAGACGCCAATCTTTGCCGGGGCCTGACCAGTAGAACGGAGATTCAACATGATCAACCGCAATGTT
>NZ_JBZXDO010000108.1:0-1707 GCF_058725505.1 Serratia sp. A07
TTAGGATAAGCCCTCGACCGATTAGTATTGGTCAGCTCCATGCATTACTGCACTTCCACCCCCAACCTATCTACCTCGTCGTCTTCAAGGGGTCTTACATACTGGGAAATCTCATCTTGAGGGGGGCTTCACGCTTAGATGCTTTCAGCGCTTATCCCTTCCGTACATAGCTACCCAGCGGTGCTCCTGGCGGAACAACTGGTACACCAGCGGTACGTCCATCCCGGTCCTCTCGTACTAAGGACAGCTCCTCTCAAATTTCCTACGCCCACGACAGATAGGGACCGAACTGTCTCACGACGTTCTGAACCCAGCTCGCGTACCGCTTTAATGGGCGAACAGCCCAACCCTTGGGACCTACTTCAGCCCCAGGATGCGATGAGCCGACATCGAGGTGCCAAACCTCCCCGTCGATGTGGACTCTTGGGGGAGATAAGCCTGTTATCCCCAGGGTAGCTTTTATCCGTTGAGCGATGGCCCTTCCATGCGGTACCACCGGATCACTAAGCCCGACTTTCGTCCCTGCTCGACTTGTAGGTCTCGCAGTCAAGCTCCCTTCTGCCTTTGCACTCTTCGAATGATTTCCAACCATTCTGAGGGAACCTTGGGGCGCCTCCGTTACTCTTTAGGAGGCGACCGCCCCAGTCAAACTGCCCACCTGACACTGTCCTCGCACCGGATCACGGTACCAAGTTAGAACCTAGATACGATCAGGGTGGTATCCCAAGGATGCCTCCTCTCAAGCTGGCGCTCAAGATTCAACGGCTCCCACCTATCCTGTACAGATCGTACCCAAATTCAATATCAAGCTGCAGTAAAGCTCCATGGGGTCTTTCCGTCTTGTCGCGGGTAACCTGCATCTTCACAGGTATTAAAATTTCACCGGATCTCTCGTTGAGACAGCGCCCAAGTCGTTACGCCATTCGTGCGGGTCAGAATTTACCTGACAAGGAATTTCGCTACCTTAGGACCGTTATAGTTACGGCCGCCGTTTACTGGGGCTTCGGTTCATAGCTTCGCCCGAAGGCTTACCACTCCCCTTAACCTTCCAGCACCGGGCAGGCGTCAGCCCGTATACTTCGCCTTGCGGCTTCGCACAGACCTGTGTTTTTGCTAAACAGTCGCTTGGGCCTTTTCACTGCGGCCCCCTCGGGCTATTCACCCTACCGAGGCACCCCTTCTCCCGAAGTTACGGGGTCATTTTGCCGAGTTCCTTAACGAGAGTTCTTCCGCGCGCCTTAGAATTCTCTTCTCGCCTACCTGTGTCGGTTTGCGGTACGGGCACCTTCTCCTGGCTAGAGGCTTTTCTTGGCAGTCTGAGATCATGACCTTCGCTACTACAATTTTCGCTCCCCATCACAGCCCAGCCTTAACGATGTGCGGATTTGCCTACACATCAGCCTCACTGCTTAGACGGACATCCATCAGTCCGCGTCACTACCCTACTGCGTCACCCCATCGCTCATAACGGATTACGGTGGTACAGGAATTTCGACCTGTTGTCCTTCGACTACGCCTATCGGCCTCGCCTTAGGTCCCGACTTACCCTGAGCGGACGAACCTTCCTCAGGAACCCTTAGGCTTTCGGCGGATCTGATTCTCACAGATCTTTTCGTTACTCATACCGGCATTCTCACTTGAATGCAGTCCAGCGCTCCTTACGGTACACCTTCAACCCGCATTCAACGCTCCCCTACCCCTGATGCA
>NZ_JBZXDO010000108.1:1717-3109 GCF_058725505.1 Serratia sp. A07
GCATCAAGCCATAGCTTCGGTGGTGTGTTTAGCCCCGTTACATTTTCGGCGCAGAGTCACTCGACCAGTGAGCTATTACGCACTCTTTCAATGGTGGCTGCTTCTAAGCCAACATCCTGGTTGTCTGTGCAACTCCACATCCTTTCCCACTTAACACACACTTGGGGACCTTAGCTGATGGTCTGGGCTGTTTCCCTTTCGACAATGGATCTTAGCACTCACTGTCTGACTCCCGGAACTAAATCTATGGCATTCGGAGTTTGACTGAGCTTGGTAACCCTTGCGGGCCCCGCACCCAATCAGTGCTCTACCTCCACGATTCTATTTCCGAGGCTAGCCCTAAAGCTATTTCGGGGAGAACCAGCTATCTCCGGGTTCGATTGGAATTTCTCCGCTACCCCCACCTCATCCCCGCATTTTTCAACATGCGTGGGTTCGGGCCTCCAGTGCGTGTTACCGCACCTTCACCCTGGACAGGGGTAGATCACCCGGTTTCGGGTCTACGTCCACGTACTCAAGTCGCCCTATTCAGACTCGCTTTCGCTGCGGCTTCAGCTCTTCACCTTAACCTTGCACGGGAACGTAACTCGCCGGTTCATTCTACAAAAGGCACGCCATCACCCATAGATCGGGCTCTGACTTCTTGTAAGCACACGGTTTCAGGATCTATTTCACTCCCCTTCCGGGGTGCTTTTCACCTTTCCCTCACGGTACTGCTTCACTATCGGTCGCCAGGGAGTATTTAGCCTTGGCAGATGGTCCTGCCGGATTCATACGGGGTTTCACGTGCCCCGCACTACTCGGGATCCGTCTCGGAGAGAACAAGTTTTGAACTACAGGGCTTTTACCTTCTCTGGCGGGCCTTTCCAGACCTCTTCATCTAACCGGTTCCTTTGTAACTCCATGTGAGACGTCCCACAACCCCAAGGAGCAAGCTCCTTGGTTTGGGCTAATCCGCGTTCGCTCGCCGCTACTGACGGAATCACTATTGTTTTCTCTTCCTCAGGGTACTTAGATGTTTCAGTTCCCCTGGTCTGCCTCTATTCTGCCTATGTATTCAGCAGAAAGTGACTGTCGATGAAGACAGCCGGGTTTCCCCATTCGGACATCCCCGGATCAAAGCTTGCTTACAGCTCCCCGAGGCTTTATCGTTGTTCGCCACGTCCTTCGTCGGCTCCTGGCGCCTAGGCATCCTCCGTGTGCTCTTTGTAGCTTAACCTAGACTTTTCTTTCAAAGAAAGAAAATGTCGATGTTCGATAAAGAATGATTTTTGCCAAAGGCAAAAGATCTTTCCTTACCTGCTACCTTTATTTCACTTGTTTACACAAGATCAGCTTAAAGGAATATTCTAAAACGCAATTTCGTTTCGGTATCCAGTTTTCAAGGTGCAA
>NZ_JBZXDO010000109.1:0-3002 GCF_058725505.1 Serratia sp. A07
GTCAGGTCGGCCAGATTGGCCGCTTTCTTGGCACTCGCATCGTTGACCGCCTTGACGGCTTTGGGCGTGGCAGCGAGTGTGCTGCTGTCAAGGCTCGGGTTATCGGAGAGCTGCACGAACCCCTTGGCCGATGTGGTGCCATCCGGGTGATTGCGGGAACGCTCGTGCGCCTTCAGCCCCTCATTGGCTTTTTCCTGCTGCTTCTTCAGCCAGAGCGTACGGTTGGCGAGTTGTTTTGCCGGCTTGTTGGAGACTCCATCCGGGCCACCCAGCACCGGGTCTGAGGTTTCCAGTTGGTAGATACCGTCTTCCCACTGGTCCTTTTCGGTCAGGTTACTCATGGCTTAACTGCTCCCATGGTTGTACGTCCCGTCATAACGGGCCGTGTTGTTGTAGCGAATGGCGGCGGCGGTAAAGTCCAGGCTGGCGAGCGCACAGCGCGCCGGTGCGAAGGCATCCAGCGTACGACGCAGCAGCTTGGCCTGGTCGTTGGTAATGGGCTGACGCAGCATCACCCGGTAGACCGCCCAGAGCGTCTCTTTAGGGAATTGGACTGCGATATGGGGATCGAGCCCGTCACCCCCTTCTTTCAGCTCAACTTCGCCAAATCCCAGGCGGCGGATCACCTCGCGAACCGACCAGGGCGTGCCTTTATAGCGGTGCAGCTCGATAGCGTTTTTGAGCATGGCGCGGCGTGCGCTGTCCGACTCGGCAAGGCTCCAGCCGTTATCGCCCGTCAGCGACAGTTGCTCTGCCAGCCAGGGCAGCGCCGAGACCTCCGTCAGGTCAATCAGGTACACTAGCAGCGGCGTCAGATCCAAATCCTGCAGACGGCCGGTGAGCTGGGCCAGCAAGCGGAACCGTTCGTCGCGCGCCAGCGGTGGCGTCATCGTAAGCTTCGGCGACTGCGTGAGGGCCTCTCTGTCAGTCATTGACTATCCCCTTGAGAGTCAGGTTGATGCCGGTGCAATGCGGCCATTCATGCGGGGCGACTTCGCGCAAGGTCGGTTCGGCAAGGTTGACCTGGTACACGCCAGGTACAGACAGAGCAGCACTGATTTGACTGGGGACGATATCCCGCCCCAGCCGCGTCGACAGTTGCGTCGTCCAATCTTCCGCCGCCTTGTTTGCCTGCGCCATCACCTGTTTTGCGTCCTGATTGGCATAGAGCCAGATATCGGCCCGTATACGGTAATCCACCTTGCCAGGCATCAGCACGTTCACCGTATCAGTGAGCGGACGCACCTTCTCATCGGAACAAAACCCTTTCACCAGGGCGAGCAGCGTTTCATCGGGCATACCGGTGGTCAAAAGCGGATAGAGGTTAACCGTGCCGGGTACCGGACGCACAACCGCCACGTCGCTGATATTCTGGTGGGCGCTCATGGCGTGGAAACGGTACGCCTGCCGGGAGCCGGCATTGCTGAACGACTCCGGGGCCAGGGTAATGCGCTCGCGCAGGCGGTCATCATCTTCCTGGTCTGCGCCGCCGGCACTGGGTGCGGTATTGGTCACCGTCAGATCCAGATTGCCTATCTCATCGAGTAGCGTACTGATTTGTGCCGGCTGCCAGCCATTGCCGGCAACGCCCGGTTCGCTGCAGGTGGCCTTGACCTCGACCGCCGTCGTCGTGGCATTGAGGATGACGTCCGCATCGGTGTTAAAAATGATGCTGTCGTTTGCGCTGACACGCGTACCGGCCGGTATCAGGGCCGGGGTTGTCGGCGCAACGTCGACGCTGAACCGCAGTGTGGTACGTGCCGGCTGCGCGGCCAGACGATAAACGCCCACCAGTTCACCGAGATAATCCAGCATGGGCGCTCGCGCCAGAGCCACCAGGTTTTGCTCTGCCGTGTCCTGAATGGCGACGCGCACCAGATTCTCGCGGTAGGCGATCAGGTTGATCAGCAGGCGTTCATCCTGCGCCGGGTACAGCGTTTTGCCGCTGGCTTTTTCGTACCAGGCAATCATCTCTGCAGTCAGGGCCTGCGGATCGGTACTGACGAAGACGGGTTTATCAAGCGCTAACGCCATGTGACCTCCGTGGTTTCTGTCCACGCGGCGCCGACGGGACGCCATTGCACCTGTAACCAGGCATGCTCACCCTCGGCGCGATGCGAGACCGAGACCACTTCCGCGCGCGGCTCATAACGCCTGAGCGCATCCGTGGTCTCTCTGACCACATGAGGCAGCGCCTGGTCTACCGGCTGGTCGATATAGCGGTAAATGTTGCTGCCAAAATCCGGCCGGTGCGGGTCGGCCGCGCAGGGCGTGCCGAGGATTATCTGTATTGACTGGTGAATATCGGCAAGCCCGGTGACGCGCTCGCCCGGGCGATACAGTGCCGGTTGCCAGTAGACGGAAGTTGCGTTTTCAGTTTTCATGCCGCCAGCATGTCATGGGCGGGCGTTGGGGAGTATTAAAGGGCTTTAAAACCCCGCCGCCGGCGGGTGGGTGTGACGCAGGTTGACGCGCTATTTGATGGGAGGATCGGTCGGGTTGCCGTCATGCCCGTTGCCGTGACGGTGGTTTTCCAGGGAGACCGACGCCGAGGTGATGTCGCCGGTGGCCTTGACGTCACCGGTAATGGTCGCCGCCGCGCCGCTGCCCCCGCTGCCCGCCATGCCGCCTAGGTAAGTCAGCTTCTTCTGCACGGTCAGATTGCCGGTGGCGATGGTTTCCGGCGTATCCAGCGTCACCGACGTGCTGGCTTTCACCGTGGCCGTTTGCGTGGTGATCACCACAGACGCCTGGGTGGCGATATCCAGGGTCTTTATCGCGCCGCCGATGGCCATGGCGTTCGCCTTGCGGTCGTATTCCACGAAGGTGCCATCGGCAAAATCCACCCGGCGCTTGTCCCGGGATGCGATGGTCGGTTTATCCACATCAGAATACACCGCGCCCAGGACCAGGCCGTCGTCCCCCTGAGGATCGAGCAATACCTTGACCTGTTCGCCGATATCCGGCAACCAGTAATCCTTGTTGTTCTGGGTGTTGCGCTG
>NZ_JBZXDO010000110.1:0-2937 GCF_058725505.1 Serratia sp. A07
TTTGATGGCGCCGATACGGCGCACGTCCATGCGCACCGAGGCGTAGAACTTGAGGGCGTTGCCGCCGGTGGTGGTCTCCGGGTTGCCGAACATCACGCCGATTTTCATGCGTATCTGGTTGATGAAGATGACGAGGGTTCGGCTGGTATTGATGCTGCCCCGCAGCTTGCGCATCGCCTGACTCATCATGCGGGCATGCACCCCCATGTGCGAGTCGCCGATGTCACCTTCAATTTCCGCTTTGGGCGTCAGGGCGGCCACCGAGTCGACCACGATGACGCTGACGGCGCCGGAGCGCACCAGGCCGTCGGTGATTTCCAGCGCCTGTTCGCCGGTGTCGGGCTGCGATATCAGCAATTCATCGACGTTAACGCCAAGTACCTTCGCGTAACGCGGGTCAAGGGCGTGCTCGGCATCGATAAAGGCGCACATCTTGCCTGCGCGCTGCGCGCTGGCAATCACCGACAGGGCCACGGTGGTCTTGCCGGAGGATTCGGGGCCGTAGATTTCGGCAATGCGCCCCACGGGCAGGCCACCGCCCAGCGCGATATCGAGTGCCAGTGAGCCGGTCGATATTGTCTCCACGTCCATCGCCCGATTGTCACCCAGACGCATGATGGCGCCCTTGCCGAACTGCTTTTCGATGGCGGCCATCGCCGACTGCAGGGCTTTGGCCCTGTCGTCGGCATTGGCAGGCTTGCTGATGGCAGGGGAAGCGGATTTTTTCTTGTCGGTGGCCATAGGGATGCCTCGCAGAGGAACAGGGTGTTGCGTTAATAATACTGTATGTGTATACAGTGTCAATGCAAAGGCATTCTCGTTGATGATGTTAGCCATTTAATTTGCCGTGTCATCGGGGAGGTGAAATAATGTAGATACAAACCTACAATCAGGCGGTTCACGATGAACAGAATGAAATTTGAGTCTAAAAAATACGGATGTACTACCGTTACAGTGACCCAGGCGCGAGCCGCGATCACTATCAGCGGTCGTGAGTTTAACCAGGACGTCAGCAAGGCAAAAAAAGAGGCGAACAGGGGGCCGGTCTTTATTACCGACCGGGGACAGCCTTCCCATGTTTTGCTCAGTATTGATGATTATCAGCAACTGACCGGCGGAAAGGCTCCCCTGGCAACCTTGCTGGCAATGGCTGACGGGGACGACATTATCTTCTCGGCACCAAAAATGAATATAGCTACACGCGCTGCGGAGTTTGACGACTGATGTACATACTGGACACCAACGTAGTTTCTGAGCTGCGTAAGGGAAGCCGGGCCGAAGGTCGTGTGGTCGAATGGGTCAATGCACTGCCCTCAGGTGCGCAGTTTATTTCGGCGATCACTGTGTTGGAACTGGAGCAGGGTATTCTGGCGATGGAGCGCCGTGACCCATATCAGGGTTCCAGATTACGGGAATGGTTTGAGGGCCAGGTATTGCCCACCTTCGCCTACCGTACCCTGGGGGTAGATACGGCGGTGGCCCGCTGTTGCGCCAGATTGCATGTACCCGATCCGCGCAGTGAACGGGACTCGCTCATTGCGGCAACCGCCCTGATTCACCGTATGACCGTGGTGACGCGCAACGAGAAGGATTTTATTCACAGCGGCGTTCAGCTTTTCAATCCCTGGCAGGACTGATAAAAAACCTCAATGGAGTTAACCATGACCGCGATATCAATGCGGCGATCAATATACGGCAGAAGGGTACACTGGAATTATGTGCGGCGGGACTCGCCATGTCATTTGCCCATGGAGGCCAGCGTAAACCGTCATGGCGCACTGGGTAACGATATCTCCCGGCTTGCTGCGCGAACTCTACTTTGAGACATTTTAAGCCGACGCCGGCAGCAGCATGAGCTGATGGCCGTCGGGCAGTGACGCAGTCGGTTGCGCCGTTATCTGATAGCGCTGCATGACGTCGATAAAC
The DNA here is from genome assembly GCF_058725505.1 of Serratia sp. A07. NCBI lineage: Bacteria > Pseudomonadati > Pseudomonadota > Gammaproteobacteria > Enterobacterales > Yersiniaceae > Serratia > Serratia sp. A07. The sequence continues at coordinate 1,927 of NZ_JBZXDO010000110.1, forward strand.
GCCGCCCTGTCGCCAACCACGCGAACTTCGACCGGCATGTTGTGCCGGCCATGCTTGTCGTAGGCGGCATTGAGCGCCGCTTTTTCCACATAAAAGCCGTTGGTAACGCCGGTTTCAGGCAGCACGCCCTCGCGCCACTCCCGGCTGCTCATCACCGCATTGTCCCAACCCAACTGCTTGAGCGTCTCGGTGGCGTAGGTCAGGCGAAACAGGTCGGACTGCCGGGCGATATTACCGCTGCAGGAGTGCCACAGGTACTCCAGGTGTTGGCGCAGCCTGGCGGCGGCGCTGTGCCTGCGACCACGCTCCAGCAACCACTGGATGTCAATTGCCACGCTCCTGGGAAAACGCTTTTGCTTTTGCGCGGTGGCCAGCCAGCGGATGAGGAACAGGGTTTCGGCGTAGGGGGTGGATGCACCGCCCGACTGGCGCTCGAGCGCCAGGGCCACCAACGCGCAGAACGCCAGGTGGCTCAGGTCGGTGGTGGTGTCAGTCGGGGCGGCGGACGGGCGGGCGTTGTCCTGCAAGCGGTCGTCTCACTATCTGTAGTGACGCACTGCCGGCAGATAAGTTACGGCAGCGTGTAAGAACGCTGGCGGTTGACATCCAATCCGGCTAATACAACCAGCGTCCGGCTTTGGCCGACTCGACCAGCATTCTGATGGTCAGCGGTTTTAGGGGCTGCTCGGGCACCTTTGAACCGAAAAACTCTGGGGCAAAATAGTGGGTGAATTCCATGCCGGCCGGATCGACATGCCATATGGACAGATAGGTGTTGATCGCATCGTCACCGTCATCCCAACCAATCTTGAGATCTTCCCGCAAGCGTGTGTCCAGGGTGACCGGCACTTTCGGGCCCCAGAAGACATACTTCCGCGGGCTGAAATTTTCATAGTAAAAATCAATGATCTCTTGCTCTATTTGCGCGGGCGTCTTCATCATCAAAAATAGGTCCACTGAATTCTGTCTGCCGGACGGGCGATGAGGTTGAAACGGTCTTTCACATCGCGG
>NZ_JBZXDO010000111.1:0-2864 GCF_058725505.1 Serratia sp. A07
TCAATGCGCGGTCTGGGCTTGCAGGCCAATACGCTCGGCAGCCAGCTTGACCGGCTGGGCAATCAGGGACGGCGCGCCTTCAGCGGATTACGTCAGGGCCTCGCTTCGGTCTCGTCGGGCTTTGATCATATGGAAGCCCGCGCCAAGGCCGCCTATGGCGGCGTCTCGCGCTTTTACGGCCTGCTGGCCGGCGGTGCCGCGCTCTACGGGCTGAAAAAAGCCTTTATTGATCCGGCGTCGGCGATGGAGAACTCCACCATCCGCCTGAACTCGCTGAACAATAACGATAAAGCGAAAACCGACGCCGATATCCAGTGGGCGGTTAAAAACGCCAAGGACACCACCTGGGGCCTGCAAGGCGTGGTTGGGGAATACGTCTCCAGCCGCGGTTTTGGCATGGATACGGGTCAGGCACGTAATTTCATCACCATGCTGGAGGATCAGGGCGCGAAGCATGGCTGGACACTGCCGGAAGCGCAAGGGGCATCAACCCAGCTCAAGCAGATGTTTTCGCGCAAGAGCATTCAGGCACAGGATGCCAACCTGCTGACCGGCTACGGGGTTGATGTTTACAGCATTCTGGCCCGCAAGCTCGGTAAAGACCGAACAGAAATTCAGGCCCAGGGCGAAAAAGGCCTGCTGGGGCCGGAGTCTATCAAACTGCTGTTCCAGGCGATGCGCGAAGAGGCCAAGGGCGCGCAAAAAGACGCGATGAACTCCTGGACGGGGATCACCTCGCAGTTCGGCGACGTATGGGAACAGTTTGCCGTCAAGGTCATGAACAAAGGCCCCTTTAAGCGTCTTAAAGACGAGCTCAAGTCATTTTTAAGTTTTGCTGACCAGGCACAGGAAAGCGGCCTGCAAGACCAGTGGGCCGACAAGCTGGCCAACAGCTTCAACGGGGTATTCGACAGCGCACGCCGTGGCGTCACGCTGTTTAAAAACGGCCTTAACCGGGTCAACGCCGAGCTGATGGCGCTGCGCAAAGCCGGCTACGGCGAAACTATCGACAACATCGGCAAATACGCCGCCAACACGGCCAAGGCAATATTGGCGATTTACGTTGCCTCTAAACTGGCGCGCATCGGAATGGCGATCGCCAGACCTGCCTGGGGGCTGGCCACGGCGCCCATACGCTACCCGCTGCGGGCTTATCGGTGGTGGCGCGGCCGCGGTAAAAACACCCCTGCGGGTCTGGCTGGCCCGGCACCGTTTGCGATGGGGGGCGGTTTGGGCGCTCCAATCAGCGTGGTTGTGATGAACTGGCCCAATGGCGGCATAGGCGGCATGGGCGGCGGTGACACTTATGTTGATGGTAAGGGGCGCACCCGCCGGCGCGGTTCGCGTGTTCGCCCTCGGCGCACGGCAGCCCCGCGATCGCGACTTGGGCGCGCTGCGTCGGCGGTTTCAGGCTTCTTTGGTGGCATGGTCAATCGTGCCGGTGCCATGCTCGGCCGCGTGCCGGGCGTTGCCCGCGCCGGCCGCGCGGCCCGTGCGCTGGGCGGTCGTGCGCTGGGTGCTGTCGCAAGCATTCCGGGTGTGGCCGCCGCCGGGCGGTTTATGGCCTCCATTGGCAGCCGCGCCGGCGGCATGTTATCCGCGCTCCCTGGCAAGGCCGGCGGCTGGTTAAGTCAGGTGGGCGAGCGGGCCAGCGGCCTGTTCGGCGGCGCGATGCAAAAACTCTCGGGCGCGGCCGGTTGGGTGGGCAATAAGGCCGGGGCACTGGGTCGCGGCGTCATGCGGTTCGGCAGTCGGCTTGGCGGCCCGTTACTCACAGCGTTGTCGGTTGCCCCTACGTTGCTCGATAAAGACGCGACCGCCGAAGATAAAGGCGGTGCATTGGGATCGGCCGCCGGCGCGACCGTAGGCGGTATTGTGGGGGCTATTGGTGGGCCGATAGGGTCGGTAGCTGGATCCATGCTCGGCAGCGTGCTGGGTGAAAAGCTGGGCGGCTGGCTGGGTGACATTTACGCCAAGTGGGACAAGAAGGACGAACAGACCCCCGCCGCTCAGGAAGTCAAAGCGCAGGCGGAAATGCGTATTGCACTCGGGCCGGGGCTGGTATTGCAAAACAGCGCCGTCACCGACAGCAACGCCTTTGGGTTAAATCTGGATGTGTATAACGGCGACAATTACAACATCTATTAGGAGCGCAGATGAAAAGCACCGGTCGGGGCAGCTTTCGCGGCGTCCCATTCCTCGTTTACAAAGAACAGCGCACACGCGGCGGACGCCGCGTTGTCCGCCGTGAATACCCGCTGCGTGAAAACGGCGGCGCGGATGATTTGGGCCGAAAACTGCCAGAGCATACCCTTACCCTGTCACTGGTGGGCGATGATGCCCAGGCCCAACGTGAGCGGTTGACACAGGCACTCAATGCGCCAGGGCCTGGCGAGCTGAATCATCCCGATTTGGGGACGCTTTTGGTGCTGGTTGACAATTTTGAAAGCCGGTACAGCGTCGATAATCTCCGCCTGGTGGAGTTCACGGTAACCGTTGTGCCAGTGGCGGATGAAACCGCCCCGACCGTGGCAACGGATACGGCCGGCCGGCTTGCTACCCTCGGCAATGGCACGCTCGACGATATCTTCAACACGCTGGCCGAGGGCTGGTCGCTGGCCGAAGCCGGCTTGTCAGACGTTCAGGCCCTGATGGACACAGTCAGCGAGAAGGTGGCGGCGCTGGAAAGTGCGGTCAACAGCGTGGGGATCCTGGCTGATATCAGCAGCTTTGTGGCATCGTTCACGGCCATGCGCGGCAACCTGTCCAGTTTGCTGACGACACCGTCGCGCCTGGCGCAGGCATTCAAGGGCATCTATCAGGGGCTGCTGCGCTTGCCGACTTACCCGCAGCCCGACGCCCCC
>NZ_JBZXDO010000112.1:0-2864 GCF_058725505.1 Serratia sp. A07
TCAATGCGCGGTCTGGGCTTGCAGGCCAATACGCTCGGCAGCCAGCTTGACCGGCTGGGCAATCAGGGACGGCGCGCATTCAGCGGATTACGTCAGGGCCTGGCTTCGGTCTCGTCGGGCTTTGATCATATGGAAGCCCGCGCCAAGGCCGCCTATGGCGGCGTCTCGCGCGTCTACGGTCTGCTGGCCGGCGGTGCTGCTGTCTATGGGTTGAAAAAAGCCTTTATTGACCCGGCAGCGGCAATGGAGAACTACACCATTCGCCTGAACTCGCTGAACCATAACGATAAAGCGAAAACCGACGCCGATATCCAGTGGGCAACCAAAAACGCCAAGGACACCACCTGGGGCCTGCAAGGCGTGGTGCAGGAATACACCTCCAGCCGCGGTTTTGGCATGGATACGGGTCAGGCACGTAACTTTATCACCATGCTGGAAGATCAGGGCGCAAAGCATGGTTGGACGTTGCCGGAGGCGCAAGGCGCTTCGATGCAGCTCAAACAGATGTTTGCCCGCCAGAGCATCCAGGCGCAAGACGCCAACCTGCTGACCGGCTACGGCATAAATGTTTACAAGACGCTCGCCGATAAATTGGGTCTTGATCAGAAGACCGTACGTGCCCAGGGCGAAAAGGGATTGCTGGGGCCAGAGTCCATTCGGCTGTTGTTCCAGGCGTTGCGCGAAGAGGCCAAGGGCGCGCAGAAAGACGCGATGAACTCCTGGACAGGAGTCACCTCGCAGTTCGGCGACGTGTGGGAACAGTTCGCTAACAAAGTGATGAACAAAGGCACTTTTAAGCGCCTTAAAGACCAATTGAAATCTTTCCTGGATTATGCCGATGAAGCCCAGGAAAACGGTCTGCAAGACCAGTGGGCCGATAAGCTGGCCAACAGTTTCAACGGGGTATTCGACAGCGCCCGCCGTGGCGTCACGCTGTTTAAAAACGGCCTTAACCGGGTCAACGCCGAGCTGATGGCGCTGCGCAAAGCCGGCTACGGCGAAACTATCGACAACATCGGCAAATACGCCGCCAACACGGCCAAGGCGATCTTGGCGATTTACGTCGCCTCTAAACTTGCGCGCATCGGGATGGCGCTCGCCAGACCCGCCTGGGGGCTGGCCACGGCGCCTGTACGCTACCCGCTGCGGGCTTACCGGTGGTGGCGCGGCCGCGGTCAAAACACCCCTGCGGGTCTGGCTGGCCCGGCGCCGTTTGCGATGGGTGGCGGTCTTGGCGCGCCGGTCAGCGTGGTTGTGATGAACTGGCCCGCGGGCGGCATGGGCGGCGGTGCTGACACCTATGTTGATGCCAATGGTCGCACCCGCCGGCGCGGTTCGCGCGTTCGCCCTCGGCGCACGGCGGCGCCGGCGCCGCGTTCGCGGCTTGGACGCGCCGCTTCGGCGGTTTCGGGCTTCTTCGGCGGCATGGTCAACCGTGCAGGTGCCATGCTCGGCAGAGTGCCAGGTGTTGCCCGCGCCGGCCGCGCGGCCCGTGCGCTTGGCGGTCGTGCGCTTGGCGCTGTCGCAAGCCTTCCGGGCGTGGCCGCGGCCGGGCGGTTTATGGCCTCCATTGGCAGCCGTGCCGGCGGCATGTTATCCGCGCTCCCTGGCAAGGCCGGCGGCTGGTTAAGTCAGGTGGGCGAGCGGGCCAGCGGCCTGTTCGGCGGCGCCATGCAGAAACTCTCGGGCGCGGCCGGTTGGGTGGGCAGTAAGGCCGGGGCGCTGGGTCGCGGCGCCCTGCGGTTCGGTAGTCGTCTTGGCGGCCCGTTACTCACGGCATTGTCGGTTGCCCCTACGTTGCTCGATAAAGACGCGACCGCCGAAGATAAAGGCGGTGCGTTGGGATCGGCCGCCGGCGCGACCGTAGGCGGCATTGTCGGGGCCATCGGTGGGCCGATAGGGTCGGTGGCTGGCTCCATGCTTGGCAGTGTGCTGGGTGAAAAGCTGGGCGGCTGGCTGGGTGACGTTTACGCCAAGTGGGACAAGAAGGACGAACAGGCCCCCGCCGCACAGGAAGTCAAAGCGCAGGCGGAAATGCGGATTGCGCTCGGGCCGGGACTGGTGTTGCAAAACAGCGCCGTCACCGACAGCAACGCCTTTGGGTTAAATCTGGATGTGTATAACGGCGACAATTACAACATCTACTAGGAGCGCAGATGAAAAGCACCGGTCGGGGCAGCTTTCGCGGCGTCCCATTTCTCGTTTACAAAGAACAGCGCACGCGCGGCGGACGCCGCGTTGTCCGCCGTGAATACCCGCTGCGTGAAAACGGCGGCGCGGACGATCTGGGCCGTAAATTGCCAGAGCATACCCTTACCCTGTCATTGGTGGGCGATGATGCCCAGGCTCAGCGTGAACGGCTAACACAGGCACTCAATGCGCCGGGGCCGGGCGAGCTGAATCATCCCGATTTAGGGACGCTCTCGGTGCTGGTCGACAACTTTGAAAGCCGCTACAGCGTCGATAATCTCCGCCTGGTGGAGTTCACGCTAACCGTTGTGCCGGTGGCGGATGAAACTGCCCCGACCGTGGCGGCGGATACGGCCGGCCGGCTTGCCACCCTCGGCAATGGCACGCTCGACGATATCTTTAACACGCTGGCTGAGGGCTGGTCGCTGGCCGAAGCCGGCTTGTCAGACGTTCAGGCCCTGATGGACACGGTCAGCGAGAAGGTGGCGGCGCTGGAAAGTGCGGTCAACGGTGTGGGGATCCTGGCTGATATCAGCAGCTTTGTGGCGTCGTTCACGGCCATGCGCGGCAACCTGTCCAGCTTGCTGACGACACCGGCGCGCCTGGCGCAGGCATTCAAGGGCATCTATCAGGGGCTGCTGCGCTTGCCGACTTACCCGCAGCCCGACGCCCCC
>NZ_JBZXDO010000113.1:0-2814 GCF_058725505.1 Serratia sp. A07
CTCAACCTCGCCGGCTATCGGCTGGTTGATACCGGCAACATCCGTCTCGACGTGCAAACGGCACTTGCCGGCAGCGTCGTCGGGGCGGGCCGGCGTTATGGCACTGCCCTTGCCGCTCCCGCGCGGCCGGGGGATGCTGCCGCCAAGCCTGCACTGACCGGTGGCGTCGTCCATGCGGTATCGCAGGTGCCGGTCGGGCAGGTGAGCTGCAGCAGCCCGCGCTGCTATCCCGAACCCGCGTCGGCGTTTCGCCGGCCCGATGGCGTGGCCCGCATCTGGATAGCCCCCTACGTTTCTCCCGATGACAACGTCCATATGGGCGAGGTCGTTTATACCGTCACCAAGCCTGCCAACTGGCACGGCGTGTTGTGAGGTCTGATGCATGAAGTTCGACCTTTCCGGATTGAAGTTCAACCCGCTCAATATTATTGACGATGTCGCCAGCATCCTCGGTGACAAGGAGACCGTGCGCGAGACCCAGAAGATGCTGGATGATATGGATTACCCCCATATCCGCGACCTGCTGCCGTTCGCCGACTACATGAGTGAAGAGAAAATCTTCATCAACAAGGGCTCCATCGGGTTTGTGCTCGAATCCCAACCCCTCATCGGGGCCAATGAGCAGGTGGTCAACAGCCTGGAGGCGCTGTTGCAGGAGTCCGTGCCGCGCGGCACGCCCCTGCAGGTGCTGATGGTCAGCAGCGGGGCGCTGCAGGAGCAGATTGACTATGGCCTCAAGGACTTCGGCTGGAGCGGGTACCGCGCGGACGAGTGCAACGACATCAACCGGCGCTTCGCGCTGCATGGCGCCCGCCACGGTTTTCCCAACGGGCTCGGGCACCCGCTGACGCTGCGCGACTATCGGCTGTTTTTCACCTGGGCGCAGAAAGTTCGCCGGGTGACCGAGGCTGACATTATCCATGTCAAGGACGTGCGGCGAACCCTTACCAACGCTCTGGTGGCGGCCGATATCTACACACAGCCGGCGTCGGCTGACGATGTTATCGGCGTGATGCGTGAACTCTGCAATCACGATGTGACGCGCCTTCCGAGCTATGAAAAAGCGTACGACCCGCAGTCCGACCTGACAGCGCAGATGGTCGATAACAGCACCTCGTGGCTGGTCAAGCCCGGGTATATCCGGATATCGGGCACGGATGAGCAGGCGCGGGATTTCTCCAGCCGCATGGTCAGCATGAATCTCGACCGCAACCCGCATGAGCACTATCTGTGGCAGAACGGCAATCTTCTCGCCGACCTGGCATCGCCAACCAGCAGTATCCAGTGTCCGTTCCTGTTCAGCATGGTACTGGTCACCGACGAGCAGGTGAAAAGCCAGGGTGAGGCCAGGAACCGCTTCCTGAGTCTCGACAGTCGCGTCAACACGCCGTATGCCAGGTATATCCCGGGCGTGGTGCGCCAACATCAGGAGTGGAAAGGTCTGCGGACCGAGCTGGACGCGGGGCGCACGGCGCTGACGCGCTACTTTTATGGGCTGACCTTCTTCTGTGACGATGACGACGACGTCATGTCCAGGCAGACAGAAAACACCAAGAAGGCCTTTGCCCGCCAGGGGGTGAAGATGGTGCGCGCCGACTACATGCAGGTGCGCAACCTGCTGGCGACGCTGCCGTTCACCATGGCCGACGACAAGCTGTGGCGCGACCTCAACCGCACCGGCGCCACGCAGCGCGCGGAGTGCTTTCACGCCGCCAATCTGATGCCGGTTATCGGCGACAACAAGCTGTCACCCGCCGGGATACTGCTGGCAAGCTACCGTAATCAGGTGGCGTTCCTCGACGTGTTCGACGAGAACCTGCCCAACGTCAATTACAACTGGTACCTCTCCGGTACTTCCGGTGCCGGTAAATCGGTGCTGGCCCAGGCGCTGGCGCGTCAGGTCAGCGACAGTGGCGGCTACGTTGCCATCACCGATATCGGTGACTCCTACAAGGCGTTCTGCAGCAGCATCGGTGGCGACTACATCAACGGTGAAAACCTGCGGTTCAACCCGTTCGCCAACGTCACCGACATCAAGCTGGCCGCGGAGCGCATACGCGACCAGCTGTGCATTCTGGCCAGCCCCAGCGGCTTGCTGGATGAGGTGCACGAGTCCCTGATGATGGAGGCCATCACCGAACAATGGCCGGAATATCAGCAGGGCATGCGCATCGACCATGTGGTGGATTACCTCAAAAAGCGCCAGGGTGACGTGGCGCGGCAAAGCGGTCTGCAGATAGCCGGGCGTATCGACGAAATGGTCACGCTGCTCAACAAGTACACGACAAAAGGGGTTTACGGCGAGTACTTCAACAGTGACCAGCCGACGCTCGGCCACGACCTGCGCTTTGTGGTTACCGAACTTGGCGACCTGCGAAGCCGCAGCGACCTGCTGTCGGCCGTGCTGTTCACGCTGATGATTTGGTCGGAGAACCTGATGTACTCAACGCCGCGCAACCTGCGCAAGATGAGCATCATCGATGAGGGCTGGAAGCTGCTGGGCGGGTCGAACGTCAAAATCCGCGAGTTCATCGAAGAGGGCTACCGAACGGCCCGCCGTCACAACGGCTCCTGCGGCACGGTGACCCAGTCCATCCGCGACAAAAACCTCAGTACCGCCTCGCTGGCCGCCTTTGACAACAGCTCCTACAAGTTCACCGGCAAACAGAATGCCACGGCCTTCGCCATGTTTGAAAAGGAAGAGCCGAACGCCTTCTCTGAGCACGAGTGGGCACTCATCAAGAAGTTTCCGGCCGCGGGCAAGGCCAAGTACAGCTCGTTCCTGGTCAGCATCGAAGAGTCCAGCAGCTTCCA
>NZ_JBZXDO010000114.1:0-2781 GCF_058725505.1 Serratia sp. A07
CATATAAAAATTCATTTTTTCTTTTTTAACCTTGAGGAATTTCACCATGCAAGGAAAGTTAGCCTTGTACCTAAAGAACCCGCTCTTTTTGGGTGCGGTAGCTATGACTGTACTTATGCTGGCGTTGATGTTGATGCCGGCGACCGAAGCTTATGCCAAGGATTATTTTGCCAAGGCTAAAGGGGATGTGAAGGCGACATTCGGCGCCGGGAGTGCGGTTGTCTACGTTATCTATTTCGTCGAAATGTTGGCGGCGTTATGGATGTTCATCAAGTCGAAAAGCCCGGCGGTATTCATCGGTATCGTTGCCGTTCTGCTTTTCGTTAACGTCGTAACCGGCCTGTTTTAACGGGTGAACTATGGAACAGCGTAACCGGTATGTCTTTCCGGCTACGCTTTCCGAAGCAAAGCGTTGGTTTGGATTGCCCCGCGATGAATTTGTTCTCTATATACCGCTCTGTGCGCTGACCATCTTCGTCAATATGTGGATATTCGGGCCAACCGTCGCCGCCGCTTTTTTCGGAATGCGTGCCTTAAAGAAAGGAAAGGGTTCCAGCTATATGCTCAGCCTTGCCTATTGGTTCCTGCCTACCCGCTGGCTTCGACTGTTTGTTGATGTATTGCCAGAAAGCTACAAACGTCACTGGATACCCTGAGGTCACTCCATGGAATATAACCTGAAGTCACGCCGTGACCGCAATCTGGCGCTGGCGTTGGTGATTATGCTTATTATCGCCGCTATCAGCGGACTGCTGGCGCATCGGCTTTATTCCGATAACCGTGCCCTCACCAATGCGCTGCTCAACAACCGCCAACTGATTATTTTACCCATGAACGCCAACACCGAATTCGGCTTCGTCGGCGAACGCGGTGATGCGCGCTACCTGCGGTTGATGGCGCTGAGCCTGGTCAATCTTCGCCTCAATATCTCGAGCTCAACTGCGCAGGCAGCACACAAGCTGCTGATGGCATACGCCTGCGAGGGGCAGGAAAAGGTGATGGCACCCGCGCTCACCGCCGAACGCCGCAGCGTCTCCATCAACGAAGGAAGTTCGGTATTTTACCCGGCCAAAATCAGCGTCAATGCCGACAAGGGGATTGTCGATATTGGCGGCAATCTGCAGTTCACCTATGGCATCAATGAGGCCAGGCCGATAGAGAAGCATTACCGCATCCGACTCGATACGCGTAATGACGGTTTGTGTTTCAACGCCTTTGTGGAGGTGCCCAATGAACAGTAAATTCGCAGCGCTCATGGCGGTCTCATTAATCTGTGCAGGCGCACAGGCTCAGGAGATAGACATCAACCCCAACGCGCGCGTGAGCGTGGCCGTCAGCAACAGCGACCCCAATTACATCACCGTCAATGACGATCGCATAAAGGGAATACTGGCAACCAAGGGCGTCGTGACCGAACAGCGCGTTACCGACGCCGGCGGTCTGGTGTTTGCTACCGTACATGACAAGCCCTTTACCCTGTATGTGACGACCGAGAGCGGCTTTACCTTCTCGCTGCACGCCACGCCCCGCCGTCAGGCCGGGTTATCGCTTATCGTCAACAACAAGGCTATTCGCGCAACCGCGGACGCCGCGACCTGGGAAGCGGAGCAGTCGGGGTACAGCGCGCTGATATCTCGCCTGGTCAGCGGCTTTGTCAATAACGACATGCCGCCGGGGTTTGTCTACACCAAAAACCGGCGTATTCCGCTTTCCCCCTCGGTGCTTCAGGCCTTTGCCGTTCGTGAGGTCTCTGCCTGGCGCGGCCACCGCTTGCGTATCGTCAGGCTGGATGTAAGCAACCGCAGTGATGCCCGTATCGAGCTCAATGAGCGATATTTCTGGAGCCCGGGCGTGATGGCAGTGTCGTTCTGGCCCCAGCTTGATGTGATATCTCCGGGCGTGACCGTTTCCGCAATCGTGCTCGTGCGAGAGGAGGAGGCTGCGCGTGAACATTAACCGCTGGGTAAAGGGGAAGCAGCAGAAGCTGTTCACTCTCATTATCGCCGGCATCGTGCTGCTGGTTGGCACGTTCTGGTATCTGAACAAGGCGGCCAGCCGTGACGTCGATCCGAATACCGAGGCTGACGCACTGCCGGCCGAACCGAACCTGACCGGCCAGGTCAGCAATACCTTCGATGAGGCTCAGGGCGGGGTGCTGGTTGATGCCCAACTTCGCGAGCAGGCGGCCAACAAGGCTGTCGAGGACATGAAGGGCATTCTGGGGGATATCAAGGCCCGGCTCGATGAGGTTAACGGCGAAAATGCCGCACTCAAGGCACAGCTCGACAGCATGCAGGGCCAGATGTCGTCGCTCAGGGCGCAGGAAGGGCAGGGGGCTCAACCGGCTTCCGGTGCCGCAGCTCAGCCGCCGCACTATCAGTTGCAGCCTGCGCCGGTAAAGCGTGGCCAGCTTGACAGCTTCACCTTCGATTACAGCAAGGTCGATGCGGCAAAAAAGCCCAGGCCCGATAGTTTCTATGTGCCGTCAGGCACCTTTTCCAACGCCATCATTCTCGAAGGTGCCGACGTCAACGCGTCCGTTTCCGGGGAAGAGCACCTCAAGCCGATGCAGTTCAAGCTGACCGGCATGGCGCACCTGCCCAACAACAAGCGCCTGGGCAAGCTCGACAACTGCTTTGTGACCGCCGGCGCTTTCGGTGATGTCTCCAGTGAACGTGCAGAGGTGCGCGTCAAATCGCTCTCCTGTGTGGTCGGTGACAAGCATATCGATATGGAAGTGAAGGGGCACGCGGTGTTCTATGGCAAGGCCGGCATCAAGGG
>NZ_JBZXDO010000115.1:0-2699 GCF_058725505.1 Serratia sp. A07
AGCCCCGGCTGCAGACGCCAATCTTTGCCGGGGCCTGACCAGTAGAACGGAGATTCAACATGATCAACCGCAATGTTAACACAGTCGTTGTCGATACCATGCGCGTGGCTCCTACCGTGCAAGCTGTGCGCCTCACCTTCTTTGCCCGCCTGGTGAAAATCCTATGCCAGAAAGGCCACCCGCTCTAAAAACTTACCGTGTGTAGTCTTTGGCGGCCAGACCGAACTTCAACCAATAAGGGGTGAAGATAATGTTCATAGGCTGGTCGCCCTTTTTCATAGAGAGAAGAATTCAGGCATCCATTTAACCGTGGAGGGCGTCACCCGGCCCGAGTTCTTCTCTGTATGTGACGAGGAGAAATGGTATGTCTGAAAGCAAATGCACTCCCTTTAGCCAGCAGCTGGCTTATATCAACAAAGGCACCTTAGACCAGGAGCTTACCGAAGCGCTGGCCGAGGTTATTAAAATGGTTCGCGAAACCGGCAAGAAAGGCGCTGTTACTTTGACGCTGAATTGCCAGATGTTGAACAGCCGCGACGAAAACACGATGAAAATCACCCCGAACGTCAAGAAATCCATTCCTGAACTGGATCGGGCTGACACCATTATGTTCTCAACCGCCGACGGCGATTTAATGCGTGATGATCCATCTCAAGTGCAAATGGATTTGAAAGTCATTGATACAGCCCACGCCGCAGCGCCTATTAAGCTGCAAGCCCACGGCTAATTAATTTAGCCAGCAACGTTAATATTAATTAAGGAAAATAGCATGCAAGAACTTGCAAACCTCGCTAATGGCTCTGTACGCGAAATTCAGGAATTGGCACTGACCGCGTTCACGCCGAAAACTGATATCCCGGTAGCAGTGGTTCCTGACAACCATGAAGTAAAAACGCTCGAGCATTTTCAGCTTCAACCTTCGCTGATTCGTCAGGCGGTACGTCTTATTTCGGTGTCCTCGCTGATCGCCTACGTTCAAAAGTTCGCTGATCCGCGTACTGCAATCTTCGCCGACAAATCTGAAACCCGCATTGAGGCCGTGCTGGATTACCACTCTGCGGCAAACTCACCAGAGTGGGCAAAACATCGCGCTGTGTACGACTGCCCCTATTCCGATGAATGGCAGGATTGGGCATCCCGTGACAAGCATCCCATGAACCAGACCGATTTTGCAGAGTTCCTGGAAAACCACATCCAAGATATCGCGCCGATCAGTGATAACTATAAAGGCCCATCCGGTACAGAACTGCTCGAAATGGTGCTGGCTTTCCAAGAGACGCGTAAAGCTGAGTTCAAGTCTGTGCGTCGCCTGCAGGACGGTACGTTCCAGATGTCCTACAGCGATGAAAAGGATGGCTCTGGTAATACTTCCCTGCCTGAAAAAATCAGTCTGGCTATCGCACCATTCCACAACGGCGCGCCTTACCAGGTTGAGGCCCGTATCCGCTACCGCCTGAAAGACGGCGGCTTAGCTCTTTGGTACGAACTTATCGAACCGAAAAAAATCGTTGAGCACGCTTTTACTGAGATCGTCGTAGACCTGGAAAACCAGCTCGAAAACATCCCGGTTTATGAAGGCTCAATTAAATAAAGTGCAGTCTTATGCGCCACCGTGTGTGGCGCATAGTGAAGCATTTTCACCCCCTCAGAATGGAAGATAATTATGGCAACTTTAAGTCAGCGTTATGCAGCTCGTGAAAGTATAGGTTCTGATATTTCTACCCGGAAAACTTTTTTAGTTCCCCTCAATGAAATTTATGCCGAGGAAGGCTATAACGTCCGTGAATTTAACCAAGCGCATGTTGAAGAATTTAGGGACGCGTTTATTGCTGGGGAGTTTATTCCGCCGCTGGCTGTCGAAATAACAGAGCAAGGCGTGAAAGTTATCGACGGTCACCACCGCTTCCACGGCGCGTTGCTGGCTACTGCTGCCGGTCATGAAGTGAAACGCCTTGAGTGTAAGGATTTCGAAGGCACCGAGGCCGATAAAATCGCCTTCATGGTCACCAGCTCACAAGGGCTGGCGCTTACCCCTATAGAGCGCGGCGCGGCTTACCTACGCTTGGTTAATCAGGGTTGGACTAACGCGGAGATCGCAAAGAAAGTTAAGCGTTCTGAGTCCGATATCCTCCAGCACCTGCAATTGCAGGAATGCAGCCCATACATAAAGAGCCTGGTGCGCTCTGGTTCCATTAACTATGCCCTGGCTATTCAAATTAACCGCGAGCATGGTGTATATGCCGACCGTGAAGCCGCGCGCTTAATGAAAAAGGCCGAAGAGTCCGGCAAGAAAAAAATCACTAAGAGCGTCGCCCAGCCACAATTCAACGCTACCCGCGCCCGCCGACTCTGTGAACTGCTCTATGATGCTGCGCCAATGGTTCGTGAAGAGGGTGACGTTCTACTGCTCCTTCCTGGAACCCGAGAAGAAATCAACACCATTCTCAACGAATACCGTCAGCAACACCCCCAGGTTGCGAGTGGTGAAGATCAATGAGCATCAACCTGAACAATGCGCCTTTGTGGATTACTGCGAAGGCGCTGGAAAAATTAAAACAGTTCCGCGCCGGTCGATTATTCCCCAAAAGAACCTATGGCAAAAAATACCTGACCTTCCGTGTAAATAAACGCTGGCGCTTACTTTCAAAAGACGACGGCCATAATTGGCTGTTGCTTACCCACAATGATTACAACTGCGT
>NZ_JBZXDO010000116.1:0-2584 GCF_058725505.1 Serratia sp. A07
GAGAAAGAGACCACCCCGCTGACGGCGACGACGCTGGATGAGGCGCGCGCCCTGATGCAGGCGCAGCCTGACCGGGCGGTGGTGCTGCTGCGGGGCGACGCCGTGGCTGCCACGGACGAAACCGCAAGTGCACAGAGCGATACGCCGGCGGCTGATACGCTGCGTCTTGAGGAAGAACTGAAGGCGGCGCGGGAGCGCGAGGCGATAGCCGAGGTGTTCGGTGAGCGCAAGGCGACCGACCTGCCGGATGAAAAGGCGCTGGAAGCGGACGCTAAACCGCAGGACGAGGCGGCGCTGCTCGACCTGTCCGGACGCGACATCGACGCTATGCAGGAGGCTGACCGCCTGCGGGACGCGGTGCGCGGTCTGGAAGCGACGGATGACAAGCGCCCGGCGATGGCCAACGACGAGGTCAATATCGTGCGCCATGCGCCGGAAACTGACCCGGACATGCCCAAAACGAAACAGAAAACCATGGAATAGCGATGAGGCATTACGGTAACCCGATCAGCGATCCCGATTTCATCCGATCAGCGATTCCGGCCGCCATATACAAAGAGCCCGCCATGCAACGTATTTCAACCCTGGCCGGCAGGCGGCTGGATTTCACCTCGCTGCTGACGCTGCTGACAGGTGACCAGCGTCTCGTCAATGCATGCCGCCCGTCGCTGATTTCAGCGGCACAAACGTAAGGAGTTCATTATGCCTGAGCGTGTATACCTTTTTGATGTTACAGCGTCAGATGCCGTCATAAAGGATGCCTATAGCAAAGCGGTAATTAGCGATTTAACAGCGTATTTGCCCGGTATTCACAAAATCAGCATGACCTGCTACCGAGCGGGGTGCGCGGTTGCGGAATTAAACATAGATCATGCTGAAGGCCACTTTCTGCTGACTATCTGGGAAGGCAGGCTCAGTGTACCGCCAGTTTTACCCGACGACATCCGGCTGGCGCATAAGGAGATCTCGCTGCCGGATGTCACCGATATTACTCTTTTTTCAGTAAGGCTTGCCCGTTATGCAGGATTGTCGCCCTCATTTTCGGTAGACGTCGATTCATGTACCTTGCTCGAATTTAGTTCATAAATACTGTCCGCATGAACAACAGAAGCGACAACTACCTTGACACGCACCTGAGCCAGGAACCCCACATGCAACGTATTTCAACCCTGGCCGCAAGTCGGCTGAACTTCGCCTCGCTGCAGCAGGACGGCGTCAAGCTGATGGCGCTGCTGCTGATGATGGGCGATCACGCCAACGCGGCGCTGCACCTCAATATCGATGCCCTGATGTGGCTGGGGCGTGGCGCCTTCCCGCTGTTTGCGCTGGTATGGGGATTTAACCTGGCACAGCGTCCCGTCACTCAGAGGCAAGCCACGCGGCTGTGGCTGTGGGCGCTGGTTGCCCAGCCGGTCTACTGGCAGGCGGTGGCGCCGGACGCCGGCGTGCTGGATGACATGAACATCCTGTTTCTGTTTGCCGTAGTAACGCAGTATCTGTGCCTGTTCGAGCGGTTCCACGTGAAAGGCGGACTCGGGTGGCCGGCACTGAGCGGCGTGTTGCTGGTTATCTGGGTCAATCACTTTGCGGCCGGTTGCTTTGGCTGGGCCGGGGTGTTCGTGATGCTGGCGAGTTATCTGTGCTATGCCCCGGCGGACGCAACTCGCCGGCAGGAGTGGATTGCCGGGTGTCGACCGGCGATTGCGCTTGTCTGGTGCGCCGGCGTCTTGCTGCTGAACCTCGGGGGCGGCACTATTCCGATGGTGGCCGGTCTGCTGGTGTCGGCAGTTGTGCTGCTGGTCTCCATTGCACTGCGTCCGCTCGGCACCGTTCGCGAAAGGCGACTGCTGCTGCGGCAATTCTTCCCGGTGGCCTACATTGCGCATCTGGCGCTGCTGTGGGCATTATCGGCGGGGCTGTCATGGAATGCGTAACGGCCCGGCGAGCCGGCGGCCGGCGTTGCCGGCTGCGGCTGCCGCGCGGCTTTGATGTGCGCGTGCGCCGGCGCGCGGAGGTTACCTGGCGAGACTGGCTGTCGGGACTTCGCAAGGCGGTGCGTTTAAGGCCGCGTCGGGAGCTGCTCAAGCTGGATGTAGGTCAGGGCTGGCGACTGCTGAGCGATGACGAGGGATGTTGCTGGACGCTGCTGTCGCATGCGCAATACACGCAGCGTCTGCAGCGCAGGCCATGAAATCAATGGGCTGCGAGAAACTGCCATGAGATGGGGGTGATGCAGTGAGAGATGAGGTCGCGCACGCGTGCGCCAGTGTATTGTCTGTCCGCTATACATTCTTCCGTGAAGGCACATGCTGTGCGCGACCTCAAGACAGAGTCTAGCATACACGCAGCGCCTGCAGCGCAGGCCGTGAAATCAGCCACAAGGAGAGTAGAAGATGCTGGAAACCGTCATTGGATTTTTGACCGTGGGAGTGAGCGTATATGTGGCGGTGTCGTTTTTGCCGGCCATCCAGCCGCAGAACGCAGCGCTGCTGCGCTGGGTTCGCGGGGGCTGCGTCCGGCCGCCCGGCGACGCCGGGCGTGACGGTGACCGGTTTTCTCAGGCGGCCAGGGAGGCGATTAATCG
>NZ_JBZXDO010000117.1:0-2551 GCF_058725505.1 Serratia sp. A07
CACGTATTGGATCCGATCACCACGCCGCTGCGTATTTATTCCGCGGGTATTCTGGAGTGTTTGCTGGACAGATATAAACCGGCGCATCAGGAATTTCGCTATGTCTACGAACAGCCGGAGGAAAAATAATGTATTTTCTCGACAATAATAGCGGCACGCCGACCATGCCGGCGCTGAAAACAGCGCAGAGCACCACACCGCTGTGGTTTACCGAAGGTGACGGCAGCAAGGGGATCAGTTGGCCGGGTCAGGACTGGTTTAATATCGTGCAGGCGGAGCTATTGGCTATTCTGGCTGCGGCGGGAATTAAACCGGAAAAAGGCAAACTCAATCAGCTTGCTCTGGCGATAAAGGCCACTATTGGCACCGAAGCCTTGCTGCAAAAAAATTACCTCAGTGAAATTGCGAAAGCCGGCAAAGATGCGCAACAAAAAGCGCGAGACAATCTGGGGCTAGGCAAACTCGCGACCAAGGACAGCCTCGGCCCCGGCGACGTGAATGCTTACAGTAAGCAAGAGTCAGATGGACGCTACTTTGCCCGCGGAACGACAGCGACAACCAAAGATGTTGCCTGGAATGCTGCATCGGGTGTTTACAACACACAAGCGGACGGCATGACCATGTTGGTGCACTTTGCCGCCGGCGGCACCGGCAGCACGCGCGCAGCAGATTTCAGGTTCAACTACGGTAATGGTGGACTCGCTTTCCGTTCATCGCGCGATGGCTTCGGGTATGAGAACGGCTGGACGAAGGTCTACACTGACCGCCAGCGGCCAACTGCAGCTGAGGTGCAGGCGGCCGACGTGAGGAACAACTTTGCGGCGAAGATGGGTGCTAACCGCACGCTGCTTAAAGATAGTCAGCCGACCTCGGCCGGGGTGTGGAGCGTCGAGGGCAACACCTGGACACCGGAGGCTTGGGGTACGCTGCTTTGCACCAATAACCGGCCCGACCTTAAAGTCGACAAAGGTAACGGGCAGTTTCATCACTATCTGTTCCTGAGCCACAGTCGCAAGCTCTGGGTAGCGACCAACGTCAACGGCAACTGGAGCGGTTGGCAGGTCATGTACTCGACCAGTAACAAACCCACGGCGGCAGATACGGGCGCATTGTCGCTCACGGGTGGTAAGGTCAGCGGTGAAATCCAGTCGACCTCATCGGACAACTACCGCATCGTGGCCGGTGACTACGGCACATTCTGGCGCAATGATGGCAATAGCCTTTACCTGCTGCTGACAAAGGCTAAAGATCCCTACGGCACCTGGAATAATCTGCGCCCCTTCACGGTTGATGTAAAAACCGGGCAGGTCACGTTTGCTCACGCCGTGGGTATGAACAGCAATCTGACCATTAACGGTGCTTTCCGCGTCGACAAGAATATTTCGATTGGCGAGGATTTATGGGTAGACCGCAACGCCACTGTAACGGGCACCCTGAAAGTCGGCAACAGTACCCATGCTAGCGACGGCAATATCATGGGCAGTCGCTGGGGTAATAAATGGCTTTGGGATGCAGTGATTGAACAAATAAACGGTCGCGTCGATTGGGGCACGTTTAACCGTGAGGTGGGAGCCAGAGCGACGACTGATTACGTTAGGGGGAATTTCGTCCAGGACGTTCGCTTTACGGCAGAACGGCAAGTGGGGGCTAATGAGGTCTGGGACTATCGAAATGGGAATACGGTTCTATCGGGGTTTACCAACCGTGATGGTGACTATTCGATAGAAGGGCTGTATTGGAGCGAAATTCAAATTCTCAAAAACGGTCAGTGGTTGACGATAGGTCGGGGATAATGCGATGAAAAACTATCAGAACTTTACGCTTGGAAAACCGAAAACGCCCGAGCAGGCAGAGCTACAAAACCGGCATAACGTCAAGTTTTTGTTTGCCGAGGATGGCACAGAATGGTACGGCTGCCAGCAAGGCTTCGCCCGCGACACGATCAAGTTCTCCTATGATAGCAAAGGCGTGATCTGCAGTATTGCTATCAATAAGGACGTCTCCACCCTGTGGCCCGATGGGCTGAGCGTGGCAGAGGTCGCCGATACGAGCGCTAACCGACGCGCGGACATTCTAGGTGGCTGGGTTTTCGATGGCCAGACGATCGTCAAGCGGACTTACACACCGAATGAGTTACAGGCACAGGCCGAAGCTTTGCGCGACCGGCTTCTTGCTGAGGCCGCGAAAATAATCGCTCCCCTCCAAGATGCTGTGGATCTAGACGTTGCGACGGAAAGTGAAAAAGAACGCTTACTGGCCTGGAAAAAATATCGTGTTTCGCTAAATCGCATTGACACAATCAAGCCTGAATGGCCGGAGAAGCCACAATGAGCCAAACCGTAAAAATCGGCGGCATCTACCGCGACGCCAATGGCCAGCCTGAGGCGAATGCCGAACTGACATTGACGCTCCAGTTCTCTACGCCCTATGCCACCGTTGGGGCGACCGTTTCGGTCAAGACTGATGACAAAGGCAGTTACAGCGTTGAACTCCATCCCGGCCTTTACCGTACCTGGATTAAACGCAAGGACGGCACGACAGCACCTGTTGG
>NZ_JBZXDO010000118.1:0-2512 GCF_058725505.1 Serratia sp. A07
TGAGTAGGTTGTGATCTCAGATTACAAACCGGCCAAAATAATTGTCGCGAACCGGCCAGATTAATTGTCGTCAGATACCTGATGACGTGAAGGGTCAGCCTGTTGCCATATTGAGCCGAACGGTGGCTGGGGTCATCGGCGCTGCGCTGGATGCCAGCCTGGCAGGGAAGAAGGTCTACTGGGTTGGGGGTATCAGCGGCTACAAAACGGAAGAACTGGAAGATCTGTACTGGTTTTCGGCGGACATGCCTGAGCGAATGCAATCTCCGCGGCTGGCGCGAGAATACCGCAACTTTGAGGAATTTGAGTCGGTTGCCAGAGCAACCCGGGATGTTGAAATGAACCAAGGCCTCCGGTTACTCGAACAGTACTTCCCGCTGCCACAAAAGCTGCAGGTGATGCGTGAGCATGCAGTGACTGATGAACGCCAGGCTCAGGTAACCGTTTCGACGGCGCATCGAATCAAAGGGCTGGAGTGGTCTGTGGTGGTGTTGAATCATGATTTTGCCGATATAACAGATCCCCTGATGGCCGACTGCGAACGTACCGATGAAACCAACCTGCTGTATGTCGCTGTGACCCGGGCCCGGCAAACGCTGGTACTGAATGAATTGCTCCAGATGTTGATGGACAGCGAGGGTAATGATATCGCCGGAGGCCTGGCATGCTGAAGGCTATCAAAGAACTGCTGGTTGGAACCCAGGTTATGCCGGCAAATCCAACGGCAAGCATTTCAGCCTCTCAATGTCCTGTAGGTTATTTTATGCCGGCATCCGCAGAGCAGCTTTTGAGCACGGCCTCTCGTCAGCAGTGTTTGCAGCAGCTGTGGGAGAACAGCGCACTGCCCAAAGATCTCTATGAACATTTCTATCTGCAACCCTTGAAGCAGCTTGTTACGCTGATGCAGGTACTTCCGGCCTCGTCCCAGGGGGAGTATGCCAGGGAAGGAGGGCTGGTCGATGTTACCCTGCAGACGACGACGTATGCGGTTCGACTGGCCAAGGGGCACATGTTGCCCCCAGGGGCTGCGCCTGAAGAACAATCCGCCCAGAATGTGCAGTGGAATGTCGTGGTGTTTTATGCAGCGCTATGGCACTACCTGCCGCTGTTGAGCCAGCTGCAGGGTGAGTTCCAAAGTGGCCGTGCCTGGTTACCTGGTTTGACGGTGCCGGGTGAACCTTACCGTTTTCGCTTCAGGGCAGCCCCGTCAGCCCCGCCCCTGGCCACAAGTCAGAGCGCAATGATTGCGGCACGGCTGCTGCCTGAAGAGCTTATCGAATGGCTGTCAACACTACCAGCAGCGATACATTCGTTGATGACGATAGCGTCCAGGCAACCGAGCACATTACCTGCAATTGACGATATTACTCTGGAGGCGGCCAAACTAGCTCGTGGCGATGGTTTGGCCGTATCGCTTTTGCCGATATCCAACCCCGACACATTGGCAATAGCCTTACCGTCAGTGGCACCGGTGACAGAAAATACCACCTCTTCAGTACTCGAGACTGATTTGCAAAGCGCAGTCAGCAGTACCCATCCTCCTCTTGCTCAGGAGCAACTGCTGGCAGAGACATTAGATCAGCCCAACGAAAATGCACCGTTAGTCACGGAAGTGTTTCTTAGCTCGGCCCTGGATGCGCCGGTCAACGATAAGCCTTTGGCTGAGATGGTCCTGGCGCCAGAAACAGAGGTTGGTGTGGAAGAAGAAATGCAGGCTTTGTTGTCATTAATGGCGGTAGAGGTGTCAGTACCGACTTGCCTGGATAACCAAGAAGAGGGAAACGCCCCTCAGAAAGAGAGCCTCCTTCCTGAAGAAAAGCAGGGGTCGGTACATGACATAACTACTGTAATTGAAGATGACTGTCTTTTACCAGGCGTAATAGAACCTGAACTATTAAATAGCACGGAAACAACGACTATTTTAGACGCTCAACATTTATCAAAGGCTCCAGGGTTGGAAGAAAATAGCGTGGAAGGTATTTTGAATGCAGAGAGTAATGTTGGGAACGTCTTTCTACAGTGGTTGGGTCTTGGGATAAAAAAAGGTGATATATCTGTTAATACTATAGGTTCCAGGGCACATATTGTTAGTGGTTTCGTGTTTCTCTGCGTTCCAGATATTTTTCATCTGTATATCAAAGAAAATAATTTGGAGCGTAGTGACCGAAATGCTATCCAAAAAGCATTTGAAAAACTGGGAAGACATCGGATCCGTAAGGGGCAGCGATTCTTTATTGGCCATCTTTATGAAAAGCCTGAGGGGGTGGGCACATATCGCCGTATCAATGGTTACCTGATTAAGGCAAATAGTTTGTATGGTGGGACACGCGTGCCAGAGGACAGTCAGTTACTCGTGATCCCGTAGTTTTTTGATGCAGGGAGAATCTCATAAGTGTTGGGTAAAACTGACGGATTGTGAGTGGATAAATAAACTCATTCGAGGTTATGAAATGAAAAGTGAAGAAAAAATGCACGATGAGTGGGAGTTCTTGCTCGAGGAATATTTTTTCAC
>NZ_JBZXDO010000119.1:0-2489 GCF_058725505.1 Serratia sp. A07
GTGCTGGCGGCACGGGAAAATCGCGATCTGCCGTTCGAGCAGGTGGTGGAGCTGGTCAATCCGCCGCGCCACCTGGGTTATACCCCGCTGTTCCAGGTAATGCTGGCCTGGCAGGACGGCTCGGTGCGCGATATCTCGCTGCCTGGGCTGCAGGCCGAGAGTGCCGAGTTGGGCTATCAGATCGCCAAGTATGATTTGACGCTCGATCTGGCGGAGCGCGATGAGCAAATCAGCGGGACGCTGAACTTCGCCACCGCGCTGTTCGACCGCGCTACCGCCGAGCGTTACGGCGTTTACCTGGTGCAGGTGTTGCGGGCGATGGCGACAAATGCTACGCAGCCTGCGTCGCATCTCGATCTGCTGCCGGCTGCCGAGCGCGAACTGTTGTTGTACGGCTGGAACCGAACCGCGGAAGTTTATCCGGCGCAGAGCAGTGCCCACGTCCTGTTTGAACAGTGGGCGCAGCGCACGCCGGACGCCGTTGCGGTGGTGAACGATCGGGACAGCCTGAGCTATGCCCAATTGAACGCCCACGCCAACCAACTGGCGCACCAACTCATCGCACAGGGCGTGCGCCCGGGCGATCGCGTGGCCACGTCGCTTGAACGCAGCGTTTCTCTGGTCATCGCTCAGCTGGCGATCCTCAAGGCGGGGGCTGCTTATGTGCCGCTCGATCCGCACCTGCCCGTTGCGCGGCAGGCGTGGATCATCGGCGACAGCGGGGCGTCGTTGATCCTGTGCGATCGCGATCTCGACCGCGAGATAGCCGGCGAGATCGCATGCCTGCGTATCGATCGGCTGCGGCAGAATCCGACCCACGATCCGGCGGTGCCTCGCGCCGGCGACGCGCCGGCCTACATCATGTATACCTCGGGCTCGACCGGTACGCCTAAAGGCGTCATGGTGACGCATCAAGGCATCCTCCGGCTGGCGATCAACAACCGTTTTGCGTCGTTTGAACGCGGCGATCGCTTCGCTTTCGCCGCCAATCCGGCGTTTGACGCCAGCACGCTGGAAATGTGGGGAGCCCTGTTGAATGGCGCCAGTCTGGCAATCATTGCGCCGGAAGTGTTGACGGAAGCCGAGGCGTTGGCGGCGGCGCTGGTGCGGCAAGGGATTAACGTCTTGTTCCTGACCACCTCGTTGTTTAACCAATATGTCCATAGCATCGCCGCGACGCTGGCGCAGTTGAAATATCTGCTGAGCGGCGGTGAAGCGGCGGATCCGCACGCCTTTGCCCGCATGCTGAAAGAGGCTGGGCCGGTACGGCTGATCAACGGTTATGGGCCGACCGAGTGTACGGTGTTTGCCACGACGGCCACGATCGAGCGGGTGGATCCCTGGCAGCGTTTGCCTATCGGGCGGCCAATCGGCAATACCCGGATTTATCTGCTGGATGCGCACGGGCAACCGGTGCCGCTCGGCGCGACCGGCGAGATCTACATCGCCGGCCCCGGAGTGGCGCTGGGTTATCTCAACCGCGCAGAGTTAACGGCAGAGCGATTCCTGGCGGATCCGTTTAACCCAGGCGAGCGGATGTACCGCACCGGCGATCTGGCGCGCTATCTGCCGGACGGCAATATCGACTACCTGGGGCGCAACGATCGGCAGGTGAAAATTCGCGGCTTCCGCATCGAATGCGGTGAGATCGAGGCGCGAGTGGCCGGTCACCCGGCGGTGCGCGAAGCGGTGGTGGATGTCCTCGGCGAAGCGGACACTAAGCGGTTGGTGGCCTGGGTGGTGCCGGAGGCTGACGCGGATCGCCAGACGTTGGCGGTGACGCTGCGACAGTATCTGGCGGGGATGTTGCCGGAGTTTATGCTGCCGGCGGCCTGGGTGGCGCTGGATACGCTACCGCTGACGCCGAACGGCAAACTGGATCGGCGCGCGCTGCCTGAGCCGCAGGAGGACGCCTACGTGCGTGAGGTTTACGCCGAACCTGAAGGCGAACTGGAAACGCTGCTGGCGGGGATCTGGCGCGAGCTGCTGGGCCTTGAGCGGGTCGGGCGCCACGATAACTTCTTCGAATTGGGCGGCCACTCGCTGCTGGCGGTGAAGTTGATGGCGCAGCTGCGCCGTGTCGGATTGAGCGCCGGGGTGCAAACGCTGTTCACCGCGCCGACGCTGTCAACGCTGGCGCAGACGTTGGTCACGCAGCAAGAAGTGAGCGTGCCGGCCAACGGTATCCTACCGGGCTGCGTAGCCATTACGCCGGAGATGTTGCCGCTGGCGACGCTGAGCCAGCCGGAGATCGACGCGGTGGTGGCGCAGGTGCCGGGCGGCGTGGCCAACGTACAGGATATCTACGCCTTGTCGCCGCTGCAGGAGGGGATTTTGTTCCACCATCTGCTGGCGGAACGGGGCGACCCGTACCAGCTGTCCGCGGTGCTGCGTTTCGACAGCCGTGCGCGCCTGGACGCCTGGCTGGCGGCGATGCAGCAGGTGATCGATCGCCATGACATTCTGCGCACTGCGTTCATCACGCAGGG
>NZ_JBZXDO010000120.1:0-2414 GCF_058725505.1 Serratia sp. A07
TTGCCCAGCTGCGTGGTGGTCTGACCGCTGCGCCAGACGCGGTTCAGGTCGGTCTTGAAGCCGTTGACGTTGTCGACCGACTGGTTATTGATGCTGTAGTTGCCGCTCGCCACATTTCCGGCATCGCCCGCCGTGGCGCTCATCAGCGCGTTGCCCACATACGAGCCGGCGCTGGCCACCCCCTGCCCGATGCGGGTGAACAGGTAGTTCGAGAGGAACGGCACCGTCAGCGTCAGCCAGCCGGCAACGCCCGCCAGGGTGGTGGCATCAGACATCACCTGGTTCTCGTTGGACAGCGTCGGGCCGGCGCCCTTGAGCATATAGGCACTGGTGAAGTTGACGATGAAGTTCAGGATGGAGAACATCAGTGGCCACATCATCAGGCTGGCGAACCAGCCGAGGTAGCTCTTCACCACCGGCCAGGCCATCTCGCGCACAAACATCAGCAGCAGCATCAGCGGGAACAGGCAAACGAACATCACCATGAACACCGTATGCAGCAGCGGCATCACCTGGCTGGCCATCTGGTAGCCGCTGTGATGGGTGAGCTTGAGTTTCATCAGCGACATTTCCGAGTTCATGTCGACCAGCGACCCCATGTCGCCCATCGAGCGACTGTAGCTGTTGAGGCCGCGCTTGATGCCGGCAATCATCACGTTTTGCTTGAGGATGTCGCTCGACGACTTGCCTGCCTCAAAGAAGTAGTTGTATGACCCTTCCAGGTACTGCGGCAGTACCGTGGTATTGTTGCGCAGCCCCGGCAGCATGCGTTGCACCAGTCGCAGGAAGCTGCCGCCGTTTTGTCCGCTTTCCGCCGCTATCTGACTGCGGATGGTGGGGGTGACCTCGATGCACGATTTGTAAACCGTGTCCGTGCCGGTGTTGAACATGATGCCGCGCAGCGGGCTGGGCTTTTTGAATATCAGGGCATCGATGTCCCTGGACTGCATAAGCTGGCTGACCGTGTATTTGTGGTTGAGCTGCACATCGGGAATGATGCAGTTCTTCACGTATTCGTTGAAGTTCTCCGCCAGCACCTCATTCTTGAGTCTGACGACGAACGATTCCTGCATCAGGCGCGTGCCGAACATCATGCCGGTTTGCGAGTAGGCCCGCTCTGCCGGCAGGTGCAGGATATCCTCAAACCCGGTCGACAGGGTGATGGAGGCCGTCGTCATCAGCCACATCGGCACCGCCAGCCCCATCGGGACGTTGTCGACCCGCCCTATCTCCTGCGGCCGGTTAAGGTCGTTGACCACCACCGTGGCACGCGGCGTGAGCAAGGCAGAGGTGACGATGACGAACGTCAGTCCCCAGCCAAACATCACCTTCGCATCATGCGTGCGCACAAAGGCAATCAGGCAGGTCAGCACGCCCAGCGTCTCGGCCAGCCACAGGATACTGCGCCAGCCGGCGGTATTGACCATGGTCGCCACAAAGTTCAGGCCCATGGTGATGATGCTGCCGTTACCCGTCACCCAAATATCCATCCGTCAGCCTCCAAATTCGTAGTTGCTCAGGGTCTTGTCGGTCAGGCTGCTGGAGAGCTGCTGGCGCATGTACCCCAGATTCTGCTCGAGTTCCATCACGCCGTTTTGCTGCACCTGAATGCGCTGTACGCGCTGGCCCAGCTGATTGCGTACCGACAGCAGGTTCTCGCGGAACCGCGCGTTTTCGTCTTCGGTATTGAGGGTGCCCGACGCCGCCGTCTCGGCCACATCCAGCAGGCCGTTGATGTAGGTCATCACCATATCGGCGGCGATATATTCCGAGAGCGAGGTCACCACCGTCGCATCCAGCCCCAGCGATGCCGAGTCAATGGTGTAACGCAGCACCTTGACGCGCGTACTGGCCACCAGAGCCTTTTCTTCATTGGTCAGGCTGGCGTCACTGCGGCTTTTGCGGAACACTTCCTGAATGATGTTGCGCACGCGCGACGTCATGCCCTTGTCAGGCGATAGCGTAAACTCGCTGGCCGAGGGCTTGAGGCACTCGTTGTTGTCGTTGCAGCGGTAGATTTTGGCGGTGCCGCCGCTGAGCAGGGTGTTGAACAGCGCCTCGCTGCCGCCCCTGGGCGCCAGGAACGTGGTATTGCCCTTTTCGTCGTATATCACCGTGCCCACCATCGACATGACGAGTTCCTTCAGCTCCCGGTCGTCGCTGATGAACTGATTGATTTTCTCGAAGGTGGACCAGGTCAGGTTGCGACTGCGGGGAATGCGTTTTTTCTCTTCCGGTGTCGCCTTGCTGAACACCTTGTCGGTCTCGTCACCCACACCGCACCCCTGCCTCGAGGCCGCCCAGTCCGAGAACATGTCGTGCTGGCCGCCGATGTCCTGGCAGATTTTCTTCGAGGCTTCCTGGGTTTTCGGCCACAGGCCGCCGACAATCGACTGCGCGGCCTGGCAGGTCGA
>NZ_JBZXDO010000121.1:0-2408 GCF_058725505.1 Serratia sp. A07
ATGGCACCCTGGTCACTGTGCAGGGTGCTGCCGGTGACCGTGACATCCCCCTCACGCCCGATAACCGTGACGCCCTGCTGACCGCTGAAGGTGCTACCGGTGCTGATTTCACGTTCGGTTTGCTCTTCCCGATGGCTTTTGGTTTTGCCCTCGCGTTTGTTTTCGCTGTCCTGGTCTTGCGTGCGGGTGCGCGCGTCTTTAATGGTCACGTCCTGCGCACTGAGTCCAATGCGACCCGCTTTGCTGTCAACCTGCGCGCCTTCCGCCAGCAGGTGGTTGCCCGCCACCAGGGTGACGCCCTGGTCACCGCCGAGCGTGCTTAATGTCAGGCGCTCTTCCTGGCGGTCGTTGCTGACTGATGACGTACGGCTGTTGGCCTCCAGGTGCGTGGTATTGGTGGTCTTGTCTGCCAGGAGGTTGATGTTGCCTGCGGCCTGCACGCCAAGCTGACCGCCGGCTTTTACCTGGCTCCCCGTAAGCAGAACGTCATGCCCGGCCGTGAGCGTGAGATTGCCGCCGGCGTTAAGCTCACTCCCCTGTGCCTGCTGCCATTCGCCGCTGACGTGCGCCATCCGGGAGCCGGCCGCTTCCGTGCCGCCGCGGGTGCGGTTGCCCATGGCGCCCGAGATGAACTCGAGGTCGGCAGTATGACTGCTTTTCGCGGCGGTGATGGTCAGGTCATTTCGCGCGCTCAGGCTGAGGGTATCGGTCGCATCGAGCTTCGCCCCCGTGAGCGTGATATCGGTGCCGCGCAGGCGAATATCGCCGGCGCTCATTGTCGCCTGGCGCAGCGCATCCTGCAGGTTGGTGCTCAGGGCCAGACTGTCTGCCTGCACGTCAATGCTGCCGGCTTTGATGTCGCCGCCCTGATGCAGGAACTGCCCGGCGTCGACCGTCAGGGCCTTGTCGGCAAACAGGTTGCCGGCATTGGTGATACTGTTGGCCGAGAGTTGCAGGTCGCCACCGCCAATCACCGCGCCATCGCCGGTCAGACGCAGCGTGGTCTGTGCCAGGTACACCTTCGGCACCCATACCGTTTGCGGGCCGCCTTCCGTTTGCACCGTCTCGCTCACCAGCCAGACGATATCCTGTTGCAACGCCGCAATCTGCGCCGGCGTCAGGGCCACGCCCGGCACCAGATGGAAGTCCTGGGCGACTTTCGTGCCGTTGTTCATCAACTGCTGATACTGCGCCATCGCATCCCAGCCCTTGACGGACGGTTTGCCGGTGAGTTTCAGCACCTGCTCGCGCACCAGACGCTGCTCGTAAAAGCCGTCGCCCAGGCGCTTATGGGCCTGCGCGGGGTCATACCCGACGCGCTCCAGCATATAGTCGCTGCTGATAAAGTTGTCGCGGCGGGTAAAGCGTTCATCGGTCACCACCAGGAACGGGCTGCCGGTCGCCGTATGTTGACTAAACAAGCCGTTATTGGGGATGGTGGTGGCCACATTGCCCAGATGCTGTAACTGCGTCAGCGCCAGCTCAGACGGCAGCAGTGGGCGCCCCAGCGGCGAGGACGGCGCGGCGCCCGGTCTTGTCATTTGCTCGCCCGGCGCAAGCGCCGTATCGCCGTCAGGTCGGGCAGCCCCCTCTACCGTGAAGGCCAGCGGATTGCGCTCAAGCTCGGCGCGTTCGGCATCCACCGCCTTTAACGCCGCATCAAGTTGACTGATTTGCGCCTGATTGACCGTGGTGTTGGTGATGCGGGCGCCGTTGATGGTGACCGTGCCGTTGCCGGAGATAATCCCGTCAACGGTCGCCAGCGCTGTCGTCTCGTCCCGGTTGAACGTCGGGTACCAGTGATGCGTGTCCTTGTCATAGTGGTCAACGATCACCGCCTGGCGCCGTTCGTTAACCGAGTAACCGCGGTTGTCTACGCTGCCGCCGCCGTCCTGCGTCAGGTTGCCGTTGGCGGTAATGACGCTGGCGTCATTGAGCAATGCTCCCGTGATGCGCAGCACCATGTTGCCACCCGCCAGAATACGCGCGCCGATACCTTCAGAGACCAGCCTGTCGCGCGTCAGCGTGCCGCTTTCGGTTCGCTCGCGGAAGTTGTTGTAATCGGTGACGAACGGCGCGCTGTCGATGTCGACATGCTTTTCGGGATCCCAGGTCATCACCTGCGTCCAGTCGTGTTCCCAATGGAAGCCGTTTTGGTACGGCGTCGGGATGGTTGCCAGCTGATTTCCCCCCCGCGTTTCGTAAAACGTCATGGCATAGCTGCCGTCGGCATTCGGCTTGAGCGCCAGGTAGTTAACCCATAGGTCGGTAAGTGTGCCCTTATTGTCCTTGACCCGCACCTGCGCGCGTTTGCCCGCCGCATCAATAGCCAGCAGGGTGCCGTAGCGATTGTTCTGGGCCGCCGCGTCATCCTGGAAGCTCAGCTGTTGGGTGGTCGGCGCCATGGT
>NZ_JBZXDO010000122.1:0-2341 GCF_058725505.1 Serratia sp. A07
TCCATCGGTTCACCAGCCACAATAGCAGCTGTGTCGATGTCAAAGCGGCGCTTGCTGACCTTCACATAGATTGTGCCGTCCTTACCTGTACTGGCTGATACAAAGCAAAGGCGGTTGCCGTTCACGTCCTGCGGCACTTCGATGTTCCAGCCCTCTTCCGCAAAACCTAACGCGCCGGTGACTTTGTAAGCGCCAACTGAAACTCGCTCACCAGATACCCCTTCTGCCTCAGCATTCACCGCAACGCAGCCAGACAACGTAAAACCGTCCAAGTAGTCATCAGGCATCTTTTCCGGTTCGCCGGAAAGCCTGATAATAGGCGAAGCCTTCTTGATAAAACCGTTGGAGTCAGTTGTCGTATTCTGATTAGTCCAGGCATCGACAAACAGCACGCGGGCATCGGATGCAGTCGCGGGAATATTCGCTGGCAACACCTGCACATTCGAAAATGAGACATCGCTGATATTGGCGTGTCGGCTTGGCAACAGGATTGCGCCGGTATCACTCGAATACTGGTCTACTCGGCAATAAAGCTCAACAGTAAGCCCATCAGCTAACGTGTTCAACTTCGCTTCTTTAATTGTTCGATTATTTGCACCAAAAAGCGTATGAATAACAGCATTACTAAAGCCATCTTTATTCGTGTTACCTGTTTTAATAGTAACGAACTGAATGCCTTGCTGTAGCGGATTTCCGTTAAATAACGAGCCACCTATAATGATAAACCCAATTGTTTTACCATTCGAAGTATCTGCAAATTTAACTGTTATTTTCATCCAGGCTCCATTACTAACATACCCGGAAGTAAATCTATCATAGCAACTGCCAAGTAAAATTCCTTGTGCCGCCTCTTGGTTAGTTTTTCCCCCTGTTCCACCCTGCGAGATACTAAGCGCAGTTTTCAGGCCAGACAGTGATGTAATGTCTGAGTTAGCGCCACTCTTTGCTGCATTCGCTAAAGTGGCCGACGCATTATTTTCACTGATTTTCGCGGCCGCGGCTGATGCTGCTGATTTTTCGGCGGACAAAGCTGCATCTGCACGCAGGCGATCGACAGTCTGCACAATCTCCGGCGTAATATCGCTTTCACCTGGGCGCCGAAGGAAATCATTGAGCGTGCCGGGCAGCGAATCGGTATAGACCTCTATGGTACCTACCCGTTCCGGCTGAGAGCCGTAAACAGACACAATTACTTCGTATGCACCCGGCTCCACGGATAGGGAGTATTTACCGCCGTCATCCGTCACCGATTGCGACTTTGCCAAATTCAACACCGTAGACGACGTTTTAATCGAGCGCATAGTGATGGTTACGCCAGAGCGGGGATCGCTATAAGGCCCCTTTAATACACCGCTGATTAACACCATTATTTATTCCCCATTAACAAGTTAATTAATTCATCTTGGCGATCTATTCTTTCCAGCATTTCCTTATTCGCTGTCAATAAAAGGCCAAATAGCTCAAGTGGATTAAGAGATTTTTTTCCATCGGATAATGTCGTAACACCATTAGGTAATATTCTCTCGACTTCCTGTGCAATCACACCGAAATCATGCGTAGCACCTATAGTTACCCCGCCGTCATAAGTAGTATCTTTAAATTTGTATGACACCGGGCGAATTTTACGTATAACAGCCGAAGCGGCACCCGGTTCCACTGGATTAATTTTCTCTTTGATTGTTTCGTCTGAATCAAAGAAGTTCATACCCTTAGGAACACCATCTACAAAAATCTCAACATAGCCCGCGCCTAACCCCGTAAATGAACGTACCCGCCCATTTAAAGAATAAACACCACTGGGCACAATCATTGTGCCGTCAGGGTTGAAAGTGAAACGCGCCTTCTCTGCTGTGTTCGCCTTATTTAAAAGTCTAATCCAAAACCCGCCAAGGCCATCGCCGGGATTATTAACCAATGAACTTACCCCAGTCCCCGGTTGCTCATTCCATAATAAATATGTCCCCTGTAAGGAAAGGTTTACATTATTAACCCCGTTCAACACCCCCAGACCGCCGGTAAGCTGCCCGCCAGATTTACCGCCTACAGTATTCAAACGAGCATCATCACCAGCTGCAACAGTTCCGGCCGCAGAGCCTATATTTCTCGTTGACGAATTCCCCAGGCCAAGACCTGTTCGCGCGCCAGCTGCGTCTTTTGCACCCGTACCACCTTGGGCAACGGTGATAGCCGTGCTCAAAGCCTTCAGCTGAGTTATATCGTTGTTTACCCCTTTAGCGGCTTTATTTTCCAATGCCGTAGTAAAGCTATTCCAGGCCGGGCCGGTATAAGTGCTGCCGTCAGGTAACATCACAGTAATGTTTCCGGTGCCGCTGAATACCTG
>NZ_JBZXDO010000123.1:0-2283 GCF_058725505.1 Serratia sp. A07
ACGTTGCGACGCGGGCCCGACGCGCTATCCCGCCAGGAAAAATACAAACGGCATCCAAAGGCGCGGGCAATCGCCCATGCCAGCCCGGACATCCATTCAGGCAGTTTTTGTTTCGCTTCGGAAGGTGCTCCCTGGCTCGGTGCCGTCTGAATTGATGACAGGCTGGCCTCCAGCTCGCTGATGCCGTATTTTTCCATCAGTTTTTGCGCCCGGGCTAACGCCAGTCCAGCCTCATGCGCATTGCTGTTGCTGCGGGCCAGCTCTAGCAGTTTGCGCACCAGTTTCACCAGGCGCGCCTGTCGTTGTGAATGGCTCATCAGGCTGTCTCCTCTGTTGCAGATAAGTCACGCTGCAGTTCACGCAAACGACGCAAAACACGAATGAGGCGCATCAATTTCACGGCATAAATATCGTCAAGCAAAGGCCAGTCAGCCGCATTTTCCGAACCGATAAGGGCTTCATTGAGCGAGCTGGATGAGGCACCGTCCGGGCTGTTACCGGCAAGGGTCAGGAGTAACGAGGTAAACCGAGAGGGACGTTCGGCAGTCAATGCGTAGCCGGCAGCCAGCAAATCGGCTTTATCGGCTTTGATTTCAGCCTCGCAGCCCGCCACTTCTGCCAGCTCGAATGCTAATCGGAAGGTGATCACCTGCAGGTGCTCGATATCGTCCTGCAGGGCAGAAATAGCCCAGATGGAGGAGACCGGCTCAAGTCCTACCTCAGCGAAGGGCACCTCTGCAACAAGGGCGGCAGGCTGTGTCTCGGTATTGTTGTGAGGGGCAGCCGACTCATGAGCGCCAGGCAGAGGGACTTCATTGACGGTGGTATGCTCACCGCCTAAAACCGTTTCAACATCACCCGACAACACCGGAGGCGCACCATACAAGTCAGGCTGAGTTTCGACACGGCATTCAGTTTGAGTTGCAGGCGTTTTCTCTTCCTGAGCGTTCTGTGACTCATCATAGGCATCACCCGTTGACTCATGCAACGCGCTGTCCAGTACCAAAGAAGAGCCCTCCCCCTGTACTTCAGGTGCCGTCGGTCCGCTGGTATTTTCCTGCTGCAGTGCTGGCGCCAACTCGACAGTATTGCCCTTGCCTGACAGCTCAGGCGTTAATGCCGGCTCAGGCTCACCGAGGTGCTTGCGCCGGTTTTGCTCTTTGGGATCGAGCTCCAGTAGCCAGCGGTCATAATTGAGCAACGGATGTGGCAACGCGTTAATGAGGGCACCGATCAACTCATCACGGAACATATCCAGTGAATACAATTCAGGATCATTAAATTGAGAACATACCCTACCGAATACCGACTTAAATGCCTCTTGAGATCCCCCCTCTATTACAAAATCCAGCCAGGTCTTTTCGGCATGAGCACGCAATGCAAGTAAGTGCTGAATCTGAGGGCGCCCCAAACCTGACTCAAGAAGTGCTGGCATATAAGGGTGAAGATACTGGACGGTGTCCTCCATCCGACTAATGTTTGAACTATGGACTGGATAGCCAGACTCCCCCAACAGCGTTGAAAGCTCACGTAAAGAGACAGTTTTACCCAATTGCTCTTCAAAAAGCGTACGTGCCTGCTGGATCCCAAACGCTTTTTCGATAAACGTCAGATCTCCACGCACTTCATTTTCAGCCAAATGACCAATGACACAGGACAGCCGACCTGGCCAGGGTTTGAACACACAAGAAAAGCGGTAGAATCGCTCTTCTCCTGTTTCTTGCCAGAGCTCGGAAAGGATCGCATAACGCGTATTCCCCCCATCACTGAAGAAGTACCCCAGCTCTGGGCGCTCCGGATCACGAGTTACTTTTGGCACCGTGTCCAAACCTCGCACCCGAATTGACGCTTTAATATCATCATATTTGGGGTTGCGGGTGGTACGCGGGTTATCCGGATTCGGGTTCACTTCATCCAGGGTCAATACCAACGGCATTTCACTGACGGGGGTCTCCGCCAGCACAGGGGCTAAAGGTTGCGTGCCTGCTGCAGTCTTGCCCTGCTGGAGCAGAGCACTGTTCAGATCGAGGATCTTGGTTTTAGTACGCGCCATGGTTACGCCCTCCCCGAGTATTGGTCATACTGACCATCGCGAAGGTCACTGAACGCGGTGAATTGCCCTTCAAACTTGACGCGAACGGTGCCCGTTGCCCCCTGACGCTGCTTACCAATGATAATTTCTGCCGTGCCGGCATCATCAGAGTCAGCGTAATAGACCTCATCCCGGTAGATGAAGGCGATCACATCGGCATCCTGCTCCAGCGCACCGGAGTCTCGCAGGTC
>NZ_JBZXDO010000124.1:0-2276 GCF_058725505.1 Serratia sp. A07
TAGGTCGTGGCGATGAAGGGGGAAAGTACTTCGGCTGCGCAGCAGACGAGCTCACGCCGCAGGCGTGCTACCGTTCATAAATCGGCGCTGGAACTGGCACATATCTGCTCGGTGCTTCTGGATGAAAATATCGGCAGTGATTTGCTTCGCTCGACAATATTTGAAAAATTTCCTCCGGCCAGGCTTGCTGATACCATCACATTTATAAATGCTATTGCCCGGCCTCCTGATGCCAGCTTTCATGATGAAATGGTGGAACAGTATGGGAGAGTCCGTCGTTTTCTTCCCAGTTTGCTGGAAAATATTGAATTCAGTGCTGCTCCGGCAGGAGAAACCACGCTGGAAGCTATACGCTATCTTGCGGCAATCCGCTCAACCCGAAGACAGCATATTGATGATGCGCCTATGGCAATAATTACCGGCCCTTGGAAGCGACTCTGTTATGGCAAAGACGGTCATTTATCCCGACAGGGCTATACCCTTTGTGTTATGAATAAGTTACAGGACAGTCTGCGGCGACGGGATATTTACATCACACGGAGCGAACGCTGGGGAGATCCGAGGGCTAAACTTCTCCAGGGTCAGGACTGGCACACCAACAGAATACAGGTGTATCGCTCCCTCGGGCATCCTCTTAATGCCGGAGAGGCGGTCAACGCGCTGACCCGGCAGCTCGACACTGTATACCGACAGGTTGCCAAAAATTTTTCCGATAATCAGGCCGTTTCGCTGGATTTCAGCGGAAAACGCACGAAACTGACAATTGCTCATCTGAGTGGGCTGGATGAGTCACCAACGCTGAAATCACTAGCGGAGCGTGTATCTGGTCTGCTCCCTGTTGTTGATCTGACAGAACTTCTTCTCGAAATTAATGCGCATACCGGATTTGCTGATGAATTTACTCATGCAAGCGAGGCCGGCGCCCGAATGGAGGGCCTGACCGTCAGTATCTGTGCTGTGTTACTGGCCGAGGCCTGTAATATTGGGCTGGAGCCGTTTATCCACCCAAATATCCCGGCGCTGACCCGTCATCGGCTGAACTGGACCCGACAGAATTACCTCCGCGCTGAAACGCTGGTCAGCGCTAATGCACGACTGGTTGATTATCAGTCTACTCTGCCTCTGGCTCAGAAATGGGGCGGTGGTGAAGTGGCCTCTGCGGATGGCATGCGGTTTATTGCACCTGTCCGGACAGTGCATGCAGGGCCAAACCGAAAATATTTCGGCTCCAGCCGCGGGATCACCTGGTACAACTTTATTTCAGATCAGTATTCCGGATTTCATGGCGTTGTCGTTCCAGGTACGCTAAGGGATTCTATCTTTGTTCTGGAAGGGCTACTGGAACAACAAACCGGGCTAAACCCAACGGAAATAATGACCGATACGGCAGGCTCCAGCGATCTGATTTTTGGCCTTTTCTGGTTACTGGGCTATCAGTTTTCTCCGCGTCTGGCTGACGCAGGTGCTTCAGTATTCTGGCGCGTGGATAAAGATGCGGATTATGGCGTACTGAATGATCTTGCCCGTAACACCGCCAATACGCGGAAGATAGAGCAGCACTGGGATGACATGATACGTATGGCCGGTTCCCTGACGTTGGGAAAAATCCGCGCGTCAGTGGCGATCCGTTCATTGTTGAGCAGTGAACGACCTTCCGGCCTGACGCAGGCGATTATCGAAGCGGGGAAAATAAATAAAACGTTGTATCTGCTTAATTATATTGATGATGAAGATTATCGCCGCCGCATCCTGACCCAACTCAACAGGGGAGAAAGCCGACATGCTGTAGCCAGAGCGATTTGCCACGGGCAAAAAGGTGAAATCAGGAAACGCTATCAGGATGGGCAGGAGGATCAGCTGGGAGCGCTGGGACTGGTGACAAATGCTGTCGTTCTCTGGAATACCATCTATATGCAGGCTGCACTGGATCATTTACGTAATGAAGGTGAAACCATAAATGAGGAGGATGAAGCCAGACTTTCGCCACTGAGGCACGCGCATATCAACATGCTGGGGCATTACACGTTCACACTTGCGGAGCAGGTAACAAAAGGCCAGCTAAGGCCACTGAAGCAAGCGGAAGAAACGGATGAATGGCCTCTGTGACGGTCATATTGTCGCGAGGCTTGATGACCGTTTGTTCAAAAAACGTACTTAGCGTACGTTTTCGTACGGTTGGGCTTCAGACCCCTAAAAACACACCGCCAGCGAATTGGGCTTGAGCACCCGGAACATCTCGGCAAACGCCGGCTGCACCCACTCATCGTTGACGTCAC
>NZ_JBZXDO010000125.1:0-2241 GCF_058725505.1 Serratia sp. A07
CCGGTGGTGATTGGCAGCGAGACCCGCGTCAAGGTGGTCAAGAACAAGGTGGCACCGCCGTTCCGCCAGGCCGAGTTTCAGCTGCTGTACGGCGAAGGGATTTCCCGCGCCGGCGAGGTGCTGGACCTGGCAGTGGCGGCGAAAATCATCAGCAAGGCCGGCGCCTGGTACAGCTATCGCGAAGAGCGACTGGGACAGGGGCGCGAGAACACCGTGGCCTGGCTCAGGGAGCACCCTGCCCTGTTCGCCGACATCGAGGCACAGGTGCGAACCCATTACCTCAGCGGCCAGGCCGAACTGCCGCCGGTCAGCAAGCGTCCGGCCGAGGATGTTGCCGCGCTCACCGACGACGCCCTGACCGACGACGCTGTGGGACATGACCAATGAAAAAGCCCATCCCGCTGTTTTCGGGGTCTGAAGCCCAACCGTACGAAAACGTACGCTAAGTACATTTATTGACCAGCCTGGCTGACTCTATGTATTTGTACAGCGTTGGCCTCGATATCCCCATCAACACACAAATCTGCGCAACTGTATGTTTTTTATCGTTATAGAGTTGAACGGCAAGGGCCTGTTTATCTTTGCTCAGTGTTTTCGGCCTGCCGCCCTTACGTCCTCTGGCTCGCGCTGCCTGAAGCCCGGCCTGAGTTCTCTCTCTTGTCAGGTTACGTTCAAATTCTGCCAGCGCCCCAAAAAGATGAAATATCAGCATTCCGGAACTGGAGGTTGTGTCGATGGATTCCTGAAGGCTTTTTAAACCGATACCCTTCGACTCCAGATGTTTAACCATTTCAATTAAGTCTTTCAGGGAACGGCTCAGACGATCCAGTCGCCAGATCACCAGGGTGTCTCCGGGACGGGCAAAGTGGAGTGCTGCCTGTATCCCTGGACGTTCAGCTTTGGCTCCACTGATCTGGTCTTCGAATATTTTTCCGCACCCTGTTGCCTGAAGCGCATCCCGCTGCAAATCCAGATTCTGGTCATCGGTTGAGACCCGGGCGTATCCGATCAGCATTATTTCATCCCCAAAATGGCAATATACTCGTTAATTATAAACCAATGTTAACATTGATTTCTTTATCGGGTATGTTAACACCAATTATTCAGTCTTCTCGTTTTGAGTTTGAACGAAGAACCATAGTAAAGAAAACGACCGTTTTCTTTACTCATGCCAGGGAGGCTATTGTGCCCGCCGATTTTTTAAATGCCGATCAACGGGCCAGCTATGGTCAGTTTTCCGGCGAACCTAATGATGTTCAGTTGGCCCGCTTCTTTCTGTTGGATGAAGCGGATATGGAGTTCATTAACAACCGGCGCGGCAGGGCAAACCGTCTTGCAGTGGCGTTGCTGATTGGATGTGTTCGCTTTCTTGGCACATGGCCCCATAACCTGTCATTGATCCCGGCTAACGTACAGTGGTTTGTTGCACGACAACTGGGAATATCTGATACAGGCGTTCTTTCCGAATATTCCAGAAGAGAAACCACATTGCGCGAACATCAGGCACTGATACGACGGCAGTATGGCTATCGTGATTTTGCCTGGCCGTGGACCTTCAGGCTGAGCCGTTTACTGTTCACCCGCAGCTGGCTCAGCAATGAACGACCGGGATTACTTTTCGATCTGGCTACCAGCTGGCTCCTGCAAAACAAAATACTGTTGCCTGGCGTAACCACGCTGACCCGTCTGATATCGGAAATTCGTGAAAAATCAGCAGATAGGCTCTGGTCACGTCTTTCCGGGCTGGCATCAGGAGAACAATGCTCATTACTTGAAGAACTGTTACAGGTTCCTGATGGAGTGCGTACTTCACATTTTGATCAGTTAAGGAAAGGTCCTGTTGCCATCAGCGGTCCGGCATTTAATCAGGCCGTCTCGCGCTACCTGAAACTGAAAGCATTTGGTATGCAGGGTCTCGACTTTACCGGTATTCCTCCGGTGCGTTTCAATTCAGTCGCACGATATGCTGATATGATTTCAGTGTACAAAATAGCCAGGATGCCACCCGCAAGAAGAACGGCGATGCTGGTTGCGTTTGTCCGCTCCTACGAAATATCGGCACTGGATGACGCGCTGGACGTTCTGGATGGGGTTATTGCAGATATCGGTCGGGAGGCGAAAAAAATTGGGCAGAAAAAACGCCTGAGAACACTGAAAGATCTTGATGGTTAGGAAACTGAATCGACCCTTTTTGGGTTTCCTAATCATGAACCGTAGGGAGAAAGATCCGCAGGAGGTGGG
>NZ_JBZXDO010000126.1:0-2205 GCF_058725505.1 Serratia sp. A07
ACCCCGAACTGCGATTGGCTGTTGCGCTTGCGACGAATGGTTCTAACCTCCCATTCATCGATGGTGATCTCCACGCGCCCCGCCTCGTTCGTGTAGGGCCAGCAGGTATAGAACACCTGCCCCGGCTTGAACTTGACCCTGCTTTCGGATTTGGTTGGTGTCATGCATCCCCCTTAACGCGCGCTTCAATCATTCCCCAGACCTTTTCGTACTCAGGCCAGTCAGCTTCGACGACCACGGCATCCAGTGGTTGCTTACCGTTGTTCTGTCGATGTGCGGTAACAGCAATAGCAATGCCCCTCAACGCCTCGCGCTGCTCAACTGTGAGCGCCTCGATTGCGTCTTTAAATTTGATAACCAGATAGCGGTTTTCGCGTTCCATCCTACTCATCCCCCTCTACAGTGAAACCCTGTTCATGCAGCAGTTTTCTACTTTCCATCAGGCCTTGGTTGAAACCATTTGCTGCTGCCTGCGCCTCTTCAGCGTCCATCAGATAATTGAATGTTTCCCGCATATCTTGGGCGCTAACTTTCGCAGGCAACCGCACCGGCGTAGCCAGCTTGGCTTCCAGCTCGGCGATGCGTTTGTCTGCATCTTCAAGGCAAGATCGCTCCAGGTTGAACCGCCGCCGAAACTCTTCGCGCTCTTTCTCTGCACCATCGACCCGTTCACGCCAAAATTCGCGCTCTTCAGTCACCGTTGTAATGCGCTTATCCTTCGCTTCCAGCTCTGCCAACAGGGCGAGAATAGTTTCTGGGTCAGCCGCTGCAATAAAACGGGCCAGTTCCACTCGGTGGCATTTTGCATTCAGATCAGATGCATCGAACCCACTCCAGCCAATAACTTCTATGCCTGTATCCGCGCACAGAGTTGCTTGCGTATCGGCTTTGCCGATGAATGCCTTAAATCTCTTGATGGGGCATTTATCAGCCCGTAGTTTTAGCTCGTTCCGCGTTGTTTTCATCTATCCATTCCTCTATACAAAACACATTCCCGAATCACAGAACTGCACCAAATCCATCTGAGCGCCTTTGCCGCCGCTTGGTTTTAGTGGTGCCTCAGCAAGTGGGACACCATATTGTGTCAGCCATAACCACGGCCACGTTTTCTGGATTTCCCTTTCATGGTCGCAGGCTCGCTGGAAGTCTTCAGGAACGTTCTCTTTCATGAACAACCACAGGTCGTCATCGCGGTTTGGGCACATCCAGCAGAGCGATGCGGGTGGCGTTGGGAGGCCATAATCCTCTACGCACTGGATGCACATCTGCTTTGTCAGCATCATGTCGATGAGTGGATAACGGCGGCGCCATTTCCCATCAGTGACTTTCATGCGGCGCGCTGCCTCTTCGATGCTGATCCCCATCCACATATCTACACCGCGTGCCGTCAGAAATTTTTCGCCGTACTTATCGTTAAGAAATCTCTGCACTACCTCCTGCTTCCATTTGACACTGCAGAATGTTGGCTTTTTGCCGGTACACCACCCATTCGCATCGCGGCCGTTACGTGTGGAGAAATACCCTGGCAACGGCTCATCTTCATCTGGCCCGACGATGTCGTAGGTGGCGTAAAGACTTTTCGGAACGATGTGATATTCGATGCCGACTTCATCGCAAAGCGCCTTGATATGCTTGGCTTGGTATGTAAAAACGTTGCTTGCTTCGCGCTCGGTGTCCGACATAACGATCACGTCGGGTCTTGGCAAGACGCCAGCATGAATCAGGCAGATCATTGCGTTGCTCTGGGTTCCGCCACCGCTCGAAAGCACATTGAAGCGTTCGGGGTTGTGCTTAAACTGGCGACGCGGGATGAAGGACTGCATGAACTTACCCACGCCCCACCTCCCTAGCGCTGCCAATAGGCCATGTGGCGAACTCACCCGGCGGTAGTTCATCGGTAACATCCCGCTCCGCCCACGCCAGAAACTTCTCGCGGCTTACTGACGGGTAATGTCGGCCGAACGAAACGGATGGGCTGTCGTATTGCACGGTGGTAGCGCCGATATGCAGGATCGTTCTGTCGTTAACCAAACCCATCGAGTTGCGTGGGCGCTTTCCTCGATAGGTTCTTCCGCTTTGGAGCTTCAGTTCATTTGCTGGCATCAGTACCTCCCTCTATTTATCAATTACGCAGTTGTAATCATTGTGGGTAAGCAACAGCCAATTATGGCCGTCGTCTTTTGAAAGTAAGCGCCAGCGTTTATT
>NZ_JBZXDO010000127.1:0-2196 GCF_058725505.1 Serratia sp. A07
CTCACTATATGGAGAGATCCTTTTCCTGAATTCATGGTTAGGAAACTCAAAAAGGGGCGATTGAGTTTCCTAACCATCAAGCCCGAAAGTTGGAAGATGAAGCGGGGGATGCTATCACCGGCGTGGACTACCCGTTGGGATTCAATACCCAAGGCGCATTAAACAAAGCGCAATCATCCGTGGTTCTTTTTATACTCTGCATATGACTTTTCTAACAGCTCTTTCATACTCAAGTTGTTCATTGTCGCAAACGTTTTGTAATCAGTGAAAAACTCAGGATCTACATTAAAGTTCATAGCCTTGCCACCTTTAGAC
Organism: Serratia sp. A07; assembly: GCF_058725505.1. Taxonomy (NCBI): domain Bacteria; kingdom Pseudomonadati; phylum Pseudomonadota; class Gammaproteobacteria; order Enterobacterales; family Yersiniaceae; genus Serratia; species Serratia sp. A07. The sequence continues at coordinate 316 of NZ_JBZXDO010000127.1, forward strand.
TCTCTGCCAGCTTTGGTGGTTGTTTCAACGCTGATAGATGTCTGGGTCAGCGTTGGGGGGATTCCTTTCCCTTTTCTTACTGGCTTCGTTGGACCTGCCATTACACACTCCTTATTAACGATTTATACAATTCTTTAATTCTTTAATTCTTTAATTCTTTAATTCTTTAATTCTTTAATTTGTTAGATGTTCTAACCGATCGATAATTCCCTGAATAACATTATCAGCCCTTTCGCGCGGCGAAACATAGGCACATTCAATAATGCTTCGACCGATATCCTGTGTTTTGCTGAGAGCTGGCTTCTGTGGAATATACCCATCGACACTAAAATAAGGGGTTTGCCCTATGTATGCCTTGGCATCCTCATAGTCCTGTGCGTTCTCTGCTACAGCACTGAATGTAATAGCCAATTTGCTAATAGGGACTCCGGCGTGTACTAGGCTGTTAGCTGTGCTCACTGTGGACTCTAAATCATCTAAACTGAATCGCGTAGGGATAACCATCAGATCTACGATGTGAGCAATCTCTATAGTAGATTTTGAAGCAAATGCGGCGCAATCCAGCACAACTATATCCCACGTACCGCTATCTATTTTTCTCTTAACTAGGGATGGTGAGCCAAATGATTGAACGTCAAAAACAGGATCAATATTGTTACTGATACGTCTGCGCATCCAGTTAGCCATAGTTGCTTGCCCTATATCTAAATCGGCACCGAGTACTGACCAATCCGATTTCGCATATGACACACCTAAAGCACGCGCTAGGGTTGATTTTGAAACACCTCCTTTACCGGAGGCGAAGGCTACTGAAAGGGTCATCGTATAAACTCCGTTAAATAAATATTTAAATAAATAATTAAAGAATAATCACTCTTAGACTAACGCATAACGATTTGAGTGTAAACCTATAAATATTTATTTAAATAAATATTTAAATATCATAGCTTGACTTATCATATGCGCTCCGCGCATGAAGGCGCCAGCCGCAGCCCAAAAGGACACCCACAGGCAAGGGGCGCCGGTAGCCCGGCGCAGCCGGTTCGGGTTTGATAGGTTTCACCGCACCCACTCACCTCCCTGCCAAGCCAACCCCGCTAAAAGTTACACCTAAGCTTCATTACGCCGTCGGAGTGGACCCGCCAGAGGCGGGGCGTATCTCCGCGTTAGCGGCCTGTAAGGGCGCTTACGGGCGTGTACACCAACCCCTAAAGCGCCACCACCCACAGCGACACCTAACACTTTAGTTACAACACTCATCATAAAAGCGACACAGTTCCCCGGCCTTCGGCCGGGGGGCGGCGGCGCTTTTCAGGGTGGGTCGGGTGTTTGGTGGTCATGCCAATGATGCGGTGCTGATGCTCGGTGCTGAAGAGCTGCAGAGTTCGGCGAATGGTTCGGCGTCAGCGGGCCGGTTTTGACTAAATCGGGGTCTGGCCAGGAGATTTCTGCAGGAGACGGTCTCTGTGTTGGCCAGGCGGGCATGGAGCGGTTTTCGTGAGTGACTAGTTTAGCGACAGTAGGCAGTTTTTCTGCAGCGTATGGTTTTTGCCCGAACAACGTGAGGGAGGTACTACACCTGCACTGGCGTCAGCCTGTGCGATGGATACTCCCTTTTTAAAGGGCTTGTTTTGTTCAGGAGTAACGTTCGAAGTTAATCAGTATGCGGTCGGCGTGTTCGAAGTTAACTGCTTGTTCGAAGTTAATGACGGAGTTAATGATATTGTCGACGTTGCACGGCCTGGCCAGTAGCCGACATCGGCGTTTTTTGTCGTGGGTTGTGCGGTTTTTGGGCCGGTATCACGCTGCCGGCGCGTGCCCGGCGTCCGTGTTCCTGGATTGCGCCCACGGGAAACGCCCCGCAGGCGGTGGCCGGCAGGG
>NZ_JBZXDO010000128.1:0-2183 GCF_058725505.1 Serratia sp. A07
TCCAACGCAAACGCCGGTGACTACCTGGAGAGCATCGGCGATGGCTTCCTGACGGATAAGGACGGTGACCGCCTCACTGGCGACATTGACACAAACATTGAGGCCATCATTCAGAATGCGCTGGCCAACAACGCGACGGTTGAGCACCAGTGGGCGCAGTACGGCACGGTACGGGCTGATATTCTGGTGGTGAAAACCACAATAGCAGAAGTCGATCACGCCCTGGCCGAACTGTCTACGCAGGTGCAGGCGCAGATTGACGACGTGACAGCTGTACTGGAGGACAAGCTGACGGCCACGGTTGATGCCGACGGCGCAACGGCAATCCACACACTGAAAGCGGGTGTGAGGGTTAACGGCATGTTCTACAACGCGGGTATGTCGATCGCCGTGCTGGCGGAAACCGGTAAACCCGTCATCACCCGTATCGGTTTCAACGCCAATCAGTTCGTGTTGATGAGCGGCAGCGGCGACACGCAATACTCGCCATTCGCTGTGGTTAACGGCCAGGTGTTTATCAGCGACGCTTTCATTCAGGATGGCTCAATCAATAATGCCAAGATTGGGAACTATATTCAGTCGAATGATTACGTCGCTGGAAGGAAAGGATGGCAGCTAAATAAGGCCGGTGTATTTGAGATTAACGCGAGTAACTCACGAGGGCGTTCCAGATTTACCGGTGACTCGTGGGTTATGACAGATTCAAATAATATCAATCGTATAGAGGTTGCTCTTTAATGCCGACTTTCATTGTTAGAGATGCTTCTGGAAGGATTAAGGTAGACCTTTCTAAGAGACTAACCAAGGTTATCGGCGTAACTACAACCTCGCCGGGCGTTCCTGGTAGCATAAATGTTGTTGGATACGAAAATGGAAGTATTTGGTATTCAGCAACACCGGCTGAAAATGATGGCTTGACTAGATTTACTTCTCTGATGGTGAATATCAATTCGGGTATCATTTCGTGGGGTGCTAGCCCAAGGCCCTACACAATCATGTGGGGCATTTACTAATGGCTTTTATTCGCGTTTTGAATGACTGGGGAAGTGTTTTAATTGATGATAGTTTCATGAACATTAGATTAGCATCGAAAGGTAATCTTTCAATTAATAGGGATGTTGATGAAGGAGACTATCAGGACATTAATTACACAGCAACTAACCCAGAGTATCCTCCGCTACTGGCTATAAGGTGCACCAGCCATAGAACAACGATTGTAAGAACACTGAAGGTGGGAAATAATTATACGTTTAGGATTGGTTACATGATTGGATTAGACCCATCTAATCCTTCAAACGTAACAGGTCAGTTCTATATATTTGACTCCGCACCAAAAACAAACTCGAGAATAGGTAATCTCTGCTTGAGGAACTCGGTAGGACAAGTTGTTTTTGATAGTGGATATGATTATATGAATGTGGTTGATATGGTTTATCTGCCCGGTTTCAATAATGGGAGTCAGCCTCAGACGAATAAAGCATACCCAACTGACAAAGAGTATGCAGCCGTAACAGTAAGCCAGGGATATTTTTGGTCATTCTCATCTTCATATGATGATGTCGGGAAGTATTGGGAAACTGATATCACATACATGTTCTCAGGGGTGGTGTTCTCTGGTAACACTGCGTTGTTTCAAGGTGGCGTGTTCCACAGCCAGTATCTGCAATCGCAATCTAGCCAGGGGCAAGGCAATAGCCAATCTGGACTTGGTGTGTATATGATTATTGATGTGACTGGATTATAATGATTTCACTATAACTGATCATGGAAGAGGTCTATATGAATGCGAATAAAATAATCACCATTTGCACTATACTATTGCTAACCGGTTGTGCAAATCTGATGAAAGAACGCCCAGTGTTGTGTGAGGGCGTCGCTAACATAGGCCGACAAGACTATCGGATTCCCATTTACGATACGCGCGATTATGGTGGTAAAAAACAATACTTAGCGGGTTCAGTGTTCAAGTCAACATGGGTAGACACAACCAACTTCACGCGCACGACCTGCGATAAATAAAAGTCACTCAACACCAAGCAACCCGGCCACCGCGCCGGGTTTTTTGTTGCCTAAATTCAGGAGAGCATCATGCCCGCAGGCACTCTTACCCTAACGAACAACTCCGCCGTAGTGAAAGGTACGGGGACGGCGTTCAATACCGAGCTGAAAGCCGGTGATTTCAT
>NZ_JBZXDO010000129.1:0-2130 GCF_058725505.1 Serratia sp. A07
GCCTGCACCGCCAGTGTCCGCTCGGCGGTCAGGCTGCGCAGCAGTGCGGCGCTGTAGCCCTTGTTTTGGGGTTCTGTTGCTTGTTGTTGGGAGGTGTTGGTGTCGTCGCTGTTGTCGCTGCCGGTGTCGTCTTCGCGCTCGTCGTCACCTTTGCTCGCCAGACGCACTACGCCCCGTTGTACAGTCAGTTCGCCGCGATAGAACGACACCACCACCCCGGTATCCGCCTTGATTTGGGCGCCCCAGGCCGCGATGTTGGCGCGTTCCTGCACGGCATCTATCTCAGCCCCGATACGTTCGGCGGCTTTATAGCGGGCGTCAGCCTCGGCGGGATCGGCAGTGCTGTCGCCTTCCTCAATCAGTTCATCATGGCGCAGGCCGCGCTGCGTCTGCGCCTCCTGCTCCAGCTCGGTGAGTTCGCCGGTGGGTTGCGCCAATAGGCTGTAATGCTCGCGGTCGTCTCCCCATGTGCGGATGGCGTCAATGCGTCCCATGCTCCACGCCCAGCCCTCATGCGCCGCCAGTTGTGCCGCGATATTCTCAAGTAGTTGCAGGGTCAGCGTATCCAGCAGCAGCGGGTCGGTGACGAAACCGCAGTCGGAGAACAGGTCGTGGCGTATCTCGCCACCGGCGGCCTCGTATACGTTCAGGCCAACCAGCGCCAGCGCGGCGTTGCCGTCCGCGGGGATTTCGTCGTTCAATACCCGCCGACGCAGCGCGGCAGGCTCGCGGCCATTGTAGAAGTCGTCACCCACCTCCCACGCCTGCATCTGGCGGTCAGGGCTGTCGGTCGAGGCCAGCGCCTGCAACTGGTCGAGGTTGATTTCATCCACTGCCAGCAAGGCCAGCAGATTGGGGTGCATGGACGCGAGTTTCAGCAGTTTTTGCACATGGCGCGTCGAATAGCCGAGCAGTCCGGCAATCTGCGCCGCGCTCTGCCCGTCCTCGCTCAGCGCCCGAAAGGCGGCAATCTGGTCGGCAGGGTGCATATCTTCGCGTTGCCCATTTTCGGTCAGCGACACCACCACCGCATCGGCCAAAGGCACCGCCTTGCACGGCACCGGGTAGGTATCGTCTATATCGCCCGCCTCACGCAGCACCTGCAATGCCAGCAGACGGCGCCCACCGGCCACCACCGCATACTTGCCGCCCTTGACCTTGCACACCACCAGATTTTGCAGCACCCCCACCGCACGGATACTGGCCGCCAATTCCGCAACGGCCTCCGGCCTGGGGTCGCGCTTGCGCACGTTGAGGTCGGATTTCACCAGCTTGCCCAGCGGGACGGTAATGACCGGCGCGACGGCGAGCACATTTTCAATCACATCAGTTTTACTTGTATTTTTTTCTGTAGTAGCTTTGACTGTGTTCATCAGAACACCTCCGCTAAATGGGTTGAGGTTACCGGTGCACGGATTACCCGTCCTGCCGGTGTGAAGAAGCAGCGCCCCCAGCGCTGCTTTTTTACTTTGTGCGCAGCAGTGACCAGTGCACCAGACTCATTTCATCGCTCGCCGCCAGCGGCCAGCCGTCAACCAGCCATACCGCCACCGAATCCGCATGACCGTCAAAGGCCACATACAGATACTCCGCGTCCTCCGGCAGGTCGGGCGGCAGCAGCGTACCGGTTGAGCGTCCGGCGGCATCGCACACGTACCGGAACAGGTCGTACACCTGCGGCACGGTCAGATATTCGCTGTTGGTGTAGGCGCTGCGCCGTATCTCTGGAAAATCCGGCGAACGACTGGCTGTAACCGCATTTTCTTTCGGCCCATATCTCTTTGAGTGTGCCTTCGTGGCGGTTTTGACGTTGACGTTTCGTGTGTTCATGCTGTTCTCCTTCCTGGGTGGTTTATCTATCTCTCGTCGGAACCTTGCGCGGCAAAAAAGCTGACGTAGCGACGGCGAACGGGGGAACGCAAGGGCGCCGCGTGCGGCGTGCCATTTACCCTTGCGGGCACGCGGGCGACGGTGCGACAAAAGCGGCCGCGCAAGGGGCTGACGAGAGATAACCACCTGACCAGATGAGCAGGAACACACCCGCCACGGCGTCACGCCGGGGCGGCCTTGAAGCCCGGCACCGCCGGGCGGTGAGCCTGGCGCGGCGCGGCAATCTTGCCGCTGCAAGCG
>NZ_JBZXDO010000130.1:0-2096 GCF_058725505.1 Serratia sp. A07
GTGAGGCGGTCACCGTCCTTATCCGTCAGGAAGCCATCGCCGATGCTCTCCAGGTAGTCACCGGCGTTTGCGTTGGATTGCCCCTTAATCCAGCCAGTCCAGTCGCCCTGGTTGCCGGTGCGGTCTTGCAGACGAGCACGGAACCAGAACTCTTGCCCCGCCTTCAACCCGGTCATAGTGTGGGTGTGTAGCGGGTACGGGATATCGGCCAGCAACATCGCGTTATTCCCGGCGGCGTTGTCCGCATACTGAATTTCGGTTTTCAGCGTGTCTTCGGCCCCGTCTGGGAATCCCCAATCGAGCTGGATACCCCACAGTAACGGAGAAGCCTTGAAGCCGACCGGCACCGGCGGCTTACCCTCTTTCCCCTTCAGGTAGGTTTCCATCGACGTCGCCCAGACAGACGATACGTCACTAGCATTGATGGCTCGCACGCGCACCAAGTAGCGACCGGCGTAAATGCCTGGCACTTCAAAACCGAGCGCCGAAGTGCGCGGCATCGATACCCAGTTACCATTATCTTTCCGCCATTCCGCCTCATACGCTATCGCGTTATCTACTGCCCCCCAGGCTGCGCGCATGGTGGTAATCGCGATACCCTGGCTCACCGAGGAGTAGCTGTCGATGGTGATGTTTTTCGGCGGGGCTTGCACGCCAGGAGGAATAATTGATATCGGGCGATCGTCGATGCGCGCGCCAGTATCGATGCGAGCGTATTTGTTCGGGTCATGCTCGGTTGCGTTAATGGTAAAAGTGTTGTCGCCATTGTCAGCGATACCCACCACGCGATAGAGCTGCACAGCCAGATCGTCAGCGTCGATAGACCAGGCAGACTCCGGCACGGGAATCTCGCTATAGGCCGTGGTCACCGTCACAACGCGATCATTCACCGCCTGCACAGTGCGCGCTTGTGCTTTGCCTGAAGGCAGGTTTATGATCAGGCGATCGCCGACTTTAGCACCTGGCTTTCTGTCCAGCTTCAACTTGCGACCGTCCACCGCACTGATACGGCCACCGATCACCCTACCGGCGACCATCTGATCGGCCACGCCGACGATATGTCCAGGCATGGGGATCATGCCATCGAGGCCAACAGAGAAAGTAACCGTGCGGTCTTTGCTGTTGGTCAGCAATGCCCAGCGGCCCCGGCGGTTTGCCTCGCTCTGGCGGGTACAACCGATCGCCGTCAGCTCGGTTTGGTTCACGTCGTACCGGCGCACCAGGTCGCTATCAAATACAGCCTCTATCGCATCGGCGTAGTGGTTCGCCGGATCAGACCAACTAACCATCGCGGTGCTGTAGCGGGTGCGCTCGCTGGCCGACGAGTAGGTAAACTTGCCGTCGATAACGTTGGCACGGGTATAGGTGAAGTCCATATCGCGCGGCATATCCGCTAGGGCGACCATTTGGTTTTGTCCCCAATAGGTCATGCCACGGAAGATACCGGCCAGATCGCTCAGCACCGTCCAGGCATCCTCGCGGGATTGAATGTAAACGTTGCAGGTAAAGCGCGGCTCCATGCCATCACCGCCGCGACCATCTGGCACCGGCTGATCGCAATACTGCGCGATGCGGTACAGTTCAGACTCGGATACCTGAGTTGAGTCGATGCGATCACCCAGGCCAAAACGGTCAGCCAGAATAATGTCGTAGAACACCCAGGCCGGATTGTCGCTGTAGGCCCACTTAAAGCCCCCCGTCCAAACGCCGGTATAGCTGCGCGATTCCGGGTCATAGTTGTCAGGCACCCGGATAACTCGCCCACGCGGCGCGCAACTGATCTTCGGGATGTTCGGAAACTGTTTGGAATCGAACTCAACGTACAGCAGCGCCGTGTTCGGGTAGCGCAACTTGGCGTCAATAATTTCCGTCAACGCCTCGATGTTCATACGGTCGGCGATACGGGCGCTGTTGGCGTTAGGCGTCAACCGGCGAACTCGCACCTGCCAGCCCGTGGTGGCTTTCGGTAAGTTGATGCGGTGAGAACGTTCATACAGCGAGGTGGTTTTGTCGTCGATTGCTGCCGTTAACATTTCCTGATAGCTGCCGCCATCGGTGGCCACATCAATGGCGTATTCGATGCGGTAGCCGTTAAC
>NZ_JBZXDO010000131.1:0-2067 GCF_058725505.1 Serratia sp. A07
CAGTGACTCGGGGCAAAACAAGCCGCTGCGGCTGTGGCTGACGGATAAATTCTTCACCAGCCGGGGTATCGGCGTGGAAGAAATCCGTCAATGGCTGAACCAATACCGGCTTTGGGCCATCAGGAACGGCCTGACGGAAACGCTCAGGCAGAAGTACGAGCGTCACCTGCTGCGCATTAACCGCCTGGGTATCGACATCGAGCGCAAGCACTCGCTGAAAAACCGCCTGAAGCAAATCAAGCGCTGGGTAGTGAGTCCCGACCTGCAGAACCTAAAAAAAGAGGCCGAATCGGCCATCGAGAACGAACTGGCCAGACGCCAGCAGAACGAACACCGCCTTGACACCCTGCTGAACGACACGGCCGATACCATCAAACAGTTGGCCAGCGCCAAACGGCGCCAGCAGAACGGCTTCTACCAGGCCTGGGTGCACTGGTCGATGCAGGGCTCGCCCATTCAGGCAATGCAGCTGGAAGCCACGCTCAAGCGCGAACAGCCGGGGCTGCTGACGGAGAACCCCGAGGCCTACTATCGCCTGCTGCTGGAGCGCGCCGGCGCCCTGCCTGCCTGACCCAAATCTCGCCAACGACTGTCTCTGACGCCCACCCTGCCGGCCACCGCCTGCGGGGCGTTTCCCGTGGGCGCAATCCAGGAACACGACCGCCGGACACGCGCCGGCAGCTTGATACCGCCCCAAAACCCGCTCACCCCACAACAAAAAACGCCGATGTCGACCACCGGCCAGGCCGTGCAGCTTCGGCAATATCATTAACTTCGTCATTAACTTCGAACAAGCAGTTAACTTCGAACACATCGACCGCATGCTGATTAACTTCGAACATTACTTCTGAACAAAACAAGCCCTTTAAAAAGGGAGTATTCATCGCACCGGCTGACGCCAGTGCAGGTGTAGTACCTCCCTCACGTTGTTCGGGCAAAACCATACGCTGCAGAAAAACTGCCTACTGTCGCTAAACTAGTCACTCATGAAAACCGCTCCCATGCCCACCTGGCCAACACAGAAACAGGCTCGTGCAGAAATCACCTGGTCAGACCCCGATTTAGTCAAAACCGACCCGCGAACACCGAACTATTCGCCGGACTCTGCAGCTCTTCAGCACCGAACCTCACCACCGCATCATTGGCACGACCACCAAACACCTGACCCACCCTGAAAAGCGCCGCCGCCCCCCGGCCAACGGCCGGGGAACTGTGTCGCTTTTATGATGAGTGTTGTAACTAAAATATTGGGTGTCGCTGTAGGTGGTGGCGCTTTGGGGTTTGCTGTACACGCCCGTAAGCGCCCTTGCAGGCCGCTAACGCGGAGATACGCCCCGCCTCTGGCGGGACCACTCCGACGGCGTAATGTCGCTTCAGTGTAGCTTTGCGTGGAGTTGGCTTTGCAGGGCAGTGGGTGGGTGCGGTGAAACCTATCAAACCCGAACCGGCTTCGCCGGGCTACCGGCGCCCCTTGCCTGTGGGTGTCCTTTTTGGCTGAAGCTGGCGCCTTCATGCGCGGGGCGCATTAGACCGTTATGTGAACGCAAAACAGTATTTTATCAAATTATCAAAATAATATTTTATAAAAAAAATAAAAAGATATTTTGTTATTTTATTTTTATGCTAAAATAAATACGTGAAGGTATATGTCAGAGAGGTATTTATGATAACTGTTATTGGCTCAAATAAAGGTGGATCTTCAAAGAGCACCACTGCAACAAACGTTGCAATTGCATTAGCTATGCGTGGTAAAGATGTATGCCTTTTAGATTCTGATCTTCAGTCATCAGCAGCTAAATGGCATGCTACGCGTGAAGAGGCCGATCTAACGCCGCGCATAACTTTGATTCAAAAATATGGAAACATCAGCCAGACATTACGGCAGTTAGATGAAAAATTTGACCATGTGATAGTAGATCTCGCTGGTCGCAACAGCCGTGAATTAGCTAATGCGGGAGCTGTAGCTGATGTAATAATTGCTCCACATCTTTGTTCACAGTTTGATTTGGACACTTTGGAGGAGCTAGAAAATCAGCTGGAGGCTTGGAGAGACCTCAATCCTGATTT
>NZ_JBZXDO010000132.1:0-2044 GCF_058725505.1 Serratia sp. A07
CATAAAAAAAGCCGGTCACGATGACCGGCTTTTTTATCGGCTTGCGCCAGGCCGCTTACTTCAGCAGCGCCTGCGCCTTGGCCACCACGTTGTCCACGGTGAAGCCGAACTCGGCGAACAGCTGCTCCGCCGGCGCCGACTCACCGAAGGTGGTCATGCCCACGATGGCTCCGTTCAGGCCCACGTACTTGTACCAGTAGTCCGCGATACCCGCTTCCACCGCCACGCGCGCCGTTACCGCCGCCGGCAACACCGACTCGCGGTACGCCGCATCCTGCTTGTCGAACGCGTCGGTCGACGGCATCGACACCACGCGCACCTTGCGGCCCGCCGCGGTCAGCTTGTCCGCCGCTTCCACCGTGATACCCACTTCGGAGCCGGTGGCAATCAGGATGACGTCCGGCGTGCCCGCGCAGTCTTTCAGCACGTAGCCGCCGCGGTACACGTTCGCCAGCTGCTCTGCGGTGCGCGGCTGCTGGGTCAGGTTCTGACGCGAGAACACCAGGGTGGTCGGGCCGTCGTTGCGCTCGATGCCGTACTGCCACGCCACCGCCGACTCCACCTGGTCGCACGGGCGCCAGGTGCTCATGTTCGGGGTCACGCGCAGGCTCGCCAGCTGCTCCACCGGCTGGTGGGTCGGGCCGTCTTCGCCCAGACCGATGGAGTCGTGGGTGTAGACGAACACGTTGCGCAGCTTCATCAGCGCCGCCATGCGCACCGCGTTGCGGGCGTATTCCACGAACATCAGGAAGGTCGCCGAGTACGGCAGGAAGCCGCCGTGCAGCGCGATGCCGTTGGTGATGGCGGTCATGCCGAACTCGCGCACGCCGTAATGAATGTAGTTGCCCGCCGGGTCAACGTTCAGCGCTTTCGAGCCGGACCACATCGTCAGGTTGCTCGGCGCCAGGTCGGCAGAGCCGCCCAGGAACTCCGGCAGCACCTTGCCGAACGCTTCCAGCGCGTTCTGCGATGCCTTGCGGCTGGCGATGTTGGCCGGGTTGGCCTGCAGTTTTTCCACGAACGCCTTGGCGTCGGCTTTCCAGTCGGCCGGCAGCTCGCCGTTCATGCGGCGCTTGAACTCGGCAGCCTGCTCCGGGAAGGCCTTGGCGTAGGCGGCGAACTTGTCGTTCCAGGCCGCTTCTTTGGCCTGACCGGCTTCCTTGGCGTCCCACTGGGCGTAGATGTCCTGCGGGATTTCAAAGGCGGCGTATTTCCAGCCCAGCGCTTCGCGGGTGGCGGCCACTTCGGCGGCGCCCAGCGCGGCGCCGTGCACGTCATGGGTGCCGGCCTTGTTCGGCGAACCGAAGCCGATAACGGTCTTGCACATCAGCAGCGACGGCTTGTCGGTCACCTTGCGGGCTTCTTCAATCGCGGCCTTGATGGCGTCCGGGTTGTGGCCGTCAACGTTGCGCACCACGTGCCAGCCGTAGGCTTCGAAACGCAGGGCGGTGTCGTCGGTGAACCAGCCGTCGACGTGGCCGTCGATGGAGATGCCGTTGTCATCGTAGAAAGCGGTCAGCTTGCCGAGCTTGAGGGTACCGGCCAGAGAGCAGACTTCGTGCGAGATGCCTTCCATCATGCAGCCGTCGCCCATGAAGGCGTAGGTGTGGTGGTCAACGATATCGTGGCCCGGGCGGTTGAACTGCGCCGCCAGGGTGCGTTCGGCGATGGCGAAGCCGACGGCGTTGGCGATGCCCTGGCCCAGCGGGCCGGTGGTGGTTTCAACGCCTGGGGTGTAGCCGTACTCCGGGTGCCCTGGGGTCTTGGAGTGCAGCTGACGGAAGTTTTCCAGCTCGCGCATCGGCAGGTCATAGCCGGTGAGGTGCAGGAGGCTGTAAATCAACATGGAGCCGTGGCCGTTGGAGAGCACGAAACGGTCGCGGTCAGCCCAGTGCGGGTTAGTCGGGTTGTGGTTGAGGTAGTCACGCCACAGGACTTCGGCGATGTCCGCCATGCCCATAGGGGCACCCGGGTGGCCGGAATTTGCTTTTTGTACGGCGTCCATGCTGAGTGCGCGGATGGCGTTGGCAAGCTCTTTACGAGA
>NZ_JBZXDO010000133.1:0-1982 GCF_058725505.1 Serratia sp. A07
TCGCCGGCGTTACCGACATGCGAAATGGCTTCAACGGCCTGGCGTCGCGCGTGCAGAATGTCCTCAACGACGATCCGTTCAGCGGGCACCTGTTCATCTTCCGCGGACGCCGCGGCGATATGATAAAACTGCTGTGGGCCGACGAGGATGGGCTCTGTCTGTTCATCAAACGCCTCGAGCGTGGCCGCTTCGTCTGGCCCACCGTCAGCGACGGCAGAATCCATCTGACGCCGGCGCAACTGGCGATGCTGCTCGAGGGGCTCAACTGGAAACACCCGCAGCGTGCACATCCGCCTGGTCTGCGCGTATAACCTGTTGTAATGTACAGGAATGAAAGCCGAGCTCCCCGACGACATCAACCAACTGAAAGCGCTGGCGCTTCAACAGCAGGTGCTGCTAAAGCAGCTCAAGGCCCAGATGCGCCGCTATGAAGGTCAGGTTGCCGGCTATGAGCGGGAAATCGAACGCCTGAAGGCACAGATAGATAAGCTCAAACGGATGTTGTTCGGCCAGAGTTCGGAGAAGCTGCGCAACAAGCTTGAGAAAAAAATCCGCGAAGCCGAAAGACGGCTGGGTGAAATGGAAGGCCGGCTGAATACCGCCAAGGGCTGTCTGGAAGCTGCAACTGCAGTAACCGCAGAGTCTGATGTTGTTGAGGTTCCTGAGGAACCGGCAGAGAAGCCCGCCAGCCCACGTCGTCCTTCATCGCGCAAACCGCTGCCGGCGGAGTTGCCGCGCGAAACAGTCGTTATCGAGCCGATGGAAACGGCCTGCCCGGACTGCGGGGGTGAGCTGGCGGCGTTGGGCGAAAGCGTCACCGAGCAACTGGACATCATCAACAACGCCTTCAAGGTCATCGAAACGGTGCGGCCTAAGCTGGCCTGTCGGAAGTGCGATGCCATCGTGCAGGCGCCATTGCCGGCGAAACCCATCGAGCGCAGCTATGCGAGCCCCGGCCTGCTGGCGCGTATCCTGGTGAGCAAGTATGTCGAGCACATCCCGTTGTAGCGCCAGTGCGACATCTACGCCCGTCACGGGCTGGGGCTGAGCCGGAATACGCTGGATCGCTGGGTACTGGAACTGGCGGAAAAACTGCGTCCGCTGGCGGAGGTCGTGAACAACTATGTGCTTGAAGCGGGCAAGGTACATGCCGACGATACACCGGTGCCAGTCCAGGCACCGGGCAGCGGCAAGACGCGCACCGGCCGGCTGTGGGTGTATGTACGGGATGATCGCAACTCGGGCTCGTCGCTGCCGGCGGCGGTGTGGTTCGCGTACTCGGCGGACCGCAAGGGTGCGCATCCGCAGCGGCACCTGGCGGAATACCGGGGCGTGCTGCAGGCGGATGCGTATGGCGGTTATGACGCACTGTACGAAACCGGGCGAATAACGGAAGCCGCGTGTCTGGCCCATGCGCGGCGAAAAATCCACGACGAACATGCCCGCCGGCCGACTGAGCTGACGACCGAGGCGCTCAGACGGATCGCGGCGTTGTATGCCATCGAGGCCGATATCCGGGGTAGCCCAGAGGAAAGGCGGCTGGCGGTCAGGAAAGAAAAGAGCATGCCGTTGATGCAGTCGCTGTACGACTGGCTCCAGGCGCAGTTGAAAACGCTGTCGGTGCACGCGGAGATGGCGAAGGCGTTCGGCTACATGCTGAAGCAGTGGGAGGCGCTGAACGTGTTCTGCAACGATGGCCGGGTGGAGATCGACAACAACATCTGTGAAAACGCCTTGCGGTGCGTGGCGCTGGGCCGGCGTAACTACCTGTTCTTCGGCTCAGACCGCGGTGGCGAGGCTGCGGCGATCATCTACAGCCTGCTGGGTACCTGCAAACTAAACGGCGTGGAGCCTGAGGGCTGGCTGCGCGACGTGCTCGGAAAAATCAGCGACTGGCCGTCAAACCGGGTGGATGAACTGCTGCCCTGGAACCTCTCAACCGTAAAATAATCCTTACGCTACGTCCTACACGGGGCGCTTAC
>NZ_JBZXDO010000134.1:0-1964 GCF_058725505.1 Serratia sp. A07
ATGCAGTTCACCGGCAAGCTGGATAACGGCCAGGGGCGGATTTTTAGTCAGTCGTCTCAAATGCTGCAGGCGCAGGATATCGTCAACGCGCAGGGTTGGATGGGCAGCCAGGGGAGCTGGCGGGCTAGAAGCGGCGGTTTTGACAATACGAAGGGCAGCGTACAGAGCCAGCAGGAAGCACAGCTGGCGGCTGACTGGTTGGATAACGCCCGGGGCGTGATGCAATCGGCACAAAACCTGGCGCTGCGCATCAAACAGGATATCGATAATCGCAACGGCAAGGTCTCGGCGCAGGGGCAGCTTGCTGTTGCAGGCGCCAAAGATGGCGAACATGCCGGCGCCATCAATAACGCCGGTGGTCAGTGGCTGGCGGGCCAGGCGCTGACTATTGCCGCCCGTAGCCTTGATAACGCACAGGCGGGGCAACTCTACAGCCAGAAGCAGCTGCGGCTCAATCTGAACGGTGGGCTGGACAACCGCGGCGGGAAAATACAGGGCGGCGGTGCGCTGGCGCTTGACGCACAAACGCTGAATAATGCCGGCGGGACGATAGACGGCCAGCAACACGTAGCGCTGCGTATTCTTGGCTTGCTGGAGAATACCGACGGTGCCGTGCGCAGCAATGGCGACCAGAAGGTGTCGGCCGCCGGTATCAATAATACGCGCGGCGTATTCAGCAGCCGCGGCGGCATCACGGTGACATCAAAGCAGCTGGACAACGACGGCGGCACGCTCATCAGTCAGGGCTCGGGCATCTACCGACTCGACCGGCTTAACAATCAGCACGGCAAGGTGCACAGCGGCGACACACTCACGCTTGAGGGGGCGCAGGTCAACAACCAGGGTGGGCAACTGGTATCGACTCAGGGCCTGACGCTCAAGACCGAAGCGTTCGATAACAGCGGACAGGGCACGCTCAGCAGCCAGGCGGAACTGGATGTGCAGGCCGAGCATCTGAACAATCGCGACGGCGGGCTGATACTGGGCACCGCGCACACCGGTATCACCGCGCGTGACATCGATAACACGGCAGGCCGGCTGCAAAGTGCGGGCACCCTCACCTTCACGGATGTCGCCACCCTGGATAACCGCCAGGGGCGACTCCTTGCCAACGGCAATCTCGATATCAACGCCGCCCTCTCCCGTACCGACTCGCCGCTGGCGCTACTTAACCAGGGCGGGCGCGTGGAGAGCGCCGGGCAACTCACCGTGCATACGCGTACTCTGGATAACCAGAACGGTACCCTGCTGGGGCTGCAGGCGCTGACACTGTCCGCGCAGCAGGACTACACTCGCCAGGCCGGTGACACCGTCAGCAGTAACGGCACGGTGACGTTCTCCCTGAGCGGTGCCTTTACCAACCTGGCGGACTGGTTGCTGCCCGGCAATCTGGTGCTCAATGCGGCCGGCATTACCAATCCGGCCATCCTGGTGGGCAAAACGCTGCAGCTGACGACCGGGGCGTTGCAAAACACCGGGCGTATTGAAGCAGACAGCATGACGCTGAACGTCGATACCCTGGACAACACGGCGGCGCTGATGGGCGACGACATCACCGTGAACGGACGCATTATCGACAACCATGGTGCGCCTGCGGTGATGGCGGCAACCCACAGCCTGATAGTGCAGGCCAGTGAGCGATTGACCAACCGGGAGGGAGCGCTGATTTACAGCGCCGACCGTCTGCAGTTGCACAGTGATGACCTGATTGAGAACCGGGCGAGCTTTATCGAAGCGGACGGTGACGCCACGGTCGAGGCCCGTCGCCTGAACAACCTGCGTGAAGGGCTGGTGATTGAGCGTGACGCCGAGAAAAGCGACTACAAATGGCACCGCTACAACTACTATTGGCGCTCTTATGGTTCAGCGGTCAATCCCGACAAAAGCACCATGGCGCCGACCACCCAACAGCTGAGCTTCCAGGATGACGCGGCGGCCCAGAACAATCGCTACGGCACCCTGCT
>NZ_JBZXDO010000135.1:0-1964 GCF_058725505.1 Serratia sp. A07
ATGCAGTTCACCGGCAAGCTGGATAACGGCCAGGGGCGGATTTTTAGTCAGTCGTCTCAAATGCTGCAGGCGCAGGAGATAGTCAACGCCCAGGGCTGGATGGGCAGTCAGGGCGGTTGGCAGGCCATCAGCGGTGGCTTTGACAACACAGCCGGCAGTGTGCAGAGCTTGCAGGGAGCACAACTTGCGGCGGACTGGCTGGGCAACGCTAAAGGCGTGGTGCAGTCGGCGGCGGATCTGGTACTGCGCGTCGCACAGGATATCGATAATCGCAACGGCAAGGCCTCGGCGCAGGGGCAGCTTGCTGTTATGGGTGCCAAAGACGGCGAACACGCCGGCACCATCAATAACGCCGGCGGTCAGTGGCTGGCCGGTGAGGGGCTGAGTATCGCCGCCCGCACCTTCGATAATACGCAGGGCGGGTTGCTCTACAGCCAGAAACAACAGCGACTTACGCTGAGCGACGCGCTGAACAACCGCGATGGGAAAGTGCAGAGTGGCGAGGCACTTCAACTTGACGCACAAACGCTGAACAATGCCGGTGGGACGATTGACGGCCAACAACAGGTGGCGCTGCGCATTCTTGGCCTACTGGAAAATACTGACGGCGCAGTGCGCAGTAATGGTGACCAGCAGGTGTCGGCGGCCGGTATCAATAATACGCGCGGCGTATTCAGCAGCCGCGGCGGCATCACGGTGGCATCAAAGCAACTGGACAACGCCGGCGGTACGCTCATCAGCCAGGGCTCGGGCATCTACCGACTCGACCAGCTTAACAATCAGCACGGCAAGGTGCACAGCGGCGACGCGCTCACCCTTGAAGGGGCGCAGGTCAACAACCAGGGAGGGCAACTGGTGTCGACTCAGGGCCTGACGCTCAAGGCCGAAACACTCGATAACAGTGGTCAGGGCACGCTCAGCAGCCAGGCAGCCCTCAATCTGCTGACCGAGCGTCTGAACAATCGCGATGGCGGGCTGATACTGGGCACCACGCGTACCGATATCACCGCCCGTGACATCGACAATACCGCAGGCCGCCTGCAAAGCAGCGGCCAGATGACCCTCGCGGGGGTAACGCAGTTGGACAACCGCCAGGGGCGACTCCTGGCCGACGGCAATCTCGATATCAATGCCGACCGGTCACCGACCGACTCGCCGCTGGCGCTGCTTAACCAGGGCGGGCGCGTGGAGAGCGGCGGGCAACTCACCGTGCATACGCGTACTCTGGATAACCAGAACGGTACCCTGCTGGGGCTGCAGGCGCTGACGCTGTCCGCGCAGCAGGACTACACCCGTCAGGCCGGTGAAACGGTCAGCAGCAACGGTACGGTGACGTTCTCCCTGAGTGGTGCCTTTACCAACCTGGCAGACTGGTTGTTGCCGGGTAACCTGGCGCTCAATGCGGCCGGCATCACCAATCCGGCCACCCTGGTAGGCAAGACACTGCAGCTGACGACCGGGGCGTTGCAAAACACCGGGCGTATTGAAGCGGACACCCTGGCGCTGAACGTCGATACCCTGGACAACGCCGCGGCGCTGATGGGTGACGATATCACCGTGCGCGGGCGTGTCATCGACAACCATGGTGCGCCTGCAGTGATGGCGGCGACCCACAGCCTGACGTTGCAGGCCGGTGAACGCCTGACCAACAGGGATGGGGCGCTGATTTACAGCGGTGACCGCCTTCATCTGCACAGTGATGACCTGATTGAAAACCGGGCGAGCTTTATCGAAGCGGACGGTGACGCCACAGTCGAAGCTCGTCGTCTGGACAACCTGCGCGAAGGGCTGGTGATTGAGCGTGACGCCGAGAAGAGCGACTACAAATGGCATCGCTACAACTACTACTGGCGCTCTTACGGTGAAGATGTCAATCCCGATGTCAGTACCATGGCGCCGACCACCCAACAGCTGAGCTTCCAGGATGACGCGGCGGCCCAGAACAATCGCTACGGCACCCTGCT
>NZ_JBZXDO010000136.1:0-1937 GCF_058725505.1 Serratia sp. A07
TCGCTCTGCGGGCTGCGCTCGCCCAGCAGGTTATCCGCCAGATCGTACACCAGCCGCGCGCCCGGTTTGCCCTGATTGGGTTCGCGGTGTTCCTTTCAACGAATTCCCCTAAAATAAAAGAGGGTCATTGTTGACATGTTGTAAAAAAGTACAAATCAGATCCTAATTAATGCACTCTCTTCATTTTTATTTTCACTACTTTTAATAAATGAAATGACTATATCGAGAGAGTCTCTTCTAAATCTTACTTCGTAATTGCCTATATCCATAATCAAAAACACACCTGACATATAGTCAGAACCGTCAGGTTCAAGGTAACCACCGCTAGTATCTTCCCCTGCACCAACAAAAACCTTTCCTGAAGGCACATTCAAAAATAACGATTTATAGTTCTCACTTATGTTATCAACAACTCGAACCGTATACTGACCGTCCTCACCAAGATTCAAAAACAACACGTTACCTTTATTTACTTCTTCCAGTTCATCCTCTGGAATGCTCCACCAATCAGCATCATCGCTAACTCTATATTTTAAAGACACCAAATCAAAAATTGACAAGGTCGCAGTATCTGTTGTGAAAGAGAAAGTCTTATTCATACCCCCCCTACTGAAATATTATTTCACTAATTCGGTCGCCCGGTTGGAGACCTGCTTTTCTACCCGCATTTTTAAAGAGCTACCAATGGAGTGTTTGTAATCTTTGTTGCCCGCCGCATCTGTCACTTCCAGCGGCGAGCTGTTCAGATAGGTGTGATACCCGCATATATTCGCAGGGCGACTGTCGCCCGCCTGCTCCAGCGCCGCCAGCGGGCTCCACGGACTGGCTAGGTCGTATGGTTCTGCAAAGATATTTATCTTTGCAGTCAACAAATATTAAATGGTAACTATCTTATCTTTTGCTATACCCACAGGCCAGTGACCAGAAAAGTATATACCCACAACTTCTTCCCACTTATTCCCCAAATGAAGATACTGTTCAGAAACATACTCTCTGAAAGCAAAACAAATTCCATTTCTGGCTGCTAAGCTGAAGTCATGAGGCCCGTAATTGAATTTATCCTTAGACAATCCCTTTGTTGCATTCATGACAGCCTTGTTTACTCGAATACGTAAACCAGTAAGTTCCTTAGGTAATACCTCCTTTACTTTGTAGAAAGGATCCTCCTGAGTCATTGATGTTGGCAACCATTCCACACTATCATAGTATCCCTTAAACTCTGCATCAGTGGGATTAACAAACACCTTCTCAACATTTTCAATTAAAATCACGCGACTATCCAGAACATCTGGGAGCCCCATTCTTGAGAAAAAGCATGAGTTATCGATGCGCTGTAGTAAACTATCAAAGTCAAAATCATTCATGTCACAATCTCAAATCAGTTATAGTTCCAGGAGGCAGTGCTTTTCTGCTTTGTTGAACAGTTGTTCGAAGCACTCCACCGGCGGCATGTGGGCCAGGTACACCAGGTAAAGAATGATTAGGCAAAGTGCCATGAGTAGGCATCAAATTCCACCATTTATTCGCCCCCCCACTTTCTAGTGGGATTATGTGGTGCGGGGTAGCTCCTGTCGGCCAGGTTCTACCTGTATTGGCTTCCCACTGACTCATCAGATAATGCTGATCTCTGACGAACTCTTTGCGAGCCATCTGATTTTGGAAAACACTCCGTCTCTGAACTACCGGTAAATTACCTCTCAGTATCTGAGCTTGTTTTGCTGTTATAGCTCCACCACGCGAAGCGACTTTGTTCGCATCACCAATAATACGGTCAAGAGTCGAACAATTACTTAACCCAAATGGATCTATCCAAGTTAAAGGATTTGGCCCATAAGCATATAAATTCAACCCACCTTCCAACCCTATCGGATCCTGCGTGGTGAAACGCCCCACCTCGGGTTCGTAGTAGCGGAACAGGTTGTAGTGCAGGCCGCTTT
>NZ_JBZXDO010000137.1:0-1935 GCF_058725505.1 Serratia sp. A07
TGAGTAGGTTGTGATCTCAGATTACAAACCGGCCAAAATAATTGTCGCGAACCGGCCAGATTAATTGTCGTCAGATACGCCAGAAACGGTGAATTGTATGCGAGTGCCAAATCCCCAGAACCTGCCAGGTCTGTACCGCGACGCCAAATACCTTGCTTTGCGTCGCCAGCAAAACCAACAGGTCCGGTTCGTCAACACCTGGCGTCGCGGGAGCATGTCAGCGACATAGTTGCGAAGCTACGTTTGGGAATGGCACGTGCAAAAAATAAGTCATAAATCTGAACAGGAAGAGTTGTTTAAAAAATACACAGTGTTGGTACTGCCAACACCGCTTAAAAAATAAACAGCCTAAGGTCTGGGTATGTATCCAGAATTTTCGACACTCTCAGATGAAAACTTGTGTGATTAAAAAGCGACCACTGTTGGCACTGCCAACAGTGGCTAAAAAATGAGCAAAATTTATGTCATCACTTTTCCTTTGGAAATGAAAAAGAGTTTTGGATTGCTGCTAATGGTGTCTGCCGAGACTATTTCAAGCCACACACATTCCCGGAAGGATGCTTCTAATGGTTGAATCAGCAAAGAATAACGAACAAAAACCGGCGGCTGCACGCGCTGGTGCATTAAAATCCACTCTTACCGTAGAGCTTCATACCCTCTATGCCATTCGTTTATGGGAAGGGCGACGTAGCCAAAACGCTGATCCTGAAACGTCGGGGAAGCGACGCCCTGATATTTATAGTATGCCCCGTTTTATTCTACGAGCAGGGCAGATCAATGAGGCTTCTGGTGAAGATAACCCTTATGCTGATGCTGCAATGGTCGCCCTGGAAGAGACCTTAAATAAAGGTACGCAGTTACTTCAACAGGCTGTTGCCGAGCTGGACAAAACACTGGCAAACATCCCTGCACAAATTTCTCTTTCAGATGTTGCTTCCGTGTCTCCTTTAAATATTGGTGTATTTAGTCGCACTCCTGTGGGATATCGCTGTGTTTTCCTTCTGGTCGGTTATGACCAGCTTGCGATGAAAGCCTTTCAAGCCTGGCACTATGGGCTTATATCACGTTCGGAACGCGACACTCTATTGGACCGAGGGGGGCATTGGATCCGTAGCGTATACGGTGTCGTCCAACACTATCGTCCCGTGAAGGTGACTCGAGATGATATTCGTCTCGAAACGCCCGCAGGTAAGGATGCGATCACCCGTTTGGGTATGCCTGACGAAGATATTATGTCGGGCGCAATACGCTCCTCTTTCTCTCCACCACTCAAGACCTCTGCATTAATTTCCTCTAAAAAAGGAGCTAAATCATGAGTATGAATCGACAGGTAACGTCTTTTTTGATGCCAGGTGTACTCTGCACCGCGTTATTGTTAACGGGGTGCGCAGGCACCGAATTGGGTGAATGGAACAAAAAAATCAGTGACGCTGCCCATTCGCTGGCAACCGGTGGCAGCGGCGGCTCCAGTGAGGGTAGCATGCCCTGGATGACCCGGGCCGGTATTTCGGGGCCCCGGCAGGACGTGCAACATACGTATAGCCTCCCGGTGGATGTTGATACCGCGGCGGCGCGGCTGAAAAGTCATTATCAGTTCATCTCCTCCGAGGAGCTTGAAAGTCTGCGCCAGCGTGATCAGCACGGTGACTGGAGTGCGAGCTCCATTGATGAAGCACGTCCGGTCTGGTCAGCAAATCGGGGCAGTTATTACAAGATGGGGCAGGAATGGAAAGGCAATGATCGCCTTGAGCTCGAAGTGGTCAAGTCCGGCGTTGGCAGCCGTCTGAAAGTGACATACAGCTCACCGGATGCGTCACACCTGACCGATGCTTACCTTGGGAGACTGATGACGCAGTTGCAGCAGGTTGCCAAAGGTCAGGGCTGAGGGAGGTTATCTGATGCAGCTCTACCTGTGTGAGAAACCCAGCCAGGGTA
>NZ_JBZXDO010000138.1:0-1915 GCF_058725505.1 Serratia sp. A07
TCCAACGCAAACGCCGGTGACTACCTGGAGAGCATCGGCGATGGCTTCCTGACGGATAAGGACGGTGACCGCCTCACCAGTGATATAAACACAAACATTGAGGCTGAACTACAGAACGCGCTGGCCAACAACGCGACGGTGGATCACCAGTGGGCGCAGTACGGCACGGTGCGTGCAGATATTCTTGTGGTAAAAACCACGATTGCGGAAGTCGATCGCGCTCTGGCCGAGATGAAAACCCAGGTGCAGGCGCAAATTAATGACGTGACAGCGGTACTGGAGGACAAGCTGACGGCAACCGTTGATGCTGACGGCGCAACGGCCATCCACACGCTGAAAGCCGGTGTCCGTATCAATGGCGTGTTCTACAACGCGGGCATGTCGATCGCCGTGCTGGCGGAAACCGGCAAACCCGTCATCACCCGTATCGGATTTAACGCCAATCAGTTCGTGCTGATGAGCGGCAGCGGCGACACGCAATACTCGCCGTTTGCTGTAATCAACGGCCAGGTGTTTATCAGCGATGCTTTCATTCAGAACGCCTCTATCACGTCGGCGAAAATAGCGGATGCAGCAATCACAAACGCCAAAATCAGCGGATTTATTCAGTCCGACAATTTCAGCGCAACCAGCGGCTGGCGGATGGATAAAAGCGGCGCAGGGGCTGGACAAATCCAGATTAACGGCGGCGACGGCAACGGGCGCATGGAGATACGCGGCGACCAGATTAATGTTTATGACGCTGGCGGTAATCTGCGGGTAAGAATGGGGAGGTTGTAGCGTGGCGTATGGCCTGTGGATGAATGGCAAAGAGCTGGCGGCGGTTAATAGCATTTCACTATTAGCCAACGATAAAGAACCCTGGGCGGATGGCAATAAACAAAAGATTTACACTCCGCCTGATTACGTCGCTGGGAACCCGGTTTTTCTGGTTGGTCAGACCGGGTATATATTCGGCAGTCAGACAAATCCCCCGTCTTACGGCGGGGTTACTGGATGGCGAACCGATGGGGGTAGGATAATTGTTGATTTCTCCAGTGCAAACCAACAAGCGTTTTTTACCGAGTTCAGCATATACCAGGTTCAACCGCCGCAATCAGTTCCCGGCACGTATGGAATAATGATTCAAAACTCGGTGGATTGGATGAGCATTAACAGTTCGTCCAGGCTGGGCTTTGTTGCGTGGAAAGGGGAAGTGACGATTAACGGCAAATGGACATTGCCGGTCGTTCAAAACGATAACACCAAGGTTGTTTTTGTTCGGTGCGATGACCCCGGCGTTTCTATTTACCATGCTGTCCAATATAACGAATTAACGGTATCGCGTGATAATGGTTCAGGTGAAGCGATGTTAACCACGGCCAATGTGAAAGTGGTCATTATGAACAGCGGTTATTACCCACCGACGCCAAGCGGCTACGGAATGGTGATTAAGAACGCTGCCGGTAATAATACATTCACCAGCGATACAGAGCCGTTAGTCTGGGATGGTCGTTCGGTTAATGTCGGCAGGAACCCAGAGGATTTGGTCGATACAGGGATAGCCAGGCCAATGATCCCCCTAGCCGTTAATGCGTTTATGCGTGGTGACTCTCAAGGTAGCGGCGGGGTTTATAACTACTACAGCTGCGGCTATCGGTTTAACGGCAGCGCCGTCCAATTCTGGCGTTCTGAATCAGGGAGAAGAATACAGACCCAGTGGAATACATCAAACCGATGGTACTCGTCACAGATGCCGCTCATGGTTATTAACGCAGACCATTACTTCTAACAACCGGCCACTGAGCCGGTTTTTTTATGCAACGATTTAGGAGAGCATCATGCCCGCAGGCACTCTGACCCTAACGAACAACTCCGCCGTAGTGAAAGGTACGGGGACGGCGTTCAATACCGAGCTGAAAGCCGGTGATTTCAT
>NZ_JBZXDO010000139.1:0-1907 GCF_058725505.1 Serratia sp. A07
GGTACCCCGTAACTGCGGTGGTGGGAAAATTCTTCCATGGTTTTTTTCTGCTTCAGTTCGGTCAGCGGCCTCCACACTCAGGTTGGCTGTCAAGACGCAGGCAACTCCGTGAAAAATGCGTCGGGAGACTAGGTTCCTCCCCGGAGTTTGACAGAATTTACTGAAGGCTCAGGTACCGGCCGTGCGGCGTTGATTTTCGGATCAACGCCGTTTTTATTTTATGGTTCTCAAAACGAAATATTGCGGTTGACACTCTCGATGCTTGCATTAAAAATGAACAGGCTTACTTGTTGTCTCCGGACAACCAGCCAATGCTTCAGCACTCTGTGAGAAGCGCTTTCGGGTGAGTGCCAGCCAAAGTTTCAGCGGTCTGTGAGAAACGCCTTCGGGCGACTGCGAATATCCTCGTAGCCTGAAAGAGGAAGCCCACGTGGCGGTAACACCGTTTAGCCTTTGAGAACGGGGATCACTTAGCGGTGATGAAGGTCCATTTCACAATCAAGACAGTCTGCACTGACGTACGACTTTGCAGACTCCCGACGGGAAACACTTTCCCGTCGGGAAGGTGTATTTCTCCGTCACCGAATCTTTACTCCTGGAGAAAACATCATGTCTACCCAATCTCAGCAAGCATCTACTAAAACTGAATACTTCAACCTGACTATCAAGGGCATGGGGTACCTCAGCAACATTCGTCAAGTCAATGGCCCGAATGGCACCTTTATCAGCTGTGTCGTCAATGGACTCTCCGGTCCTACCGATAACGCCAGTTACACGCGTTTCGATGTGACGGTCGCCGGTAAAGAAGCCAGCAGCCTGATCAACCGCTGTCAAAAATCGGTTGATGAAGACAAAAAGGTCCTGATTGGTTTTGTGCTCAGCAATCCCAAGACGGACATCTTCACGCTCAACAGCGGCGAACATGCCGGTGAACAGCGCGTCAGCCTCAAAGCCCGCCTTATCAAGGTCGATTGGATCAAAATCGGTCAGGAAAAGGTATATCAGGCTGAGAAATCCGACTCTACGCCGCCTCAGCAAGGTTCCGCACAGCAACAATACGCGGAAAACTCTTTCTGATAACGCCCTTTACGCCTCGATTTTTCGGGGCGTTTTTCTCTTTCTAACTCTATTCCCTATGAGGATTTGATTATGGCGTCTCGCGGCGTAAACAAAGTCATACTTGTCGGTAACCTTGGACAGGATCCTGAAGTCCGTTACATGCCAAATGGTGGTGCGGTTGCCACCCTGTCGCTTGCGACCTCCGAGACCTGGCGTGATAAACAATCCGGCGAACAGAAAGAAAAAACCGAATGGCACCGTGTGGTGCTGTTTGGCAAACTCGCTGAAATTGCCGGCGAATACTTGCGTAAAGGTTCGCAGGTCTATATTGAAGGCGCTTTGCGCACGCGTAAATGGGCAGATCAGAGCGGCCAGGATCGCTACACTACTGAGGTAGTCATTAACGTGGGCGGCACGATGCAGATGCTGGGTGGTCGTAGTCAGACCGATAACCCGGGGCCCTCAGCGTCTGGTAGTTGGGGGCAATCTCAGCAACCGACCCACAGTGGTACACCCCCTCAGGCGCCTGCCGGCAATGAACCGCCGATGGACTTTGATGATGACATCCCATTTTGACCTGGATGGCATTCATTGACATACTGCACATAGCGTCTGCTGTGTGCAGTTTTTCTATCTACTATACCGGAGGCTCCCATGGGAACTCGTTACGATACCGACGTGGTCGCCTGGGCGAATGAACAGGCGGCGTTACTGCGTGCCGGTAAACTTAGCCAACTGGATATTGAAAATATTGCCGAGGAGATTGAGGACGTGGGCAAGAGTGAAAAGCGCGAACTGGCCAGCCGGATGGCGGTTTTACTGGCTCACCTTCTGAAGTGGCAATTTCA
>NZ_JBZXDO010000140.1:0-1904 GCF_058725505.1 Serratia sp. A07
TCCATCGGTTCACCAGCCACAATAGCAGCTGTGTCGATGTCAAAGCGGCGCTTGCTGACCTTCACATAGATTGTGCCATCCTTGCCAGTGCTGGCTGATACAAAGCACAGGCGGTTGCCGTTCACGTCCTGCGGTACTTCGATCGTCCAGCCCTCTTGCGCAAAACCTAGCGCGCCTGTGACTTTGTAAACGCCAACTGAAACACGTTCAGCTGATACCCCTTCAGCCTCATCATTCACTGCCACGTGGCCGCACAGAATGAACCCATTAAGGTAGTCATCAGCCATCTTTTCCGGCGCGCCAGACAGCCTTGCGATCGGAGAAGCTTTTTTGATGA
Organism: Serratia sp. A07; assembly: GCF_058725505.1. Lineage (NCBI taxonomy): Bacteria > Pseudomonadati > Pseudomonadota > Gammaproteobacteria > Enterobacterales > Yersiniaceae > Serratia > Serratia sp. A07. The sequence goes on from NZ_JBZXDO010000140.1 coordinate 338, forward strand.
AGCCGTTGCCGTCTACCGTGGTGTTTTTATCAGTCCACAGTTCAAATTCTGTATCGCTCGACCCATTTTCACTACCTACGGCAACGCGCACCCCATGCCGCTCGATGACATTCCCTGTCACATTGACGGCAGATAAAACAATCCATGTATCTTGCGCTTTCATAACCAGCGCTGGTGCGTAAACCTTCGTTATAGAACTCACCGTATTGACACGAATTATTTGGCTGCCTGTATCGCGTGAGCGCAAAAATGCTCGGAACGCATCATCGTCTGCAAACGACTTGACAGCACCGCTACCGCCAAAACCAAAGTCGCCTTTTTTCATAGCACCAGCAAGCGTCGCAGCCGCATTCTGCTCACTGACTTTTGCCGCTGCTGCTGATGCTGCTGATTTGTCGGCAGATAAAGCCGCCTCAGCACGCAAGCGATCGACGGTTTGAACAATCTCAGGCGTAATATCGCTTTCACCTGGGCGCCGAAGGAAATCATTGAGCGTGCCGGGCAGCGAATCGGTATAAACCTCTATTGTGCCTACACGCTCTGGCTGTGCGCCATAAACTGACACAATCACCTCGTAGGCACCTGGCTCTACATTAAGCGAATACCGGCCCGTATCATCGGTGACAGATTGCGACTTCGCTAAATTCAACACCGTGGATGATGTTTTCATTGAGCGCATAGTAATAGTTACGCCAGAACGAGAATCACCGTAAGGTCCCTTTAGTACGCCGCTGATTAATACCATTATTTATTTCTCCTTCAGTAAATTCAATTCGGTATCAAGGCGGGAGATTAACCGCCCCTGCTCTTGAATAGCCTTAAGTGCAAGATTCAATAGGTTTTGGATGTCTGGATATTTGTATGAATCCTCACCAATTGTCTTTCTTATAAGTTCATCAGAGATTAACTCCAGTTCTTGCGCAATAAGGCCACAGCTTGAACTCATTTTATCAGGCGCGTTCGGAGCATCTTGCGTATATTCAAAACTGACAAAATTCATTTTTTCCACAATGGAAAGCGCGTAATTATCTGGGGCAGGTGCAATATTTTCCTTGAATTTTATATCGCAAGAACCGCCTGGGTTACTCGCCGAATAAACTCTAACACCATTCTCCTGAAGCAGATATCCAGACTCTGTTGTCACGGCCTTGTTATTCCCATTTATTGAGAATGAAATATCTAGCACAGAACCTGCTGATGGACGATTTGACATAAAAGATAAATATGAAAAACCAGTATCGCCAACAGCAACAGAAATTCTAGATTTTAACTGATTGGAACCACTCTCTGCTTGCCAAAAGCCAATAGTTTGAGAGGCCTTAGCTCCTTGGTTTTTCAGATTAATATCGTTAAATTTATCCACTTGTAGAGCATTAGTTATACGAGAGTCATTGCCAGCTGCCACTGTTCCCGTAGTAGTTCCGACATTGCGAGAGGCCGAGTTGCCGAGGTCGCTTTTATTGGCCTTCAAATTCAATGCCGTAGTAAAACTATTCCAGGCCGGGCCGGTATAAGTGCTGCCGTCAGGTAACATCACAGTAATGTTTCCGGTGCCGCTGAATACCTG
>NZ_JBZXDO010000141.1:0-1896 GCF_058725505.1 Serratia sp. A07
CCGCCGCTTTCAGTTCAGTTAACCCCAAATTTCGCTGAGCTATAATGACATCAATCGCAGCCGAAGGAATGACATCGCCGCCCATATTGTCGTTGATGCCGATATTTTCTATTGTGCTCGCGCCGTTCTCTGTTGCATTTGACATGCTTAACCTCTACACATGAGATAAATACCGCCGCCCATTAGGGCGGCGGTCGGTTTATCAGGCGTATGCCCGTTTGATTTCCAGAGCGCGAAGTAACTGCCCTAACTCGTTGCCCTTGAGCGCCGGAATATGGACGCGCTGGCCTTTGCGTTGAGCTTTGGCAATATGACGACTCCATGCTTTAACGCTGGGATCGACGTCGTTGGCCGCAATGCAATCGCGCTTGATGCGCTTGTGCTTTTTATTTGCGCCACTCTGTACATTTCTCGCAGCAGGTGCGATGATTGAAAACTCAATAGTCATAGATTTACTCCAATCGGTTATTGAAGCCGCACTGACTTTCCACGAGTCAGCACGGCATGAGGAAGCAGGCGCAAGCCTGCTTTTTCAATTCAGGGATTGCCCGCCCCCGTTGACCTCCTTAATTTCTGTATCCAAAATTTGTACCGGCTCGCCCAGGAAATACCCATTCACCGGATTTAACAGCGAAATAAAGCGCGCCTTTGCCTCTGCTGCTGTTTTAGCCGTTATGCGTGAAAACATTGGAATTGATCCGTTGGCACCTTGACCGAAAAACATGATCTCCCAACGCCGTTGCCCATATCTTTCCGAGGGCTCCTGAGCGGCGGTTTTGACGTTGACGTTTTGTGTGTTCATGCTGATTTTCTCCTTCGGTGGTTGATGTCTCTCTCGTCGGGACCTTTCGCGGCAAAAAAGCTGACGTGGCAACGGCGAACGGGGGAACGCAAGGGCGCCGCGTGCGGCGTGCCATTTACCCTTGCGGGCACACGGGCGACGGTGCTACAAAAGCGGCCGCGTAAGGGGCTGACGAGAGAGTGCCACCGGGGCCGAATGAGCAGGAACACACCCGACACGGCGTCACGCCGGGGCGGCCTTTGCGGCGCCGGCTTGCCGGCAAGTGCCGCGTGGCGGTTCAACGCGCCGGTGGCGCTCGATGCGCCGCAAGGTGCGCGGGGTCGGACAAACGCCTGCCGCCTGCCCTAAAAACCCGCCCGGATCAACGGACGGGTACGTGGTATTGGCTACGCCGCTTCGCTGTCGTCGCTTGCGGGCTGGGTTGTCGTCACCGGCACATAGGGCGTCAGGCACGGCGGCACCCAGCGGGTCTGACTGATTTCGGCCTCGGCCAGTATCGCCGCGTCCGCTTTCTTCATCTTCAGCGCCGAGGCCGCTTGTGCCAGTCGGTCAGCATCAACCAGCACGTCACCTATCTGGTCTTTACTGAGACGCGCAAAGCAGTTCTGCGCGGTCGGCACCCACCAGTCACGCAGGGTAAAGCCCAACGCCGCTTCCAGTCCGTCAAGCTGCGCCCCTGCCCGTCCGTTGCGGTCAGTCTTTTCGCACAGGCCATCGATGCCGCCGCTGACGCAGAACGCCAGCAGGTCAACCAGTGTCGGCATCGGCCAGTCAATCAACACGGTAAAGTCCTGCTCCCAGCCTTTTGGCAATCGCGCCATCCAGCCCTGCTCCACCTCGCTCAGGCGCGTCATGGCGCGGTCGGTTTCTGCGCTGGCGGGGGCATGGGTCAGTAACGTGCCGCGCTGCTGGCTGACGCTGGCACCCAGCACGCTGCCTGCCCACGGCGTGGTCATTTTAATCAGCAGGGTATGCACCAGCAGCGCCAGCGCCACCTGCGGGTTGCCGGTCAACGCCGCCTGCACCGCCAGTGTCCGCTCGGCGGTCAGGCTGCGCAGCAGTGCGGCGCTGTAGCCCTTGTTTTGGGGTTCTGT
>NZ_JBZXDO010000142.1:0-1821 GCF_058725505.1 Serratia sp. A07
AAGTTTGCCTCGACGCGCACCATGACGGACGGCGTCAGCGCGCTTGAGCAGACCGGCAACCTGGTGGTGGCGACGTTTTTGCACGACACCTCGCGTAACCTCGACCCGCAGCTGCATACCCACGCCATTGTGGCCAACGCCACGCTGGCGGCCGGCGGCTGGAAAACGCTCTCCAGTGATACCAAAGCCGGCAGTGGCTTTAACAACATCCTCTGGAAGGAGCAGGTCAGTATCGGCGCGATGTACCGCGGGTTTATGCGCGGCGAACTTGAAGCTGCCGGCTACCTGCTGCGTGACGCCGGCCCGCACGGCATGTATGAGGTTGACGGGGTACCGACCGAGCACTTCTCGTCACGGCGCCAGGACATTCTCGCCGCAGCGGGGGCGGATGCCGGCAGCCGGGAGAAAACACGGGCGGCGCTCGATACCCGCAAGGCAAAGGATTTTACCAGCATGGATGACGTACGCGACTACTGGCGGCAGAAGCTGAAGGATGAGCTCGGCTTTGATTACGCGGCTTTTAAAACGGGCGTTGACGCGCGGGCAGAGGGTAAAGAGGTGGAGCCGGCGCCGCAGACCGCCGCGGCCGCGCTGCTGGCGGCCCGCACGCAGCGTCAGGCGGCGCAGGACGATGCCATGACACCGGCGCAGGCCGTGGAGCAGGCGATAGCCGTCGTGTCCAAAAGCGCGGTTCGCTTTGGCATTGACGCGGTGCTGACCGCGGCACTGGGTCGCCTGCCGATGCGCGAAGGGGTGTATGGCGCCGTGCGCACGGAAATCGAGACCGCGGTGGCGCGCGGTGCGCTGCTGGCAGTGGACGGTGCGCAAACGCTGTTTACGTCGGCGGCACATGTGCGGGACGAGCAGCGATTGTCTCAGCTTGCCGCACGGCTGGCCGCGGGGCGGGCGGATACGCCTGCGCCTGCGCAGGCGACCGGCATTGTCGCGCAGTGGGCGCAGGCAGGCAGGGGGCTGACGCTCATCGATGCGCGCGGCGGCCAGGCGTTTCAGGCCGACCTGCTGGCGCGCTTTGGTGAGGCGGCGGCGCAGGCCGGGCGCGAGAGCGTGGTGGTGGTGGCGAGCCGGGCAGCCCGGTCGCGCCTGAAGGGAGCGGACGTGGGCACGGTGATGACGGTGGAGGAGGTCGCCGAGCGCGGCCTGCCCGCGTCTTCGCAAGTGGCGCTGCCCGAGTCGGAGCAGCTGAGCGTGCCGCAACTCCATCAGGTGCTGCAGGCGGTTGACCGCAGTCAGGGGGTGGCCATCGTGCTGGATACGCATGCGCGGCGCGCGACCGGGTTCGGCGCCGAGGTGCTGCGCGCCGCCGGCGTCACGCAGCTCAAGACCTCAGAGCGCCAGGAAAATGCCACGGTGACGCTGGTGCAAAAGGATACGGTGGATGACCGCCTGCAGGTTGCCGCCCGGCACGTGGCGAAGCAGGCGGCCGCCGGGCTGGCGGTGGTGGCGCAGGCGGGCAATGCCCGCACGCGCGCCCAATTAACGCAGGCCATTCGGACCGCGCTGGGTGAGGAAGGCGTACTCGGCGCCACGCTCAGGACGGTTGATACGCTCTCGCCCGTGTGGCTGGACGCCGGCACGCGGCAAAACCGCGGGACTTACAAGGTGGGGATGGTGCTGGAGCGGGTAGAGGGCAAAAACGTGCTTGAGCGCATGACGGTGGTGGGCGTCAGCAAGGAGACCCACAAACTGTCGGTCGAGGACGCAAACGGGCACCGCAGCGGTCTGGCGATAAGCGCCATCGACAGCAGTTACCGCCTCTGGCAGAAGGCATCACTGACGCTGCAGGAAGGTGAGCGGGTCAGG
>NZ_JBZXDO010000143.1:0-1821 GCF_058725505.1 Serratia sp. A07
AAGTTTGCCTCGACGCGCACCATGACGGACGGCGTCAGCGCGCTTGAGCAGACCGGCAACCTGGTGGTGGCGACGTTCCTGCACGACACCTCGCGCAACCTCGACCCGCAGCTGCATACCCACGCCATCGTGGCCAACGCCACACTGGCGGCCGGCGGCTGGAAAACGCTCTCCAGTGATACCAGGGCCGGCAGTGGCTTTAACAACATCCTCTGGAAGGAGCAGGTGAGTATCGGCGCGATGTACCGCGGGTTTATGCGCGGCGAACTTGACGCTGCCGGCTACCTGCTGCGTGACGCCGGCCCGCACGGCATGTATGAAGTTGACGGGGTACCGACCGAACCCTTCTCGTCACGGCGCCGGGACATTCTCGCCGCGGTGGGGATGGATGCCGGCAGCCGGGAGAAAACCCGGGCGGCGCTCGATACCCGCAAGGCAAAGGATTTTACCAGCATGGATGACGTACGCGACTACTGGCGGCAGAAGCTGAAGGATGAGCTCGGCTTTGATTACGCGGCTTTTAAAACGGGCGTTGACGCGCGGGCAGAGGGTAAAGAGGTGGAGCCGGCGCCGCAGACCGCCGCGGCCGCGCTGCTGGCGGCCCGCACGCAGCGTCAGGCGGCGCAGGACGATGCCATGACACCGGTGCAGGCCGTGGAGCAGGCGATAGCCGTCGTGTCCAAAAGCGCGGTTCGCTTTGGTATTGACGCAGTGCTGACCGCGGCGCTGGGTCGCCTGCCGATGCGCGAAGGGGTGTATGGCGCCGTGCGCGCGGAAATCGAGACCGCGGTGGCGCGCGGCGCGCTGCTGGCAGTGGACGGTGCGCAAACGCTGTTTACGTCGGCGGCACACGTGCGGGACGAGCAGCGATTGTCTCAGCTTGCCGCCCGGCTGGCCGCGGGGCGGGCGGATACGCCTGCGCCTGCGCAGGCGACCGGCATCGTCGCGCAGTGGGCGCAGGCAGGCAGGGGGCTGACGCTCATCGATGCGCGCGGCGGCCAGGCGTTTCAGTCCGACCTGCTGGCGCGCTTTGGTGAGGCGGCGGCGCAGGCCGGGCGCGAGAGCGTGGTGGTGGTGGCGAGCCGGGCAGCCCGGTCGCGCCTGAAGGGGGCGGACGTGGGCACGGTGATGACGGTGGAGGAGGTCGCCGAGCGCGGCCTGCCCGCGTCTTCGCAGGTATTGCTGCCCGAGTCGGAGCAGCTGAGCGTGCCGCAGCTCCATCAGGTGCTTCAGGCGGTTGACCGCAGTCAGGGGGTGGCCATCGTGCTGGATACGCATGCGCGGCGTGCAACCGGGTTCGGCGCCGAGGTGCTGCGCGCCGCCGGCGTCACGCAGCTCAAAACCGCCGAGCGCCAGGAAAATGCCACGGTGACGCTGGTGCAAAAGGATACGGTGGATGACCGCCTGCAGGTTGCCGCCCGGCACGTGGCGAAGCAGGCGGCTGCCGGGCTGGCAGTGGTGGCGCAGGCGGGCAATGCCCGCACGCGCGCCCAATTAACGCAGGCCATTCGGACCGCGCTGGGTGAGGAAGGTGTGCTCGGCGCCACGCTCAGGACGGTTGATACGCTCTCGCCCGTGTGGCTGGACGCCGGCACGCGGCAAAACCGCAGCACCTACAAGGTGGGAATGGTGCTGGAGCGGGTAGAGGGCAAGCAGGTTCTTGAGCGCATGACGGTGGTGGGCTCAAGCAAGGAGACCCACAAATTGTCGGTCGAGGACGCAAACGGGAACCGAAGGGGGCTTTCGATAAGCGCCATCGACAGCAGTTACCGCCTCTGGCAGAAGGCATCACTGACGCTGCAGGAAGGTGAGCGGGTCAGG
>NZ_JBZXDO010000144.1:0-1736 GCF_058725505.1 Serratia sp. A07
CTGAAAGACCAGGGCTGGGACAATTATGTGCTGGACGCGAAAGAGTGGAAGTCCGGCGTCGTGCCGACACCGTCACAGCATAACGGGTTCTACGTCGAAAAAACGGCGCTGAATGCCGCTTTTGCCCAGGACGGTCCCATATCCGCCCCCGGTGCCGCGCCACTCACAATCAGGACGTTATCCACAAATTTGGGGGATAACCTGTGCGCATCGTCGGTAAAAATATTCACCTCAAAATGAGGGGCTTGTGCCCGTCGCGCGGTTGACCTCGCCATCATCCCTTGTCTTTCCTCGTCGGTTTTATATTATACTGGTCATGCATACAGTATTATTATAATAACGCATTCGATTTCCGACCAGAGGAGAACATAAAATGAGCAACGCATCACGCACTCGCACACCGCAGGACACGGCCGGCACGCAGGAAAGTCGCGCCAAAGCGCTGCAAAGCGCCATCACCGCCATCGAGAAGGCGTTCGGCAAGGGCGCCATCATGCGCCTGGGTGACAACCATGGCATGGCTGTCGAGCGTATCCCGACCGGCTCGCTCGGCCTCGACATCGCGCTCGGCGGCGGCCTGCCGGTCGGCCGCATCACCGAAATCTACGGCCCCGAGTCGTCCGGCAAGACCACCGTCGCCCTGTCGGTCATTGCCTGCGCCCAGCGCGCCGGGCTGCAATGCGCCTTTATCGATGCCGAGCACGCGCTCGATCCGCGTTACGCGCAGCAGCTGGGCGTCGATATCGGTGAACTCCTCATCTCCCAGCCCGACACCGGCGAGCAAGCGCTGGAAATCTGTGACGCCCTGGTGCGTTCCGGCGCCGTCGGCGTGGTGGTGGTCGATTCCGTCGCCGCCCTGGTGCCAAAAAACGAGCTGGAAGGGGAGATCGGCGACGCCCAGATGGGTCTCCAGGCCCGCATGATGAGCCAGGCGATGCGCAAGCTGAAGGGCAGCATCAACACCACCCGCACGGTGGTGATCTTCATCAACCAGTTGCGCATGAAGATCGGCGTGATGTTCGGCAACCCTGAAACCACCGCCGGCGGCAACGCCCTCAAGTTCTATGCCTCGGTGCGTCTCGACGTGCGCGGCGCCGGCAACGTCAAGGAAGGGGAGACCATCATCGGGCGGGATACCAAGGTGAAGGTGGTCAAGAACAAGGTCTCGCCGCCGTTCCGCCAGGCGCAGTTCCGGCTGCTGTTCGGCGTCGGCATCTTCCGCGAGGGCGAAGTGCTGGATCTGGCCGTCGACGCCAAATATATCCTCAAGACCGGCGCCTGGTACGAGTATCAGGGGGAGAAAATCGGGCAGGGGCGCGAGAAGGCCGCCGGCTGGCTGCGCGACCGTCCCGACGTGGTGGCCACATTGACCACGCAGCTGCGCACGCACTACCTGCAGGCGGCGCAGCCGGCCGCGGCTTCAGCCGACGCGGACACGCCCCCGGATGACGATGCCTGGCAGAGCGTGCCGGAGGCCGTGTGATGCCGGTTCGCCTCTATGACGCCGGCGTGCCCTGCGGGTTTCCGTCGCCGGCGCAGGACTACCTCGAGCAGCGCCTGTCGCTGGACGACATCTGCATCCGTCACCCGGAGAGCACCTACCTGGGGTTCTACGCCGGAACCGCCGAAATTTCCGACGAAAGGAATTGATGTATCTTTACGCGTGGTTTAGTTTGAGTTTTATATTATTATCAGGGTGCTGCATCTTGCATACGTGCAGTAATCCAGATAACTAA
>NZ_JBZXDO010000145.1:0-1732 GCF_058725505.1 Serratia sp. A07
TTGCTCTTTAACAATCTGGAACAAGCTGAAAATTGAAACATGACGGCTGAAATTTATCCCTCCGTAGAAGTACTGGGATAAAGAGTAACCTGTCATAGAGTCTCTCAAATGTTTGCAGCGCGAACGATGGAAACATCTTCGGGTTGTGAGGTTAAGTGACTAAGCGTACACGGTGGATGCCTAGGCAGTCAGAGGCGATGAAGGGCGTGCTAATCTGCGAAAAGCGTCGGTAAGGTGATATGAACCGTTACAACCGGCGATACCCGAATGGGGAAACCCAGTGTGTTTCGACACACTATCATGTCATGAATACATAGTGGCATGAGGCGAACCGGGGGAACTGAAACATCTAAGTACCCCGAGGAAAAGAAATCAACCGAGATTCCCCCAGTAGCGGCGAGCGAACGGGGAGGAGCCCAGAACCTGAATCGGCTTGTGTGTTAGTGGAAGCGTCTGGAAAGTCGCGCAGCAAAGGGTGATAGCCCCGTACACTAAAATGCACAGGTCGTGAGTTCGATGAGTAGGGCGGGACACGTGACATCCTGTCTGAATATGGGGGGACCATCCTCCAAGGCTAAATACTCCTGACTGACCGATAGTGAACCAGTACCGTGAGGGAAAGGCGAAAAGAACCCCGGCGAGGGGAGTGAAATAGAACCTGAAACCGTGTACGTACAAGCAGTGGGAGCACCTTCGTGGTGTGACTGCGTACCTTTTGTATAATGGGTCAGCGACTTATATTTTGTAGCAAGGTTAACCGTATAGGGGAGCCGTAGGGAAACCGAGTCTTAACTGGGCGATTAGTTGCAAGGTATAGACCCGAAACCCGGTGATCTAGCCATGGGCAGGTTGAAGGTTGGGTAACACTAACTGGAGGACCGAACCGACTAATGTTGAAAAATTAGCGGATGACTTGTGGCTGGGGGTGAAAGGCCAATCAAACCGGGAGATAGCTGGTTCTCCCCGAAAGCTATTTAGGTAGCGCCTCGTGAACTCATCTTCGGGGGTAGAGCACTGTTTCGGCTAGGGGGCCATCCCGGCTTACCAAACCGATGCAAACTCCGAATACCGAAGAATGTTATCACGGGAGACACACGGCGGGTGCTAACGTCCGTCGTGAAGAGGGAAACAACCCAGACCGCCAGCTAAGGTCCCAAAGTCATGGTTAAGTGGGAAACGATGTGGGAAGGCATAGACAGCCAGGATGTTGGCTTAGAAGCAGCCATCATTTAAAGAAAGCGTAATAGCTCACTGGTCGAGTCGGCCTGCGCGGAAGATGTAACGGGGCTAAACCATGCACCGAAGCTGCGGCAGCGACGCTTAGCGTTGTTGGGTAGGGGAGCGTTCTGTAAGCCGTTGAAGGTGGCCTGTGAGGGTTGCTGGAGGTATCAGAAGTGCGAATGCTGACATAAGTAACGATAAAGCGGGTGAAAAGCCCGCTCGCCGGAAGACCAAGGGTTCCTGTCCAACGTTAATCGGGGCAGGGTGAGTCGACCCCTAAGGCGAGGCTGAAAAGCGTAGTCGATGGGAAACAGGTTAATATTCCTGTACTTGGTGTTACTGCGAAGGGGGGACGGAGAAGGCTAGGCTAGCCGGGCGACGGTTGTCCCGGTTTAAGCGTGTAGGGGGTGTGACCTGGTAAATCCGGTTACATATCAACCCTGAGGCGTGATGACGATGCACTACGGTGCAGAAGTAGTTGATGCCCTGCTTCCAGGAAAAGCCTCTAAGC
>NZ_JBZXDO010000146.1:0-1719 GCF_058725505.1 Serratia sp. A07
ACCCCACCAATCTGGATGTGCTGGCCATCCTCGAGTCCATTGGCTGCATGGCGATTGATGACTATCAACGCAGCGGTATCGGCCAGAGTGATATCGAGGCGATGATGGTGTCCATCCAGGAGGCCCGCGACGCCACGCCGTACGTGAGCGTCGATGCGCAGGCGCTGGAAACCGTGGTGTCACTGGCGGCACTGGCGATAGATGCCGATGACCCGCTCAGCAAGGAAGGTGAATTTATCGACGATATGGCCGCCATTGAGAAAGTGCGCACGGCGTTGAGACGTTAAACCGTTTTCAGGCCGCTGATGAGGCGGCCTGCATGAGCTGAAGGGGACGTTTGGCCGCGCGCAAAACCCCTTCCCGCCGCCTGCGGCGGCCGGCAGGCGAGGACGTGCGGCTGCGCCGCCCGCTGTCGCTGCCGTTCGGGGCTGACTGGCTCTCCAGCTGCTGTTTTGCCTCTTCCTCTTCATCTTACTGTTTGTCTTAACTTTCCTGGTGTTGTTAAGCCGCGTGTGGGGCTGGGCGTCCGGTCGGCTGTCATGCTTCGCACAGAGCCGGCTTCGCCGTCTCTGCCCGGCCCTTCGGGCAGCGGGTTTCCATCCTGACGCAAGGGCACGCTTGCAGCGGCAAGATTGCCGCGCCGCGCCAGGCTCACCGCCCGGCGGTGCCGGGCTTCAAGGCCGCCCCGGCGTGACGCCGTGGCGGGTGTGTTCCTGCTCATCTTACCGGTGGCACTCTCTCATCGGCCCTTGCGCGGCCGCTTTTGTCGCACCGTCGCCCGCGTGCCCGCAAGGGTTAATGGCACGCCGCACGCGGCGCCCTTGCGTTCCCCCGTTCGCCGTCGCAACTCAGCGTTTTCGCCGCGAAAGGTCCCGACGAGAGATAGATAAACCACCGAAGGAGTAAATCAGCATGAACACACAAAACGTCAACGTCAAAACCGCCGCTCAGGAACCCTCGGAGAGATATGCGATGAAAGAAAATGCGGTTACAGCCAGTCGTTCGCCGGATTTTCCAGAGATACGGCGCAGCGCCTACACCAACAGCGAGCATCTGACCGTGCCGCAGGTGTACGACCTGTTCCGGTACGTGTGCGATGCCGCCGGACGCTCAACCGGTACGCTGCTGCCGCCCGACCTGCCGGAGGACGCGGAGTATCTGTATGTGGCCTTTGACGGTCATGCGGATTCGGTGGCGGTATGGCTGGTTGACGGCTGGCCGCTGGCGGCGAGCGATGAACTGAGTCTGGTGCACTGGTCACTGCTGAGCAGAAAGTAAAAAAGCAGCGCTGGGGGCGCTGCTTCTTCACACCGGTAGGACGGGCAATCCGTGCGCCGGTATCCATTATGACTATCAGAGGTGTTCAGATGAACATGATTAAAGCTACTACAGAACCAAAGGTAAGTAAAACTGATGTGATTGAAAATGTGCTCGCCGTCGCGCCGGTTATTACCGTGCCGCTGGGCAAGCTGGTGAAATCCGACCTCAACGTGCGCAAGCGCGACCCCAAGCCGGAGGCCATTGCGGAACTGGCGGCCAGTATCCGTGCGGTGGGGGTGCTGCAAAATCTGGTGGTGTGCAAGGTCAGGGGCGGCAAGTATGCGGTGGTGGCCGGTGGGCGCCGTCTGCTGGCATTGCAGGCGCTGCGTGAGGCGGGCGATATAGACGATACCTACCCGGTGCCGTGCAAGGCGGTGCCTTTGGCCGATGCGGTGGTGG
>NZ_JBZXDO010000147.1:0-1698 GCF_058725505.1 Serratia sp. A07
TGAGGATCGAGCAATACCTTGACCTGTTCGCCGATATCCGGCAACCAGTAATCCTTGTTGTTCTGGGTGTTGCGCTGTAGCACCTCGATCCAGGCCGTGCGCAGATTGTCGTACTCTGGCAGCCTGACGCGCACCCGTACGGTTTTCTCATCCACGGCGCTGACGGTGCCGGTGGCAAACTTGATACCGCTCATCGGTGTTTCCCCTTGACGGTTTGTGTCTTCTTATCCACTACGCCGATGCTGCCGTCGGCCTTTTTGCCGATGACCACCATCTCGCGGGACGTGCCGGCCTTGCCGTCCTTGCCTTTTTTGTGCGGGTTGGCAATCGGTCCCTGGCCGAGAGTGAGTTCGCAGCTGTAACCGCCTTGCCGGTCGATATCATGGCGGACCGCCGTCACCAGCCAGCTCCCCGATAGCCGTCCGAAGCCGGTGAGCGACAAGGTATTGCCGGCTTTCAGTCCCACATTTCCTTCCAGGTTGAGCGTGGCCTCGCGCTGGTACTCATTGTGACGGTTGATACCGGCGCAAACCTTGCTGACCGCCTCATCCCGGGTGCGTGCCCGGCTCTGCATATTGAGCGTGTCCGCGCTGGTAGCATGAGATGAAGGCTTTTGCCCTTTGCCCTTGGCGCTCACCGTTTCTTCTGCCACCGGCCCGATGCTGCCATCCGCCTTGACGCCGATGGTGACCATCTTCTTGGTTCTGGTGTCCTGATATTTGACCTTGGCCTGCTTGTAGATGCGATTGATGGTATCGCGCAGTCGGTAGCGTCCAACCATGGCGGGCGTCAGTGTGTGAACAGCTTCTGCCTCGCGCAGGGTAACGCGGTGCGAGAAGACGAGCGCCTCGTGTGTCACCTTGACGATGTAACCATACTCGCGCGCCAGCCGGGTCATGAACGCCAGGTCGGTCTCATTGTATTGGGTGACGCGGTCAAGTTTGAGCGGCTCTATCGTGCCTTCGAGCCTGAGAGCGTGCTTTTTGGCGATACGGCTGGCGATAGCCAGCAACGTCGTGTTTTCGAACCCCCGATTGGAGCGGGTGCGCATCGCCGCCGTTACCGAGGCCGACAGTCCCCGTAGTGACACCGTATCTGGCGGTCCGCCGAGCTCGATTTCATCTATTGAGAACGTGCCGCAGTTCAGCAGTTTTTGCCCTTCGAGCCCCAGTTTGAGCGACAGGGTATCCCCTTTGCCCGGGTACCAGGCATCACGCCAGCGGCCGTCGCTGTCCTCCAGCTCCACCTGGATCTCGTCCGATTCCCCCGACAGCTTGTCAGTGAAACTGATTGACAGCACGTAGGGCGTGACGTCGACCGTGATGTCCTTCTGACCATAGACCAGCTCAAACACCGGTGTCGGGACGGCGCCGGAAGACTTGCCGCCAGCGGCGGGCGTGGTGGGTGCGTTTAGCGTAGCCATGGTGGCAGCGTCTCCTGGTTGTTGTCTGCCGGGATGACCGGAATGGCGAGCGACATGCCGGCCGGCAGCACCGGCAGGATAGCGACCTGCGGGTTGGCCATGATGATGCGGGCATAACCCAGCGGATCGCCGTAGTAATCGTTGGCAAGCTGATCCCAGCGTTCGCCTTCGCGCGTGATATGGATGATGACGTCGGTGTGCGGGTGATTCATCACAGGCTCCGGGTAATAATGCGGCTGGCAAGCCGGCTTAACTGCGGGGACTGATTGTTCCAG
>NZ_JBZXDO010000148.1:0-1698 GCF_058725505.1 Serratia sp. A07
TGAGGATCGAGCAATACCTTGACCTGTTCGCCGATATCCGGCAACCAGTAATCCTTGTTGTTCTGGGTGTTGCGCTGCAGCACCTCGATCCAGGCCGTGCGCAGATTGTCGTACTCCGGCAGCCTGACGCGCACCCGGGCGGTTTTCTCATCCACGGCGCTGACGGTGCCGGTGGCAAACTTGATACCGCTCATCGGCGTTTCCCCTTGACGCTTTGTGTCTTCTTATCCACTACGCCGAGGCTGCCGTCGGCCTTTTTGCCGATGACCACCATCTCGCGTGACGTGCCGGCCTTGCCGTTCTTGCCTTTTTTGTGCGGGTTGGCAATCGGCCCCTGGCCGAGAGTGAGTTCGCAGCTGTAACCGCCTTGCCGGTCGATATCATGGCGGACCGCCGTCACCAGCCAGCTCCCCGATAGCCGTCCGAAGCCGGTGAGCGACAAGGTATTGCCGGCTTTAAGTCCCACATTGCCTTCCAGGTTGAGCGTGGCCTCGCGCTGGTACTCATTGTGACGGTTGATACCGGCGCAGACCTTGCTGACCGCCTCATCCCGGGTGCGTGCCCGGCTCTGCATATTGAGCGTGTCCGCGCTGGTAGCATGAGAGGAGGGCTTTTGCCCTTTGCCCTTGGCGCTCACCGTTTCTTCTGCCACCGGCCCGATGCTGCCATCCGCTTTGACGCCGAGGGTGACCATCTTCTTGGTTCGGGTGTCCTGGTATTTGACCCTGGCCTGCTTGTAGATGCGGTTGATGGTATCGCGCAGTCGGTAGCGTCCAACCATGGCGGGCGTCAGTGTGTGAACAGGTTCGGCCTCGCGCAGGGTAACGCGGTGCGAGAAGACGAGCGCCTCGTGTGTCACTTTGACGATGTAACCATACTCGCGCGCCAGGCGGGTCATGAACGCCAGGTCGGTCTCATTGTATTGGGTGACGCGGTCAAGCTTGAGCGGCTCTATCGTGCCTTCGAGCCTGAGAGCGTGCTTTTTGGCGATACGGCTGGCGATGGCCAGCAACGTCGTGTTTTCGAACCCCCGATTGGAGCGGGTGCGCATCGCCGCCGTAACCGAGGCCGACAGTCCCCGTAGTGACACCGTATCTGGCGGTCCGCCGAGCTCGATTTCATCTATAGAGAACGTGCCGCAGTTCAGCAGCTTTTGCCCTTCGAGCCCCAGCTTGAGCGACAGGGTATCCCCTTTGCCCGGGTACCAGGCATCACGCCAGCGGCCGTCACTGTCCTCCAGCTCCACCTGGATCTCGTCCGATTCCCCCGACAGCTTGTCGGTGAAACTGATTGACAGCACGTAGGGGGTGACGTCGACCGTGATGTCCTTCTGACCATAGACCAGCTCAAACACCGGCGTCGGGACGGCACCGGAAGACTTGCCGCCAGCAGCGGGCGTGGTGGGTGTGTTTAGCGTAGCCATGGTGGCAGCGTCTCCTGGTTGTTGTCTGCCGGGATGACCGGAATGGCGAGCGACATACCGGCAGGCAGCACCGGCAGGATAGCGACCTGTGGGTTGGCCATGATGATGCGGGCATAACCCAGCGGATCGCCGTAGTAATCGTTGGCAAGCTGGTCCCAGCGTTCGCCTTCGCGCGTGATATGGATGATGACGTCGGTATGCGGGTGATTCATCACAGGCTCCGGGTAATAATGCGGCTGGCAAGCCGGCTTAACTGCGGGGACTGATTGTTCCAG
>NZ_JBZXDO010000149.1:0-1698 GCF_058725505.1 Serratia sp. A07
ACCACCCATTTGACCAACCAGTAACTGCCGCCGTGGATGATTTGCTCAAAACGCATCGACAACCCGACCCACAGCGCGAACACCGCCAGCGAGGCCATCAATATCCAGAAGGTAGCGATGTTCATGATTTGCAGGAACATGCCAATCATGTATTTCAGGACCTGACCGCCCTGGGTAAAGTCGCGGGTATTAAGACTCATCAGTACCTCCGCAAAACAGGCTCACCCTCATCCCACAGGCGGGCGAACTCACGTGAAAAATCACCGGCAACCAATGGCATATCCTGCAGCCAGAGGGCGTTCTCGGCATTACGCACATGCGCGCTCGCCGAGTAGTTAAAGGACCCCGCCTGCACCGAGCGACCGTCGATAACCATAAACTTGTGGTGCATCGCGGCGTAGCAGTCATTGAGGCGCACCGGCACGCCCTGGTTGGCCAAAAAGGTCACGGCCGTGTACTTGCTGTTGGCTTTATCATCGGCCACCACCCGCACCCTGACGCCGCGCTCTTTGGCGGCGAGCAGCGCGGTGGCGACGGGCTTGCTGGTAAAGCTGTAGGCCGCCATGTCGATGGACACCTGCGCACTGCCGATGGCGGCCAGCACCACCTGCTGCGCGGTGCCGCTGGGTGAAAAACCCGTCATCACGCCGGCAGCCTGCACACGCATGCAGGCCAGGCTGAGCAACAAGGCGAGCACCGCTCGCCAAACATGCCGGCAATGCGTCATTGCCACGCCCCCCAATGAGCACGGCACTCAGGATTAAAAAGCAGTATCAGAAATTGATGCAGCGTGAGCGTCCCGATGCGCTGGTCAATCTTCCTTGCATCCTCCTGATACATTTCAGCTTCTGCCAGCGTGGTTTCAGGCCAGTCATCTAATGCAGGAAAAATTTTCTTTATTTCTTTTCCTCTGCGATGAAGGATTTGGCTGTCCATATGCAGACCGTAATCAGGGATAAGTAATTCCACACGCGTAGTGATTTCCTGATAATGCGGCAGGACGTAATCCATAGCGAAGACCGAATGTTTATTTTCCATATAATTCCTCTGCACTCATGTGCATTTAACTATTTATGACCATGCGAAAAAACCCGATTTCATCGGAGGTGAAAATGATTTATTCAGCATTTGAATCAAGACTTACGGCAACAGTCTTTTAGTCTCCTTGAGAAATATCTTTGCATTACAGTTCTGTAAAATGGCATTCACTGTTTTCATATCCACCTTGAGTTGCGGATAGTCTCGGACATCCGCATGATTCTTGCATTTGCGTGTTTTTTCGGTCGTCATACCCAATACCCATTGTTATTCGCGCTGATTGAAAATAATAACCAGACGCTCAGCAGTACACGGATAGAGAAGAGCGCAGGTTTACTTGCTCTTTACGTAAAAACCATCTTATTCACACTTACTGGTATACCTGTGATTTTCTTGCTTTCGGCATGGCACTGGCTTGCATATACGCAGGGTTTTCTTTGTTGCCAGCATTAAGTGCAGAAAAATATTTGCTTTGTATTAAAGGATATTGGCAATGGATTTGGCCAGCTGGTCTTCGAGCACCGGTTTGGCTTCCTCAAACTTGAGGTTGACCTTGTTGGCGTTGGACACCACCCGGGTCTGATACTTGTGCTGATTACCCTGCTGCGTGCTGGTCTGTACCTTGGCGCCGGACGTGCCCTGACGCAGCGCCGCGACGTT
>NZ_JBZXDO010000150.1:0-1650 GCF_058725505.1 Serratia sp. A07
GCGCTGTGGGTCGGGTTGTCGATGCGTTTTGAGCAAATCATCCACGGCGGCAGTTACTGGTTGGTCAAATGGGTGGTGCTGCCGTTTCACCGGCAATTCCCCTCCGGCGCCGGCAACACCATGACCTTTCACTGGACACGGCCGCAAACCGGTCAGGTCGTCGAGTTCAAGTTCACGGCGGCGCAGGTGGTGGCCGACCGCTATTTCCAGCAGCAGGGCAATCACCTCAAGGAGGTGGCGTTCTGGGGCTGGGGCGCGGCCAGCGTCACCTTTGCGCTCGGTTTTCTCGCCGTGTTCTGGTATCTGGGCCGAAGTGGTCGCCGCCAGCGCGAGAACGTCATCGTGGGCGGGCGCGAGCTGGTCGATGACGTGAAGGTGGTCAACAGGATTTTGAAAAAGCACGACCGGCTGTCGCCGCTCTCGCTGTGCGGGCTGCATATGGTGCGTTACAGCGAGATGCAGAACATCGCCATGCACGGCACGGTGGGGTCGGGTAAAAGCACCATGATAATCAACATCTGCCGTCAGCTGCGCGCCGAAGGGCACAAGGTGATGATTTACGACAAGGGCGGCAACTTCCTGCCGCTGTTCTACCGGCCGAACAAGGACGTCATCCTCAACCCGTTCGATGCGCGCTGCGCCGCCTGGGATTTATGGGACGAGTGCCGCACGGTGGCGGATTTCGAGAACTTTGCCAAGACGTTGCTGCCGGACGCGCCGAGCGGCGACCCCTTCTGGCTGCTGGCCGCCCGCCGGCTGTTTGCCGACGTGGCGCGGCGTCTGGCCAAAATGAACGAGCGCAACCTGCGCACCCTGATGAAAAAGCTGCTGTCGGTGACGCTCGCGGATTTGCGCGGCTTCCTCAAGGACACGGATTCGGCCAACCTGGTGGATGGCAGCGTCGAGAAGACCGCCATGACCATCCGTATGGTGCTGACCAGCTATGTCACCGCGCTGCGCTTCCTGCAGGGGCTGGACGAAGAGGGCAAGCGGCCCTTCAACCTGCGTGACTGGGTACATACCGAAGACATGAACGGCGACAACGGCTGGATATTCATTACCAGCGACGGGCGCCATCACGAGGCGCTCAAGCCGCTGCTGACCGCCTGGCTGCACATGCTGATGGTCAACGTGCTGGGACTGCGTCCGGACAACGGCGACCGCGAGCGGCGCATCTGGCTGCTGCTTGACGAGCTGCCGTCGCTGCACAAGCTGCCGATACTTAAGGATTATATCGCCGAGGCGCGCAAGTTCGGCGGCTGTACGCTGATAGGGTTGCAGAACTACCCGCAGCTGGAGGCGCAGTTCGGGCGCGAGGGCGCCGCCGATATCTGGGACCTGCTCAACACCCGCGTGTTCGGCCGCGCGCCCAGTGCGCACGTGGCCAAGTTTGTGCAGGAAGAGCTGGGTGAAAAACGCCACCTCAAGTTCCGCGACCAGTACAGCTACGGCGTCGATATCATTCGTGACGGCGTGCAGTTCTCCAAGGACGAGGTGAGCGAGCACCTGGTGAGCTACTCGGACGTGCAGAACCTTGA
Organism: Serratia sp. A07; assembly: GCF_058725505.1. Classification (NCBI taxonomy): domain Bacteria; kingdom Pseudomonadati; phylum Pseudomonadota; class Gammaproteobacteria; order Enterobacterales; family Yersiniaceae; genus Serratia; species Serratia sp. A07. Next base: position 1,539 of record NZ_JBZXDO010000150.1, read on the forward strand.
TGACCTGGAGTGTTACGTCGCGCTGGCCGGACGATTGCCGGTGGTAAAAATGAAGATGAAGCGCGAGAAATATGCGGTAGTGGCCGAGGCCACGCTGCCGCGTGACGTTGAC
>NZ_JBZXDO010000151.1:0-1640 GCF_058725505.1 Serratia sp. A07
CAGGGGGCGCAGAGCCAGGCAGCGTACGAAGCGCCGCAGGGTGAACACGAAACGCTGCTGGCGGCGATCTGGCGCGAACTGCTGAACGTGGAGCAGGTAGGCCGCCACGATAACTTCTTCGAGCTGGGGGGCCACTCGCTGCTGGCGGTGAAGTTGATGGCTCAGCTGCGGCGCGCCGGTTGGGGAGCGAACGTGCAGACGTTGTTCTCAACGCCGACGCTGTCGGCGCTGGCGCAGGCGATGAGCGCGCAAGGTGAGATCGACATACCGGAAAACCGGATTTTACCGGGCGGGGCCTCCATTACGCCGGAGATGTTGCCGCTGGCGACGCTGAGCCAGCCGGAAATCGACGCGGTGGTGGCGCAGGTGCCGGGCGGCGTGGCCAACGTACAGGACATCTACGCCTTGTCGCCGCTGCAGGAGGGGATTTTGTTCCACCATCTGCTGGCGGAACGGGGTGACCCGTACCAGCTGTCCGCGGTGCTGCGTTTCGACAGCCGTGCGCGACTGGACGCCTGGCTGGCGGCGATGCAGCAGGTGATCGATCGCCATGACATTCTGCGCACTGCGTTCATCACGCAGGGCATGTCCTCGCCGGTGCAGGTGGTGTGGCGCAAGGCTGAGCTGGCGCTGAGCGAGCGGCGTTTCGATCCGGCTGACGGCCCGATTTGGCAACAGCTGGCGGCCAGCTTTGATCCGTTGCAGCAGCGGCAGGATCTGACCCGCGCGCCGCTGCTCAACTTTACCGTCACGCAGGAGGAGGACGGCAGCTGGTGCGCTTTGCAGCAGTGGCATCATCTGATTGGCGATCACTCCACGTTGGCCTTCATGGAGCAAGAGATCGGCGAGATCCTCGCCGGCCGTGGGGCACAGCTGGGCGTCGCCCAGCCGTTCCGCAATGCGGTGGCGCAGGCGCGCCTGGCTCTCAGCGAGGCTGAGCACGAAAGCTTCTTCCGCGACATGTTGGCAGATATCCGCGAGCCGGTGCTGCCGTTCGGCCTGAGCGACGTGCACGGCGAAGGGCGGCAAATCGCCTGCCGCTACCAGGCGCTCTCTTCGGCGCTGAACCTGCGGTTGCGGCGACAGGCGCGGCGGCTGGGCGTCAGCCTGGCCAGCCTGTGCCACCTGGCCTGGGCGCAGGTGCTGGCGAGCGTCAGCGGGCGAGACGCGGTCGTGTTCGGCACCGTATTGCTGGGGCGTCTGCAGGGTGGCGAAGGCGCGGAACGGGCTATTGCGCGGCGAAATTTTTGATACGGATTTGCAACTTATTTGATACGAACAAAAATCCACCAATCGCAGTACATTTGATACAACTTTGAAGCGCTATAAATTACCTGGCTTCGGATAAGGTTTCGGTGTGAATAATTTGGTGTTGAGCCGTTTACGGGCCTTCTTATTCAAAAAGCGAATGTAACGAAACTGCTGGAACCTATGCACGGTTGCCCGGTCGATATTGGCTCGAAGGTGCTCACCGCGTTTGCCCCCTCTCTTGATGGCATTAAGGGCGATCTCGTGATACCACTCGCCGTCAAGCTCATAGAACCGTGAAAAATGGCTGCCAACAAACTCAAAATTACTCGCCTGGTACACAACCCCGAAACACCCGCACCGCTCATCCGCGAACGATTGCACCCATTGCA
>NZ_JBZXDO010000152.1:0-1601 GCF_058725505.1 Serratia sp. A07
ACCGGCAATACGGTCACTTCAACTTCATCAGCAGAGGCAGGGGCTTGCGGCATGGCCGGCGGCGCTTCCGCATCACTTTGCCGATTAATCCCCTCAAAATAAGGTGATGCGTCATCGCCACCGACATCGGCGATCACGTTCAGGTTGGCCAATGCCGTGGTGGTCACCAGACTCAGGCCGAACAGCAGAAAATTCATTTTTTTCATGATTATGGGTTCCGTGGTTCAATCCAGGTCAGCGCCGCCGTTTGTACCGGTAACACCGTAGCCGTGGGGGTTGTACTGGTCACCCGAACCGGAGCAGCCCCCCTGCCGTTCAGGCGTGCCAGCTTGCCACTCACGATGGATTTATACCGGGCTGCCGGTGCGCCGCCGGCGGGGTGGTGATAACACCCGGCGGCAACCAGCCAGCTTCCGGGATTGCGGTCATAGCATTCCCGCAGGATGGCCGCTGCCGCGTTTAGGTTGGTGTAAGGGTCAAACGCCTCCCAGGTCGACGTGAAGTGATGGCCGTTCCAGCCCAGGTTGACCTGGGCAATCCCGACATCGATGCGCTTGCGAGGATGCGTTTTCAAAAAGCGCTGCAGGGCTTCCCAGGCCTGCAGGCGGCTGGCGTAACGATACCCTTTGCCGGCCACGTTAATGGTCCAGGGCCAGGGGCGTTCCACATCCGGGGCCGGGCCGGCCCCGCGAGTCACCGAGATGATGCTTTTCGGCGCCATCGAGGTCTCGGCCAGCGCCACCGAGTACAGGGACTCCGGCGGCACCCCGTGGCGCAGCGCCACCTCCCGATAACCGGAAGGCACCTGTTGGGTAGCAGCATGAACGACGCCACCGCTCACAACGGTGAGGAGGGCAAGCAGGGGCAACAGCCCCCGGGTCAGAATGCGGCGAGTGTCCATCCGTTCTCCCCTTGTTGCAGCACCACTGGCATCAGGCCGTTGCCGAATTTCATCCAGCGGCCACCGTCATGATTGAGCGTGATTTGACGTGCGCGCACCTTGTCGACGGGAATGTGATGCGTCTTCGCCCAGTTACGCAGAAGGCTGTCATCCCCTTTACTGTCGACGAGGTAAATGTCGACCGGCCGGTTATCTGCCAGCACCGCCGCCAGTCGTGCATCACACTGACCGCAGTCCTTCGCTTTCACGAACAGCGCCAGCCGCCCGCCGGTGTCATGCGCGATACCGGCCGCATTCCCCATGTTCACCGGCAGCACGCCAAGGCGTTGCCAGGCTGCATCGACTTCACGCTGGAACTTGAGTTCTTTCTCGGTGCGGGCAAACTCCTGCCGCACCCACAGCTGCGCGTACTTTTTACGCTCAGCATCGCTCTGCGCCTCGATGCCAAGAGCAGTTAACGGATCAAGCCCCGGGGATTGTGTCCCGCGAGGGCCATCCATCAACTGTTGATAGCGCTGGTACTCTTCCCCACTGAGCCCCCACTGTCTGCCCTGCTGCGCCGTCTTGTTGGTCTGGCTCTGCTGAATCTCACTCAGGGTAGACTGGCTGTTCTCAATGGCCGACTGCTGCGCCGCCTGTGATAACGGGCTCAGCAGCATCAGGGAAATTACGCTGTATTTCAGTTTCATCACGCTCTCCT
>NZ_JBZXDO010000153.1:0-1598 GCF_058725505.1 Serratia sp. A07
CCGATGAGGGCTTCATTGAGCGAGCTGGATGAGGCGCCGTCCGGGTTGTTGCCGGCAAGGGTCAGGAGTAACGCGGTAAAGCGAGAGGGACGTTCGGCAGTCAATGCGTAGCCGGCAGCCTGCAAGTCGGCTTTATCGGCTTTGATTTCCGCCTCGCAGCCCGCCACTTCGGCCAGTTCGAATGCCAATCGGAAGGTGATCACCTGCAGGTGCTCGATATCATCCTGCAGGGCAGAAATAGCCCAAATGGAGGAGACCGGCTCAAGTCCTACCTCGGCAAAAGGCACCTCTGCAACAGGGGCTACACCTTGCTTTGGCTGTGTCACGGTATTACTGCGAGGGACTATCGACTCATGAGGGTCCGGCAGGGGGACGGTGGTATTCTCACCATCTAAAACCGTTTCAACGTCACCCGACAACATCGGAGGCGCGCCATATAAGTCAGGCTGAGTTTCAACACGGCGTTCAGTTTGAGTTGCAGGCGTTTCCTCTTCATGAGCGTTCTGTGATTCATCATCGGCATCTCTCGTTGATTCATGCAACGCGCTGTCCAGCACCAAAGAAGAGCCTTCTCCCTGTACTTCAGGTACCGTCGGTCCGCCGGTATTTCCCTGCTGCAGTGCTGGCGCCAGTTCGACAGTATTGCCTTCGCCTGACAGCTCAGGCGTTAATGCCGGCTCAGGCTCACCGAGGTGCTTGCGCCGGTTTTGCTCTTTGGGATCGAGCTCCAGTAGCCAGCGGTCATAATTGAGCAACGGGTGTGGCAACGCGTTGATGAGCGCACCAATCAACTCATCACGAAACATATCCAGAGAGTAGATTTCGGGGTCATCAAATTGGCTACAAACTTTGCCAAAGACGCTATCAAACGGTTCTTGAACCTCGACAGTAACACTATGTTCCTCCCAAGTTTTTTCAGCCTCAGCTCGTAAAGCAAGCAATTGACGAATTTGGGGGGCTCCCAATCCCGATTTAAGAAGAGATGGCATGAATGGATATAGGTATTTCACCGTATCTTCCATACGGCTGATACTGGAGAAATGCACCGGATATCCATCAGCACTCATTAAACTTGAGAGCTCACGGAGAGAAACAGCTTTACCCAATTTTTCTTCATACAGGGCACGGGCATCCCGGATCCCCAGCGCTTTTTCGATAAACGCCAGATCTCCCCGTTGTTCGTTCTCGGCCAGATGGCCAAGAAGACAGGACAAACGACCGGGCCATGGCTTGAAAACACAAGAAATGCGGTAAAACCGTTCATCCCCTGTTTCTTGCCATAATTCTTGCAAGATTGAATAACGGGTGTTGCCACCATCACTGAAAAAATAACCCAGTTCGGGTTGTTCAGGATCAAGGGTAACTAATGGCACAGTTCTCAGGCCGCGAACCCTAATCCCCGCCTTGATTTCATCATATTCAGGATTCCTCGAGATTCGCGGGTTGTACGGCGATACGCTTAGCTGGTCGAGAGTAAGCACCAAGGGCATATCACTCACTGGCAGTGCAGATGATGCCGAATATCTGACGACAATTAATCTGGCCGGTTCGCGACAATTATTTTGGCCGGTTTGTAATCTGAGATCACAACCTACTCA
>NZ_JBZXDO010000154.1:0-1593 GCF_058725505.1 Serratia sp. A07
CTGCGCGAAAAACGCGACGAATATGACGTCAAATGCCGCGTGGTGGCGCAGAAAGATGCCGAACTCAACGCAATGAAAGAACAAAAGTTCCGCAACGTCCCCGCCGACGAGGAAATCAGCCAGCTGCGCACCTCCCTGCAGCTGATGACTGACAGCCTGGTGCGCGAAACGCTGGGGGCAATCACCTCCGGCTTTGAGCGTCTCGACCGCGATTACGACGAGCGCGGCGTCCCCCATGCCGGCTTCATGGCCGGGCTGCTGCTGGACTTCGAGCGCGAAATTCAATGCCTGCGCACCCGCTTTGACCTACCGGAGACCCGCGAACCCGAGGTGCCGGAGTGGGTCAAGCCCTTCACCGACGACGCGCAGCAGACTCTGCCTGTCGATGATGACGCAGACAACAGACAGTAACACCAGGGAGCCCGGGCATGAATTCTGTCCTTAACGAACGTCTGGTGGCCATTGGCAACGCGGTTCGCCATGCGCCGCACGGCCAGAAAGAGTCCATCTACCGCACTGCGTGTGAAGAGCTGCAGATTAGTCGCGCCACGCTGCTGCGCAAGCTCAATGAGACGACCTGGCGTGAACGCCGTAAACAGCGCAGCGACGCTGGCAGTACGTCATTGTCACGCGAAGAAGCACTGGTGATATCGGGGACGCTGATGGAATCCAGACGTAACAACAACAAGCAACTCTACAGTCTGGGGCGTGCGGTTAAGGCCCTGCGAGCGAACGGCATGATACAGGCCGGGCGCATTGACGCCCAGACCGGTGAGTTTTACCCGTTGTCAGACGATGCCATTCGCCGGGCGCTGTACGCCTTTCGCCTGCACCCGGACCAGTTGCTGAAACCGACGCCGGCGCTGGAGCTCGCCAGCCTGCACCCCAACCATGTGTGGGAGCTGGACGCCTCCATCTGCGTCCTTTACTACCTGAAGAACCCCAACAAACATGGCCGCCAGGCGCGAGATACCGGCCTGCGCATTATGGAGCGGGACACGTTTTACAAGAACAAGCCGAAAAACCTGGAGCGTATCGTCAATGACCGCGTCTGGTCATTCGAGATTGCCGACCATACCACCCACTGGATTTACGCCGAGTACCGTTTTGGTGGTGAAAGTGCGCAGAACTTCCTGGAAGTGATGATAGGCGCCATGCAAGACCGGCGCAGCGAGAACAACGGTGACGTACTCTGCGGTGTGCCTGAAATCCTGTTCACCGACCCCGGGTCGGCGCTGGGTGCGGCGCCCCTCCTGAACATGTGCCATGCGCTGGGCATCAAATGTATCCAGCACAAGGCCCGCAACGCCCGCGCCACCGGTGCGGTCGAAAAGGCCCGCGATATCCTGGAACGGGATTTTGAAGCCGGCCTGAAGTTCGTCAGGGTGGATGATATCGATACCCTCAACGACCTGGTTCGCCAGTGGCGCATCGCCTTCAACGGCAAGGCGATACACAGCCGTTATGGCACCAACCGGACGGCGAAATGGCTTGAGATTGTCACCACCGGAAAACTGGTGCTGCCGCCGCCGGTTGACGTGTGTCGCGAGCTGGCGATTTCAGCGCCCGAGACGCGCACGGTCACCAACAAGC
>NZ_JBZXDO010000156.1:0-1541 GCF_058725505.1 Serratia sp. A07
TGGGAGGTGGGTGACGACTTCTACAACGGCCGCGAGCCTGCCGCGCTGCGTCGCCGGGTATTGAACGACGAAATCCCTGCGGACGGCAACGCCGCGCTGGCGCTGGTTGGCCTGAGCCTATACGAGGCCGCCGGTGGCGAGATACGTCACGACCTGTTCTCCGACTGCGGTTTTGTCACCGACCCGCTGCTGCTCGATACGCTGACCCTGCAAGCATTGGAGACTATCGCGGCACAGCTGGCGGCGCATGAGGGCTGGGCGTGGAGCATGGGGCGTGCTGGTGCCATCATCACATGGGGAGACGACCGCGAGCACTACAGTATGCTGGAGAAACCCACCGGCGTACTCACTGAACTGGAGCAGGAAGCGCAGACGCAGCGCGGCCTGCGCCATGATGAACTGATTGAGGAAGGTGACGCCGCAGCCGACCCCGCCGAGGCTGAAGCCTGCTATAAAGCCGCCGAGCGTATCGGGGCTGAGATGGAAGCCGTGCAGGCGCGCGCCAACATCGCGGCCTGGGACGCCCAAAGCAAGGCGGATGCCGGGGTGGTGGTGTCGTTCTGTCGCGGCGAACTGACCGTACAACGGGGCATGGTGCGTCTGGTTGCAGAGGAATGGGACGAGCGCGAAGACGACACCGGCAGCGATAACAGCGGCGACACCCACACCTCCCAACAACAAGCGACAGAACCCCAAAACAAGGGCTACAGCGCCGCACTGCTGCGCAGCCTGACCGCCGAGCGGACACTGGCGGTGCAGGCGGCGCTGACCGGCAACCCGCAGGTGGCGCTGGCGCTGCTGGTGCATACCCTGCTGACCAAAATGACCACGCCGTGGGCAGGCAGCGTGCTGGGTGCCAGCGTCAGCCAGCAGCGCGGCACGTTACTGACTCATGCCCCCGCCAGCGCAGAAACCGACCGCGCCATGACGCGCCTCGGCGAGGTGGAGCAGGGCTGGATGGCGCGATTGCCAAAAGGCTGGGAGCAGGACTTTACCGTGTTGATTGACTGGCCGATGCCGACACTGGTTGACCTGCTGGCGTTCTGCGTGAGCGGCGGCATCGATGGCCTGTGTGAAAAGACAGACCGCAACGGACGGGCAGGGGCGCAGCTTGACGGGCTGGAAGCGGCGCTGGGCTTTACCCTGCGTGACTGGTGGGTGCCGACCGCGCAGAACTGCTTTGCACGGCTAAGCAAAGACCAGATAGGTGACGCACTGGTTGATGCCGACCGACTGGCACAAGCCGCCTCGGCGCTCAAGATGAAGAAAGCGGACGCGGCGCTGCTGGCCGAGAACGAAATCAGTCAGACCCGCTGGGTGCCGCCGTGCCTGACGCCCTATGTGCCGGTGACGATAACCCAGCCCGCAAGCGACGACAGCGACGCGGCGTAGCCGACAATAACCCCCGTCCGGTACGCCGGGCGGGATTTATGCCGCGCAGGCGGCAGGCGTTTGTCCGACCCAGCGCACCTTGCGGCGCATCGAGCGCCACCGGCGCGTTGAACCGCCACGCGGCACTTGCCGGCACGCCGGCGCCGCAA
>NZ_JBZXDO010000157.1:0-1517 GCF_058725505.1 Serratia sp. A07
CAGTCGCTGACTTTTTCACGGACTCAATGCTGTCTTTCAGCGCATTCAACTCAACCTGTTGCGCCTGCAACTGCTGCTCAAGTTTCTCCGGTAGCCCATTGGTTAACGTCAGCGCCCCAATCTGCCGCGTGAGCGAGTCCTGACGCTCAGCCAGGCTTTTAAGCTGTTTAGCATGCGCCTGAAGCTCATCGGCCATAGAGTTCATGCCATCCTGCGGCGCCAGTGCTTTCTGTGCCTGCTCAAGCAGGGCAATACGCTGGTCCACATGCCTGATAGTCCCTGAGCCGACAAGGCCTGCAACAAGGACAACAACGACGCCGGCCGTTGCCCCCCAGAAGGTCTTGCTTCGCAGCAACCCTTTTTTTGCCGGTGTCATCGGCATCATTTCGTCATTATGCTCAGTCATTTTTTCAGCCACCCGCCGGTTGTCGGTACCACGTTAACGGGCTGAGGGACAATGACCGTCGCAGCAGGATGCGCTGAAACCGGTGCTGAAACCGCCCTGGCCGGAACCACCGTCACCGGCGGCAGCTGTGTCGCCGGCAACTGATACCCGTCACGCAGGCTGTGGCAGACAACACGTTGCACGTCGTCTACCTCGAGCTGCCACGCGGGGCCTGCCAGTACCTGCAGCGCGGTACGCAAACGCATCGGCCCCAGTTGGTACTGCACCGCCGGCAGCGCCTGCCGGTACAGCACGCCGTTTGCCGGTCCAGTCGCGCACAGTGAATAGCCCGACTGGCGCAGCGCATAACGCAACGCGTCAGCCACCGTCGGTTTTACTGATGCCGGAATACGGATATCGATGATTTGCGAGAGCGGATCACGCTGAACGGCCGCCGGGTCGGTGCTGACCAGTAAATAACGGTCGTAGCGCACGACCTCAGGCACCTGCCCGTAAGCATCAGGGCTGACCGGTTGAACGTTGCGGGTGACGGTAACCGAAGGCGTGACAGGGGAAATATCGCGTTGCTGCAGTGGCTGCTGAGTAACGCACCCGGTCAGCATGAGTGCAGCCAGGGAAGAGAAGAGAATTGTTTTTTTCATCCGGAAGATTTCCTGTTCAGTGACAATGGGCAGGTGTCACTGTGCGGTTACCGTCCAGGAGGCTCAATTAACAACTCTTTATTGCTAATCAAAAAAAAACGCCAACCCGAAGGTCGGCGTTATCGAATCATGCTAACGAACCCAAATTAGGGTTCTGGGTAATAATCCTGGTTCAGGATCTGTTCTGTAGTCCAAATGCAAGAAGCGGGTAATTTATCCAGACCGATCCCCGTTTCTTTTGATGCTATAGCCAAAGCATCAAACCAGGTATCTTCCAACCACTCCCGATCGACCATAGCAACTTTCAGACTAGGGGTTTTCTTTAAACGGCGCTCAATCAAACCGCGTTGCCCCTTGATCGTCAGTTCCCAACTTGTACCACGGTGAGTAGGTTGAAATTGCCACTTCAGAAGGTGAGCCAGTAAAACCGCCATCCGGCTGGCCAGTTCGCGCTTTTCACTCTTGCCCAC
>NZ_JBZXDO010000158.1:0-1506 GCF_058725505.1 Serratia sp. A07
GGGACGAGCGAGACACGGGTATGCCGGCGCGCGGTTTCCAGGATGCGCGCCTCGATGGCATGCCGGCGCAATACATCAACGAATGCCTGCACATCGCCAACCACGCGCAGGTCAACGGGCAGGCAGAGCCGGCCGTCGCTGTCGTAGGCCGCATTGAGCGCCGCCTTTTCCACGTAGAAGCCGTTGGCCACGCCGCTTTCCGGCAGTACGCCCTCGCGCCATTCGCGGCTGCTCAACACCGCATTGTCCCAACCCAACTGCTTGAGCGTTTCGGTGGCGTAGGTCAGGCGAAACAGGTCGGACTGCCGGGCGATATTGCCGCTACAGGAGTGCCACAGAAGCTCCAGATGCCGGCGCAGCCTGGCGGCGGCGCCGTGCCTGCGACCGCGCTCCAGCAGCCACTGGATGTCAATTGCCACACTTCGGGGAAAACGCTTTTGCTTTTGCGCGGTGGCCAGCCAGCGGATGAGGAACAGGGTTTCGGCGTAGGGGGTGGATGCACCGCCCGACTGGCGCTCGAGCGCCAGGGCCACCAGGGCGCAGAACGCCAGGTGGCTCAGGTCGGTGGTGGTGTCAGCCGGGGCGGCGGACGGGCGGGCGTTGTCCTGCAAGCGGTCGTCTCACTATCGGGTATCAGTGGCGGATCTGCGCCAGCTCGTCGGCGGTAAGGCCGGTGGCATTCATCACCGTGGCCTGATCGAGACCGCTGGCCAGCAGGGTGCGGGCGATCTTGATCGCCGCCAGGTGTTCGCCTTCTTGGCGGCCTTCTTGGCGGCCTTCTTGGCGGCCTTCTTGGCGGCCGATGGCGATCCCCTGCGCACGGCCTTCTTCCTTCAGTCGTTCAGCGATCGTCATGATTTTGTCCTCGTGGTGCGGTACGCGCTCGGCCAGCTGTTTAAGCAGCGCGGCCGGGCTGTGGGTCTCGCCGACCTGCAGCATGTAGCTGAGCAGCGAGATCAGTTGTTCATCGGTAGTGTACCCCGACAGCAGCAGCGTGACCAGCCGGTCGAGCAGCTCGGCAAGGTCGCGCTGACGCACGTGCTTTTGCAAGAGTTCGAGGACCGCCATGCGGCGGTGCTGCATGATGTCGTCGTCGGGAATGACGGTGACGTCGACCAACGGGAAGGCGCTGCTGTAAAGTTGCTTCGCCAACTGCGGTTCATCGAACAGCGCCAGCCAGTCGAGTGAATAGGGATAGGGACTGGTTTGGCCATGATAGAACATCAGCGGTATCACCAGCGGCAGACGCTCGTGGCCCGCTTCCAGGTGGCGCTGCATGGCAGCGATGGCATAGCGCATGAGGCGGAAGGCCATGATTTTGTCCGGCCGGCTCTGGTGCTCGATGAGGCAGTAGACGTACCCGTCCCCGCGGGCCGTATCGAGAGAGTAGAGCACGTCCGAGTAGCAGGCGCGCAGGTCATCTTCGATGAAGGAGCCGGATTCGAGCTTCAGGGTGTCAAGGTTGCAGACCTTGAGCAGGTTGGACGGCAGGTGCAGCTGCAGGAA
>NZ_JBZXDO010000159.1:0-1503 GCF_058725505.1 Serratia sp. A07
TGACGCATTGTCGGGTCATGTTGAATATCGGTCAGTACCGACCAGGCCGTCTGGCTGACGGTGCGGTTTTTATGCGCACAGCCCATGGCGACCGTATCCAGCCAGGTCGGATCCAATGTCTCCGCATCACGGGCCGAGAGTGGTTCATCGTGTTGGGCATAGATATTCCCCCTCACCCGCCCCTGGCCGTCACGTACACGCCGGCACAAACTGAGCCAGCCGGTCAGGCGTAACATCAGCAGCACGCGGCTGACGGTCTCGCGAGACGCCTTACCATTGAAGGGCGAGGCAAGCTGCAGCTGCAGCTCGTCATAGGTCGGGAACACGGCGCCCTGATTCTGTTGCGCGTACAGGCGGATCATAATCCACGCAGTTTTATCAAGCGGTGACAGACGGGTGTCCAGAAGCAACCGGCGGGGGATGGAATCATGTACATTGCCCATGTACAGCAGACCGCTGCGCAGATTCGTGACATCGGGGCTCCCCGCGTGCTTTTCCGCGCCTATTCGTTCCGCCAGGCGGGCATTCATTTGTTCGAGCGTAAAGGTGATCAAGCTGTCATCAGGTGTTTTATTTATGCTCATCGATTTTGCGCATCCTTTTACGCTGCTCCCGCCCACAGGGCGAAAGCATCAAGCGGTTGTTGGCCTAACGGCACTCAGGCCTGTACCCGATACCAGGTACAGGGTCAGTGTCATCACTTCCACAGTTCGTTGTTGTAGCGTTCATGGGTCAACAACTCCCAGTCATCACCACTGTTTCGGCTGAGCAGTCGCCAGCTGGTACCGATATCAATCTTCATCCAGGCTCGCCCGGGGGCGTGCTTGCCTTTGACATGAAGGTGCTTGTAGTTACGCTCCCCGCGGCGGAAGCGCCTGACCTGCTCCTTCGCCTTTCTCTGGCAGGATGGTGGCGCCGAACGGGGGACCTGCAACCCCGGCATTAACATCACAGGCTTCATGCCAGCCTCCTTGCATTTCCTCCCGACGTGCCACGTGACGTACGCACGGCCTGAATGGCTTTTCTGGCGGTCGCCGTCTGAGGGGCATCAAAGCTGCGAACGGCGTGCCAGACAGCCGTCAGAGATACATCTATCTGCTCGGCAGCCAACATCATGACGTCCAGTCCATCGGCACTGGAGGCGTCATCGATGTCGGCCTTTTGCCACTGGCGCCACAAGGCGGCATTCTCATCGTCACTGAGCGCTGCACAGCGCCCCTGGCGAATGTTGATACCGGTCATGCGCCGGCGGGCGGCAACTTCAACGGTCGAGAGGCCAAAATAGTGCTGCATCATTTCGATGGAGCCCCCCAACGCCAGTGCACGGTCAATCCGTTGCATGCGCTGCTGCTCGCGGCGCGCATGTTGCAGCATCAGGGAGAAATTCTCGTGATGGATTTGAAAGGTCAGCACCGATACCGAGCTATTCATCAGGTAATGCAGGTCTTCAATGGTCAAACCGTGCAGCAGTTGCATCTCCTCCGTGGTCAGCCCCAGAGATTC
>NZ_JBZXDO010000160.1:0-1498 GCF_058725505.1 Serratia sp. A07
CGGAAAGCCTGAGCTACGCCCAGCTGAACGCCCGCGCCAACCGGCTGGCGCACGCGCTGATAGCGCGCGGCGTCGGCCCGGACAGCCGGGTGGCGGTGTGCGCCGAACGCGGCCTGCACATGGTGACGGCGCTGTTCGGTATCCTCAAGGCCGGCGGCGCCTATGTGCCGCTCGATCCGGCCTATCCGGGTGAACGCCTGCAGTACATCCTGCAGGATGCCGACCCGGTGCTGCTGCTGGCGGACGCCGCCGGCCGGGTGGCGCTGGGCGAGCCTGCGACGCCGCAGCTGGCGCTGGAGGCGGCGCTGCCGGATACGCTGAGCGCCGAGAACCCGGAACGGCGCGCGCAGGCGTCGCACCTGGCGTACGTGATTTACACCTCGGGCTCGACCGGTAAACCGAAGGGCGCGATGAATGAGCACCGCGGGGTGGTCAACCGGCTGGTGTGGATGCAGGAAGCCTACGGCCTGACGGCGGCGGACACGGTGCTGCAAAAAACGCCGTTCGGCTTCGACGTCTCGGTGTGGGAGTTCTTCTGGCCGCTGATGGTCGGCGCGCGTCTGGTGATGGCGAAGCCAGAAGGGCACAAGGATCCGGACTACCTGAGCCGCGCGATCGAACAGTACGGCGTCACCACGCTGCACTTCGTGCCGTCGATGCTGCAAAGCTTCCTGGCGGACGGGCAGGCGGCGACGCGCTGCGGCCAGGTGGTGCGGGTGATGTGCAGCGGGGAAGCGCTGCCGGCGGCGCTGGTGGCAGAGTTTTACCGCCGGCTGCCGCAGGCGGAGTTGCATAACCTGTATGGGCCGACGGAGGCGGCGGTGGACGTTACCGCCTGGCACTGTTCGCGGGAGGCGGACCGGGTGTCGGTGCCGATCGGGCGGCCGATCGCCAACACGCGTATCTACCTGCTGGACGAGCACGGGCAACCGGTGCCGCTGGGGGCGGTGGGCGAGCTGTATATCGGCGGGGTGCAGGTGGCGCGGGGCTATCTGAACCGGCCTGAACTGACGGCGGAGCGCTTCCTTGCCGATCCGTTCGCGCCGGGCGGGCGGATGTACCGCACCGGCGACGTGGCGCGTTATCTGGCGAACGGCGACATCGAGTACCTGGGGCGCAATGACCAGCAGGTGAAAATCCGCGGCTTCCGCATCGAATGCGGGGAGATAGAGGCGGTGCTGGCGACGCACCCGGCGGTGCGCGAAGCGGTGGTGGATGCGCGGGCGGTGGGCGACGACAAACGGCTGGTGGCGTGGGTGGTGCCGGCCGCCGGCGTGGCGGAAGAGACGCTGGCAGGCGCGCTGCGGCAGCATGTGAGCGCGGCGCTGCCGGACTATATGGTGCCGTCGGCCTGGGTGGTGGTGGCGGCGTTGCCGCTGTCGCCGAACGGCAAGCTGGATCGTCGGGCGTTGCCGGAGCCGCAGGGGGCGCAGAGCCAGGCAGCGTACGAAGCGCCGCAGGGTGAACACGAAACGCTGCTGGCGGCGATCTGGCGCGA
>NZ_JBZXDO010000161.1:0-1478 GCF_058725505.1 Serratia sp. A07
TCCTGCGCCTGCAGCATTTGAGACGACTGACTAAAAATCCGCCCCTGGCCGTTATCCAGCTTGCCGGTGAACTGCATGTCCAGGCTGCCCAGCGCGTTGATGGCGCCCTGAGCATTGAGCAGACTGGCGGCGCGCACCTGCGTGCGGCCATTGCCGGTCAAGGTGCCGTTTTGATTGTCCCAGCCCCCCGCCAGCGCCAGAGAAAGCGCCTGGCCGCCCAGCACCACCCCTGCAGCGCGGTTGGTCAACTGGCCTCCCTGCAGAGACAGATCGCCGCCGCTCTGCAGGGAGCCGCCATCATTATCGAACAGGCTGGCTGCTCCGCCGTTAACGGCAAGGGCCTGCTGCGCGGTCAGTTTGCCGGAACGATTGAGGATATTGCCTGTAACATCCAGCGTCAGGCCTCCGCCGGACTGCAGCCGCCCGCCGGTATTGTCGAGCGACTGCGCGCTGGCGGTGACCTGCCGGCCACCTTGTGCGGTGCCACCCTGGTTGTCCCAATCGCCATCGGTGTTGACGGCGAGTGTGCTGCCGCCTTCAAGCCAGCCGGCGGCGTTGCTCAACCCTTGCTTCGCCGTCAGGTTCGCATCCTGCCTGGCGACCACCTTGCCCTGAGCGTTATCGAGGCGCTGCGCCGTTAGCATGAGCGACTCGCCGCTAATTTCCCCCTCGCGGTTGCCAAGCACGCCCGACGTAGTGAGAGAGAGCCTTTGCCCACCCAGCAGCTTGCCGGCCTCGTTGTGGACGTCTCGCGCTGACACCGTGGTTTGCCCATTTCCCTGCACCCTACCGTGATGATTGTTCAGCTCGCCCTCACTGCTCACCGTCAGCATCTCACCGGCGCCCAGCAGCCCCTGCGTGTTGTCCAGCCCCTGACGGGCATGCAGCTCAAGCCGTTGTCGGCCAATCACCTTGCCCTGCGTGTTGTCGAGACGGTCAGACTTCACCGTCAGCACCGCGGCGCTGATTTCGCCGCCGCGATTGCTGGTATTACGCGAGGTGATCAGGGTTGATGCCTGGCCTGACAGCAGCTTGCCGCCGTCGTTGTTGAGGGTCGTTGCCGTTGCCGTGACGGTCGTTTCGCCTTGCGCCGTGCCGCCGCGGTTGTCCCAGTCGCCGGCGTGAACATCCAGCGCCTTGCCGGCCCCAATGAGGCCGCGTTGGTTATCCAGGTGGCTGGATGTCAGGTCGAGATTGCCCTGACCGATGATCTGCCCCTGCGTGTTATCCAACCGCTGTGCCACCAGACGTACGTCATCACCGCTCAGGGTACCGGACGCGTTATTCAGCTCGCTGTCCGCCTCAAGCGTCAGGCCGTTTCCGGCCAGCAGGTTGCCCCCGGCATTATTCACCGTGCCATTAGCCTGGAGCGTGAGCCCCGACTGGGTTTTTAACGTGCCCCCCTGATTATCGAGGCCCCCGGCATCGAGACGCAGGTCGCCGTTACTGCCCACCGTCCCGCCGGCATTGTCGAGCAG
>NZ_JBZXDO010000162.1:0-1459 GCF_058725505.1 Serratia sp. A07
TTAGCTCAGTTGGTAGAGCAGTTGACTTTTAATCAATTGGTCGCAGGTTCGAATCCTGCACGACCCACCAATTCAGAAAAAAGCGCCTTTTGGCGCTTTTTTCGCATTTGCGCCACCAGACTCTGCTTTATCCTGTTGCTAACAGAGTTCACCGAGTCGTGCGGGTGAGATCCTGCGTTCAGGTTCGAGCATCGCGCAGCGATACGACAACGCGCAGCGTTGCCCGCAGGGTGAGGCCACAGGCCGAATCAATCCTGCACGACCCACCCATTCAGAGAAAAGCGCCTTTTGGCGCTTTTTTCGCATCTGCAGCACCGTCACCTACATTCGTGCTTTCTCGTTTCAACACCGCACCGATCATCACGCTGTTCTCTGAACGGCTATATGGTCTCGTCAGGTCATTTTCCGCTGTGAGCTGTGTAACCACTGTCTGTGTTTTTTAATACATTAAACAATAGGTGCGCAAATATGAAAATATCAGCGGACTTTTCGCGCAGTTTTAGGTATTTTGTTTAGTATATAAAACGAGGGGCGTTGCGGCAGGCGATATTCACGCGGCAGGCGCCCAGCCTAGCATGAGATTGCAGCGATGAGTGAAATGTTTGATGTCAATGCGGCGGTGTATCCCTTCCCGCCTAAACCGGTTCCGCTGGACGTAGCCGAAAAAGCCTTTTATCGCGAAAAGATCAAAACCCTGCTCAAGCAGCACAATGCGGTGATGGTCGCCCACTATTATACCGATCCGGAAATCCAGGCGCTGGCGGAAGAAACCGGCGGCTGCGTGGCGGATTCGCTGGAAATGGCGCGCTTCGGCAGCGCCCATCCGGCTTCCACGCTGTTGGTGGCCGGCGTGCGCTTCATGGGGGAAACCGCCAAGATCCTCAGCCCGGAAAAGCAGGTGCTGATGCCGACGCTGTTTGCCGAATGTTCGCTGGATCTGGGCTGCCCGGAAGAGGAGTTTCATGCGTTTTGCGACAGCCACCCCGATCGTACCGTGGTGGTCTATGCGAACACCTCGGCGGCGGTCAAAGCGCGCGCCGACTGGGTGGTCACTTCCAGCATCGCCGTTGAGCTGATCGAGCACCTGGACAGCCTGGGCGAGAAGATCATCTGGGCGCCGGATCGCCATCTCGGCAGCTACGTGCAGAAGCAGACCGGCGCCGACGTGCTGTGCTGGCAAGGCGCCTGCATTGTCCATGACGAGTTCAAGACTCAGGCGCTGCGGCGCATGAAGGCGCTTTATCCGCAGGCGGCCATCCTGGTGCATCCCGAATCGCCACAGGCGGTGGTTGAGTTGGCGGATGCGGTGGGATCGACCAGCCAACTGATTCAGGCGGCGAAAACATTGCCGCATCAACAGCTGATCGTCGCCACGGATCGCGGTTATCTCGCGTCAATTATTTTGGCCGGTCGGCGACAATTAAAATGGCCGGTTCACTACGGCGCCAGTGATGCCGCC
>NZ_JBZXDO010000163.1:0-1427 GCF_058725505.1 Serratia sp. A07
ACCGGCAATACGGTCACTTCAACTTCATCAGCAGAGGCAGGGGCTTGCGGCATGGCCGGCGGCGCTTCCGCATCACTCTGCCGATTAATCCCCTCAAAATAAGGTGATGCGTCATCGCCACCGACATCGGCGATCACGTTCAGGTTGGCCAGCGCAGTGGTGGTCACCAGACTCAGGCCGAACAGCAGAAAAGTCATTTTTTTCATGATTATGGGTTCCGTGGTTCAATCCAGGTCAGCGCCACCGTTTGTGCCGGTAACACCGTAGCCGTGGGGGTTGTACTGGTCACCTGGAGCGGGGCGGAACCCCTACCGTTCAGGCGTGCCAGCTTGCCGCTCACAATGGATTTATACCGGGCTGCAGGCGCACCGCCGGCGGGATGGTGATAACACCCGGCGGCAACCAGCCAGCTCCCAGGGTTGCGGTCATAGCATTCCCGCAGGATGGCCGCTGCCGCGTTGAGGTTGGTGTAAGGGTCAAACGCCTCCCAGGTCGACGTGAAATGATGGCCGTTCCAGCCCAGATTGACCTGGGCAATCCCGACATCGATGCGCTTGCGAGGATGTGTTTTCAAAAAACGCTGCAGTGCTTCCCAGGCCTGCAGGCGGCTGGCGTAACGATACCCTTTGCCGGCCACGTTAATGGTCCAGGGCCAGGGACGTTCCACATCTGGGGCCGGGCCAGCCCCGCGAGTCACCGAGATGATGCTTTTCGGCGCCATCGATGTCTCGGCCAGTGCCACCGAGTACAGGGACTCCGGCGGCACCCCGTGGCGCAGCGCCACCTCCCGATAACCGGAAGGAACCTGTTGGGTGGCGGCGTGAACGACGCCACCGCTCACAACGGTGAGGAGGGCAAACAGGGGCAACAGCCCCCGGGTCAGAATGCGGCGAGTGTCCATCCGTTCTCCCCTTGTTGCAGCACCACTGGCATCAGGCCGTTGCCGAATTTCATCCAGCGGCCACCATCATGATTCAGCGTGATTTGACGTGCGCGCACCTTGTCGACGGGAATGTGATGCGCCCGAGCCCACTCGCGCAGCAGACTGTCATTACCCTTGCTGTCAACAAGGTAAATGTCGACCGGCCGGTTATCTGCCAACACCGCCGCCAGGCGTGCATCGCACTGCCCGCAGTCCTTCGCTTTCACGAACAGCGCCAGTCGCCCGCCGGTGTCATGTGCGATACCGGCCGCATTCCCCATGTTCACCGGCAACACACCAAGGCGCTGCCAGGCCGCATCCACCTCACGCTGGAACTTGAGTTCTTTCTCTGTACGGGCGAACTCCTGCTTTACCCACAGCTGCGCGTACTTTTTACGCTCGGCATCGCTCTGTGCCTCGATGCCAAGTATCTCGCGTCAATTATTTTGGCCGGTCGGCGACAATTAAAATGGCCGGTTCACTACGGCGCCAGTGATGCCGCCTC
>NZ_JBZXDO010000164.1:0-1365 GCF_058725505.1 Serratia sp. A07
GTCAACACAAAATCAATGCTGCTCGCCGGATAGCCGGCCATCACCTGCACGGAATCACCCAGGACAAATCGGGACATGGCAAAAATCCTCATGGTCAGAGGGGGCAGGAGAGCGCCGGTACGGCGCTCGTTCCCTGCTGCCCGATGTCATGGCCGGCAGCTTCCGCCGCGTGTCAGGCCGACCGTGGAATACCGCCGGCGCCGGCTTTTCGGCGACAAGGATATGCCGCGAAAGCGGCTTGAAGGCCGGGCGCAGCCCGCCGCCACGCCATCAGCGGGGGCTGCCAAGATGTCATCGGGCTGCAGGGGGGAACATTATTGAAGGCCGTTCATGAGCCAGACCGCTGTGCTGTGGCAGTGGTGAAGCACATTGCCACCGCGACACTGCAGCCGCCGGAGAAGGGCCGGCCATGCCGGCGTCCTTTGCGCCCCGGCGCGTGGCGGTTGACCTTCACGGGCGGGCGGCGCTCGCGGCGCCAGTCGGTCCGCCGGGAGCGGATGCCCCAGCCGCATGATTGTGCGATACTGCGCCACAACAGACACAACCGGAGAGGGACAAAGTGATGAGCGACCAGCCAGCTGCGCCAGAGATTATCGAAGACGAGATTATCGATACCGGCACCGAAGAGTTTGCCCACGTGGTGGCCATGCTGGTGCTGCTCGAGCCCGGCATGTCCTACACCCATTCGGTGGCCCTCTCTCCCGACTATGGCGCCGGCCAAATCGTCCAGGACGTCAACAGCCTGAAAAAACGCGCCCGCCGCCTGCTGGTGCCGGCCATGCACGAAGCCGCCAAACGGTCAGGCCAGGTCTACAACATCGAGAGCAGCCTGGTGCTCTACCCGTCAGGTCGCCTGTTCGCCCAGGCCATCGTCACCCGCAGCAGGTAAGTCATGAGCAAACCCACCGCTTCGCCCCACGACGCCGTGTTCAAGGCCTTCCTCACCCACCCGGAGACCGCCCGCGACTTCCTGCAGCTGCACCTGCCATCCAACCTGCTCAAGGTCTGCAACCTTGACACACTGAAGCTCGAATCCGGCTCCTTTATCGAAGATGACCTGCGCGCCTGCTACTCGGACGTGCTCTACTCTCTCGATACGGCCCGCGGGGACGGGTACGTCTATTGCCTGATTGAGCACCAGAGCCGGCCGGATAAAATCATGGCCTTCCGCCTCATGCGCTATGCCATCGCCGCCATGCAGCGCCACCTGGAAGCGGGCCACGAGCGTCTGCCGCTGGTGATACCGCTGATGTTCTATCATGGCCAAACCAGTCCCTATCCCTATTCACTCGACTGGCTGGCGCTGTTCGATGAACCGCAGTTGGCGAAGCAACTTTACAGCAGCGCCTTCCCGTTGGTCGACGT
>NZ_JBZXDO010000165.1:0-1343 GCF_058725505.1 Serratia sp. A07
TAATGCTTGTCAGTTAAGCTTTTGAGGAAGCCGCAACGTATAACGTTGCGGCTTCTTTTTTACTGCCCGCGGGTAATGCCTTTGCCGTCGAGAAGGAAGTACGAAGCTCCCCGCCATTGCCAGGATATCATTCATTATCTTCGGGACTTTCCCTGGGGCAACTGCCGGAAGCAGGCTCAGTTGGGCTGTCAGATATAACGCAGCCTGTTTAAAACCGATTTGATAAGGCTCTACATGCTTCAGGCTGTTAGCCATCTGCGCCATCATGAAGCGCAGCAGGTTATAAGCCAACGCCACGCCCCACAGTTCCTGCCTGACCAACTCCGGCTTTTTGCTTCTCAGAGTCAGTTCGTTCTGCAGCAGATACTGCTTCATCTCCCTGAAGCCATGTTCTATCTCCCAACGATGCCCATACAAGTCGACGATATCGGCTTTGGGGTAGCGTAGCGGATCGCACATCGAGGTCAGGATTTGGACTTTCTTGCCATTAACCTCTTTGCTTATCAGTCTGGCTATCAGCATTTCCGGGGCAGCCGGCCATTTCTTGCGGGCTTGCGGGCTTAACTTCAACTCAACGAGCTCCTGCCCCGTACCCAGCCTCTCCCGTACCCGATATTGTGCGTCTTTGCGCAGTGGGAGCATCCAGTGTTTCTCCGCTCCCGAGGCGCTCCAGTGATGAAGGAGTCCCAGCGCATAAAAACCTTTATCCAGTATCGTCAACGAGTGCTCCGGTGTCTGCTCAGCCAACTGTGCTGCAAGGTCAACCTCACTGGTTTCCGAGACGCTGCCGAAGCTCACGCCTGTCAGCAAGTGACTGGTGACCTCCATCTGGCAGACCATGCGAAGCTGCGGCCAGTCGGAACGCGCGTGCTCATTGGCAGTGCGTCCGAAGGCTGCGTCATTTTCGGGCGTATCGGGCGTTCTCCACAACGTGCCATCTACAGCCAGGAGTGTCAGGCCATTCCAGTGCGATAACGGGGTCTTTTCAAACCAGAGTTGACGTGTTTTTTCAAACACCAGCCTGACGACCTCTTCGCCGAGCCGCTGGCGCGCCTGTACTACGGCGCTGGGCGCTACAAAAGGACGTCTCCCCGGTAGCATGATATCGAGATGAGAAACAAGCTGGTTCATTGAAAGCGAGCGAAACAGGGACATTCCGACCACGGCCCAGACCATCATTTCCATGGGAAGACGGCGCTTTCGAAGAGTCACAATCCCGGTATCAGCGAGGCATTCATCGATAAGCTCAGGTGAGAGCAAGTCGGAAAGCGCAGCGAATTCTTTGGGGGAGAATTTAAGAACGGTATCAAGAGCCTGACTCAGCAACATAAAAAAATCCGTAA
>NZ_JBZXDO010000166.1:0-1332 GCF_058725505.1 Serratia sp. A07
ATTGACCGTGCACTGGCGTTGGGAGGCTCTATCGAAATGATGCAGCATTATTTTGGTCTTTCCACCGTTGAAGTTGCCGCCCGCCGGCGCATGACCGGTATCAGTATTCGCCAGGGGCGCTGTGCAGCGCTCAGCGACGACGAGAATGCGGCATTGTGGCGCCAGTGGCAAAAAGCCGACATCGATGACGCCTCCAGTGCGGATGGACTGGACGTCATGATGCTGGCCGCTGAACAGATGGATGTTTCTCTGACGGCTGTCTGGCATGCAGTTCGCAGCTTCGATGCCCCTCAGACTGCGACGGCCAGAAAAGCCATTCAGGCCGTGCGTACGCCACGCGCTACGCCGGGAGAAAATACAAGGAGGTTGGCATGAAGCCTGTGATGTTAATGCCGGGGTTGCAGGTCCCCCGTTCGGCGCCACCATCCTGCCAGAGAAAGGCGAAGGAGCAGGTCAGGCGTTTCCGCCGCGGGGAACTTAACTACAAGCACCTTCATGTCAAAGGCAAGCACGCCCCCGGGCGAACCTGGATGAAGATTGATATCGATACTAGCTGGCGACTGCTCAGCCGAAACAGTGGTGATGACTGGGAGCTGTTGACCCATGAACGCTACAACAACGAACTGTGGAAGTGATGACATTCACCCTGTACCTGGTATCGGGTACAGGCCTGAGTGCCGTTGGGCCAACAATCGCTTGATGTCTTCGCCCTGTAGGCGGAGGCAGCGTAAAAGGATGCGCAAAATCGATGAGCATAAATAAAACCCCTGATGACAGCCTGATCACCTTTACGCTCGAACAAATGAATGCCCGCCTGGCGGAACGAATAGGCGCGGAAAAGCACGCGGGGAGTCCCGATGTCACGAATCTGCGCAGCGGCCTGCTGTACATGGGCAATGTGCATGACTCCATCCCCCGCCGGTTGCTTCTGGACACCCGCCTGTCACCGCTTGATAAAACCGCGTGGATAATGATCCGCCTGTACGCACAACAGAACCAGGGCGCCGTGTTCCCGACCTATGACGAACTGCAGCTGCAGCTGGCCTCGCCGTTTAACGGTAAGGCGTCCCGCGAGACCGTCAGCCGCGTGCTGCTGATGTTACGCCTGACCGGCTGGCTCAGTTTGTGCCGGCGTGTGCGTGACGACAAGGGGCGGGTGAAGGGCAACATCTATGCCCAACACGATGAACCACTCTCGGCCCGTGATGCGGAAACATTGGATCCGACCTGGCTGGATACGGTCGCCATGGGCTGCGCGCATAAAAACCGCACCGTCAGCCAGACGGCCTGGTCGGTACTGACCGATATTCAACATGACCCGACAATGCGTCA
>NZ_JBZXDO010000167.1:0-1326 GCF_058725505.1 Serratia sp. A07
TTCATCGATCGGATCGCATCCGCATCCCCGTTGTTGACCAGGCTTTTGGCCTCCTCCATCGCCGCCGCCTGGCTCCAGCCGCCGGTATCCACCATATCCATCATCCGTTTGGAGAGGTTCTGGCAATTGAGCTGGGCTTTGTCGAATGCCACGTTGGCCTGCAATACCCCGTTTGTCAGCATTTCATACAAGCCAGGGTTAGCACGCTGGATAGCCATCGCCGGCAGACTGGCTACCGCACCGGTAGCACCCTGAATAACGTTACCCATCAGGCTCTTGAACCCGTCCGTCACGCCATTGAGCTGGTTACCGATGGTGCTCTTCAGGTCGAAGTTGCCGCACATCAAATCCGAGCTCCAGCCCAGGTTCATCCCCAGGCGCTGCATATTGCCACGCGTCGCCGGCTGCGATATCACCGAGCCTCCGCCCAGGGAATAGAACAGCTTGTCCGAGACCGCGCCGCTGGCGTTCTTCCCGTAACCGATATTGCTGTCATTCACCTGGGGCAGTGAAATACCAAACAGGGTGCCGTTATCGTCATTGTCGTCAGCGTGTGCGCTCACACCGGCCATCGCCAGGCTGCCGGCAATCAGCAGAGACAGCAGGCTGCGCCGTCCCCAGAGAGATTTATTCATCGTGTTTTTCATCATTTATGCCTCAGAAATCTGTGCTGTAGAGGAAACGCTGCCCGCGGCGCTGGCAGCAGCTGTAGGGTTGCCACAGGGCAAAGGCAGCGTTCGCATCCGCAGCCGGCGGATGATCGCCATCCGGGAACACGGCGCAAGACTGGCTGAGCTGCGGCGCCAGGCGCTGCCATTTGTGGTTGCTGGTTCCGGTATTTTCCTGAACCGCACCTGGTGGCCAGTCCCCTTCCGAGCGCTGGCCCATCAGGGGCTGGTAGACGTGCGGCTGACCAGAGCGAGTGATGATGTCCGCCACACGCTGTGCCACCAGAGCACCCGCCTTGTCGTCATCGACCTGGGTCACAAATCCCGAACGGGGATAGACGTTGCCCCACATATTCGCGGCCGCCTGACTGCCGACCTCACGCTGACCAGGCACCAATGCTTCGGGATAGAGGGATTCCGGCATACCAGTACGCCATGCCAGGCTGTCCAGCGTACTGAGGAAATACGGCACGAAGGGGGTCGCGGCACTGCGGCACGAATAGCCGGCAATGCTGCCGCCAATCAGGGTCGTCGCCGGATGACCAATGGCATCGGCATACTTGAAGTGAAGGTTGGTTTTACGCTGCCCGGGGGTTTTCAGCTCATTGTTGCCACCGCCGGCTGCAACGCCGCCCAGTGCGCTGGTGATACTGCTCTC
>NZ_JBZXDO010000168.1:0-1319 GCF_058725505.1 Serratia sp. A07
TTAACCAGTGTGCATTGATGCAGAATTAGTGGTGCCCGGACTCGGAATCGAACCAAGGACACGGGGATTTTCAATCCTCTCTTCGCTAGCAAGTTGAATTATCGCAGTGTGAAATTAGTTTCTGCATCGAATTTGTACTCATCGAATACTTTATTCGAGTGTACACATGGAAAATATCGTCACAAAAGCCGCTACTGTTTCTAACAGTACTAAGCCTCGCGTTATCCCTATGGTCTCAACCAAAGGGGGCGAAGGTAAATCCACTCAAAGCGCCAACCTTGCCGGCTTCCTTGCCGATGCAGGTAAAAAAACTCTCCTCATCGATGGTGACCACTCCCAACCCACCGCAAGCAGCATTTTCTCTCTGGAATATGAAGCCCCCAACGGTTTGTATGAACTGTTGATGAAGACAGTCGATCTCAATCACCCCGAAGAAATCATCTCCCGTTCTGTTATCCCAAATTTAGACATCATCGTTTCCAACGATCCCCACGACCGTTTATCCTCTGCCATGTTGCATGCCCCTGATGGTCGTATGCGGCTGAAGAATGTTCTGCAGCACCCTTTGTTCAACGAGTACGACGTTATCGTTATTGACTCCAAAGGTGCAGCGTCTGTGATGCTCGAACTCATTCTTGTTGCCAGTACGGAGTTCGCCGTCGGTGTTATCAAGCCTATATTGCCGGATACGCGTGAGTTTCTGCGTGGCACATTGGGGTTGATGGAGGGATTATTGCCGCTGACCAGCTACGGTATTGCGTTACCGCGTATCCGTATTCTGACGAACTGCATGGAGTATACGAATCTGGATTGGCAGACCCTGAACAGTCTGCGCGGCATTATCGCAAACGGGCAGTATCTGCGTGCAGATACCTTCGACGTCTCCCTTCTCGACACCATCATCCCCAAGCTTGAAATTTACAAAATGGGGCATGCTTCCGGCCAACCTGTTCATCGTCTCGAAAGAACCACCACCCGTACATCAACGCTCGCTGCTGCTGACACTATGTATGAGCTGGCCTGCGAGTTGTTCCCTCACTGGGTTGCCGACTTCGACGTTCTGCGTCAGGAGGCAAATCAATGAAGGTTGATATGCATATACCTTATTCTTCAGATGCCGAGCAGGCCGTTCTCGGTGGCTTGATGTTGGATAACGAGCGTTGGGATGACATTCTTCCATTAGTTGGAGATCGTGATTTTTATCTGGCGGTACATCGTCGCATTTTCCAGGCTATGGCTCGCCTGATGGCTGTTCAGCAGCCGATTGATCTGATTACGCTCCATGAGTCACTGGAACAAAACGGTGAGCTCGAGCAGGT
>NZ_JBZXDO010000169.1:0-1268 GCF_058725505.1 Serratia sp. A07
GCAGCAGCTACTGGTTGTTTCCACTGCTCAACGTGCTGGCGTTTGTCAAATGCTGGGCGCTGGTGCGGGCGCTGACCGACGATATCGGCGTGCTCAACATGGTGATGCCTCGGCTTGATGAACCCGGGTGAGGCGCTGACGCCCGTTGGTTGTCCGATGACTGTGCCATCCCAATATGAAATTGGCATGCCCCACCCATCACGAAGAAAGGAACCTGTGCCATGGATAAACAGGAATACCGGCTGTATCTGGCCATGCTGAAGGCGCGCGGCGACCTGGCGCGCAAGGCAATGGCCGACAATGCCCTCCGGCGGGAGCGGCTCAAGGCGCAACGATATCATCGCTCTGACGATATCAAGGCGCTGTTGACCGGCAATGAATTTGGCGTGTCGGTTGACGGCCTGCTGGCCAGCGATGACGAACTGGCCACACGCGAAAGAGCGTTTGGCAAATGAGCGCCCGGCATCACCGCGGTTACCGGGCGCAGGAAGACTGGCTGCCGGATGACGCGCAGGCCCTGCAACTGGAGGGGCAGGGATTGTGGCGCCGCGCCGCCACACGCTGGCAGCATGTGCTGCTGCGAGAAACCGACGACCGCGTCATCGAAGCGATATTGCAACGGCACGACGTGTGCCTGCGGCAGGCGACACGCCCCCGCCTGCCGGCGGGTGACGTCGCCGCCTCTGCCGACAGCGGTGTCGCCACCGGCATGGCCTGGCTGCCGAACGGCCCGGACCTCTGGCGCACGGCGTAAGCCGTCAACGATAAGGAGAGCAGAAATGACCCGACAACCCCAAACCGTCGACGACCTGGACGAGTACCAGCGCACGGTGCTGGCGGGACTCTATGCGCGGCGCGAGCTTGACCAGGGCTATCGCCTGTCTGCGCGGCAAAAGCAACTGATACTGGACGACTATCTGGCCGAGCTGAGCGCCCCTCCCAACACTCGCCGCCCGCGAAATCGCCACTCGACCCTGCCGGAAGTGGCCGACTATCACTGGCATCCGCCGACACCGGCGCGCCGCCCGCGCGGGCGCTGACCCCCTCGCTTGCCTGACCTGCAGGTCTGCACATTGCTTCACCGCGTCATGACCACCGGCCCTTGCCGGCGACGCCCGCCCGTGCCGGTTTTGCCGCACGCGTAACCGGTTGCCGCTTGCTGGCAACGGGGAAAGTTTGGTATCGTGAAACCAGTGTGTGTTCAATGGTCGTTCACGCCAGAAGGTGAACAGGATTGGGCAAGGCCCAGACGCAAAAACCCCCGGATT
>NZ_JBZXDO010000170.1:0-1266 GCF_058725505.1 Serratia sp. A07
CACGGGCTGCCTTGCTGGATGGTTACCGGCTCACCGGTCGACGGGTCGGTGGCGTCCGCTTTCCCCCACCATCCCTTTGCCTGCAGTATCGGGGTCAGTTCTTTTTTGAACCAGCGCGCTGTTTTTCCCTCGGAAAGGGCTTTTGCCAGCGCCTGACGGATATCTTCCAGGATATCGAGGCGGGTGACCTTGGCCACGGTAAACGCCTCGGCGTGCGCCTCCTGCCACATCTCCTCCCAGTCCCAGGTGATGCGGTAACCCTTGGCCTTCAGATACGCAATGGCGCGCGCCGGCGGCAGGCCGAAGCACACGGACAAGTCGTCACTGCTGAGCACTGAGCCTCCCCGCGATTTTCGCCACAAAGAGAATGCGTGCCAGTCGCTCCTGCAACCGTTCGGCATCCATGCGCGGATAGATCTCCGCCAACATCCCCATCAGAGTATGCGGCGACTGGCCTTTTTCCACGGCGTCAAACAGCGGGGCCAACACCGGTGCAAGTACCTTGTCCAGATGGCCGGTATTTATCAACGCGTCCAGTGCGCTGTCCAGCGCTTCCTCAGGCAAGCCGGCCTCATCGGCCTGTGACTCGGCAAAGGCGGCATTGGTCAGTGGGGTCATGACAGCCGACTCACGCAGGTCGCCGGGCTGCAGGTTGTATTCACGCAGAAAATACTGGGGCGTGAAGATGGCGCCCGCCTGCGACAGGCTCAGATCACGCTTGGCCTGCGTCTCATCCACCGCGTCCTGCTCCCACAGTTCCCATTGCGGCATCGGCACGTCGCCGAAGTTCAGCTCGACCATATAGCGCAGCACCTGGTTGATGGCGCTCATGACCAGTTTGGCATCGCCGTCACGGATATCGGCGGTGACCTCAAGCCCGGCGACAGCGCTGGCCTTGTTGGCTGACGCTTCGGTAGTCTGGTTCTGCCCCAGCAGGGCGATAGTGATCTCCGAGCGTGCCAGCTCAATCAGGTGACGATAAACGTCACTCGATGCACCTTTGCCGGCGGACTCGATAATTTCGACCGATGCATCATCCGGGATGACCGCCACGGCGTCTTCCACCATCTGGTCGAGCGAATCCAGCAACAGGTCGATTTCCGCATCAGCCGTCCCCCGGGGATGCTTACCGACCAGCCAGGGACTGCCGTACTTCTCGGTAAAGCTCATCCAGAACCGCCAGCCGCCTTTCTTGAAGGCCACCGGCCAGAAACACATCGACAGGTCGGGGAAACCGTACGGGTTGTCGAAGGTCGCATCCTGCGT
>NZ_JBZXDO010000171.1:0-1214 GCF_058725505.1 Serratia sp. A07
CCGGCCGGTTCGAGCCAGATGGTCTCGCTCATCTGGGTCTTGACCTCGAGGTTGCGCTTTTTGATGGCGGTGCTCATTGCGCCACAGCCGGAGAGAGCCAGCGTACTGCTGACCAGGGCTACCATCATTAATTTTTGAGTAGATTTCATTTTTTTTCCTTATTTACACCATTGATAAACTCTTGCAACTCATTGTTTTTGAACTCGTGCTTCGCTGCATCGACCAGCCCTGCCAGGCTGGGGAGGTTAAATCGCCCCAGATCAAAGAGAAGGGCGAAGCCGGTAAAGAATAGTAACGGTACCTGGAGCCATGGGAGGGATGCCGCCCAACCACTCGTCAAACCCAAGGCTGAAGCTGTTAGTAAGACGCCAAAATGAAAATAAGCATAGTGAGACACCTTTTCTCTTATTAATGCGAGAAGCTTAGACTGTTTTCTTGTCGCTTCAGGAATAAATAGGTATTGAGTATAATAAGAGTAAATAAATACCCCAAGCATAACATTGGCTATTAATGAGGCAACCACCACCCCACCAAAATAATCAACATCAAACCTTACATTAGTAGTCAAGAAACAAATGATATTCGCGGCCAATATCACATGCACTATAACGATATAAATGACCGCGGGGCGCATCCCTTGAGACATTAAAGGAACCTCAGCATCAGATTCCTTTACTGCTTTGACAATCATTGCTACCTCTTCACGAACTTCACTTTGTTTCATTCTTGCCACCTTTCTGTTGATTCAGTATCTCTTTGGCTTGATCAAGATAGTCAGAATCTTTACTCTTTCCTGAGAAAGCACTTCCTTTCTGATGCAATACTGCTGCCTGATGCTTTATTGTATAATCTTTATTCTGTTGGTTAAAGTTTGTTTTATTATTATTCAGGCCTTTTTCCACATCACCCTTATCATAATTAACCAGGTCTTCATTGTCTTTCATGCGAGCGGTAGTGTCTTTCCCCATGGTATCGACTCGCTGTTTGACGTCCTTCTTGATTTTTGCATCGGCGACCTTGGCATCTATATCTCCCATCGCCGCACCGTATGCACCGCCCTGCGCTTTCGCCGTGTTGACGGGCGCGTGGATACCGTCGCCGACGTGGCTGGCTGCCTGGCCATAGTGCGTGTCCAGCCGTCCGCGCAGCTTGTCCTCGACGAACGCCTCCGCCAGGTCTTCCCGGCGCATGCGCACCGCCTCGCTGTTGGTGTT
>NZ_JBZXDO010000172.1:0-1211 GCF_058725505.1 Serratia sp. A07
CAGACAGCTTGCTCAAATCGAACGGCTGCTTGGTCGGGATAATCCCATGGTGCGCCGTGATTTTTTTGTCGTTCCAGATGCGGGAAACAAAGGCCCTGTCGAGCCTGGCCACGTTTTCGCTCTGCGTTGGATCCGTGCGGGTAACCGCACTCAGCACATCGGCAACCTCTTCCCGCATCGATGTCGGCAGATAGCCGCAATCCGTCCGGGGATATGTGGTCGCTTTGTGCGTTTCATACAGCGACTGCGCGATACTCAGCACCTGGTTTGCGCTCATCCCCCACTTGCGTGAGCAAGCCTGCTGCAGCGTTCCCAGGTCAAAGGCCAGCGGCGCGGATTCTTTCTTGCGATCGGTCCCTACCTCAAGCACAACGGCATGACCTGTTTGCTGACACAGCTGCACGACGGCCTGCGCCACATTCTGCTGAATACAACGCTTCTCGTCATCACAGTAGTTAGCGGCCGGCACCCAGTTCGCAGGAAAAGTAATGCCATCCTTTTGCAGGTTCGCCCTGACTTGCCAGTAGGGTTTGGAAATAAAGTTGGCGATTTCGCGGTCACGGTTCACGACCAGCGCCAGCGTGGGGGTCTGTACCCGCCCGATCGACAACACCTCGCCGTATCCCTGTTCCCGCGCCTTTAGAGTATAAAGTCGGGTCAGGTTCATCCCCGTCATCCAGTCAGCCCGGGCGCGTGCCAGGCCGGCCTCATACAAGGGTGCTGTCTTCTCGCCAGGGAGTTTGTTTGCCAGAGCATGCCGGATACTGGCCTCGTCCAGCGCAGACAACCAGAGCCGTTGGACCGGGCCGGTAAAGTGGCAATGCTCCAGTAATTCGCGTGCGATCACTTCCCCCTCACGATCCGCATCGGTCGCAATCACTACAGAATCAACCTGTTTGAGCAACCCACGGATGACCGCAAACTGATCGGCAGTGTCTTTTTTTACCGCCATTTTCCACTGAGCAGGCACGATAGGCAGCACAGACTCTCGCCAGGGGTTACCGAACTGTTCACCGTAGGTCTCCGGCTGAGCCTGCTCCAGCAGGTGCCCGATTGCCCAGGTAACGATGACGCCGGCGCCCGCCAGATAGCCCTGCTTACGCTGGGTCGCCCCGAGAATGGCGCCGATATCTTTACCCTGGCTGGGTTTCTCACACAGGTAGAGCTGCATCAGATAACCTCCCTCAGCCCTGACCTTTGGCAACCTGCTG
>NZ_JBZXDO010000173.1:0-1176 GCF_058725505.1 Serratia sp. A07
ATTACCCGCGGGCAGTAAAAAAGAAGCCGCAACGTTATACGTTGCGGCTTCCTCAAAAGCTTAACTGACAAGCATTACCGGCGATGCCGGGCGTTTTCGTGATTATTTCTCTGCCGCGATGCGATCGCGGATGTGCTGCGCACGCGCTTGGGAAGAAGGGTGGTCGTCGAACAGGCTGCTCTGGCGGCCGGCTTCCATCTGGGCCAGCTTCTCGAAGCTGGTGGCCAGGCCGTTCGGATCGATGCCGCGTTTTTTCAGCAGATCGAACGAGTAATCATCCGCTTCGCTTTCCTGCTTCTGCGAGAACTGGGCGCTGACCAGCTTCTCGCCGATGTCTGCCAGCTGCGACTGCGACAGCGAGCCGATGACGCCGCCGGCGGAGGACGCCGCGGTGCGCAGCGCCACGGTGCCGTAAGCCACCTGCATCGCCTTGCGGGTGTGGCCCAGCGCCACGTGGCCCATTTCATGGCCCAGCACGCCTTCCACTTCGTTGTCGTTCATCATGTCCATCAGGCCGCTGTAGACGCGGATGCAGCCGTTGGCCATTGCCCAGGCGTTGACGTCTTTGGTCACGTAGACCTTGTAGTTGGCCGGGGTGCCGTTGATGTTGTCGCCCAGCGCCGCGGCGATTTTGTTGAGACGCTTGGCGTAGGTGCTGTCGGCCGGCGCGATTTGTGCCTTGCTGTCCATCTCGGCGCAGGATTTATCACTCAGGGCCTTAACGTCGTTGTTGCTCAGGGTCGCCGCCTGGAATGCCTGGGCGCCGGACTGCATCAAGGTTTCGGTATTCAGGTTTTGACAGCCGGTTGCCAAGGTGGCAATGCCCAACGCAATCAAAGAGGTACGGATCTTCATAACGCCATCTTCCTGTGAAGGTAACAAGGTAAAAGAATCATTTTGCTTGGAGGAAATCTTGTCGCAAGAGCCTAGTGTACGTCAGACGGGGCGAGAATAGTGTTATTCCGAAAAAGCGTCCAATCGTGCTAATAAGTGGTGAACTCGCTCTCATTTGGCATTAGGGATTGCCGTTGTGATGTGGAGTCTGAGAAAATAGGGAACTTGACTGCTTTTTTTATCCGACCTGGAGTAAAACATGTCCTCTCGTAAAGAGCTTGCCAACGCCATCCGCGCACTCAGCATGGACGCCGTACAAAAAGCAAATTCCGGCCACCCGGG
>NZ_JBZXDO010000174.1:0-1163 GCF_058725505.1 Serratia sp. A07
AAAGGCGGCAATCTGGTCGGCAGGGTGCATGTCCTCACGCTGACCGTTCTCGGTCAGCGACACCACCACCGCATCGGACAAAGGCACCGCCTTGCACGGCACCGGGTAGGTATCGTCGACATCGCCCGCCTCACGCAGCGCCTGCAGTGCCAGCAGACGCCGCCCTCCGGCCACCACCGCATGCTTGCCGCCCCTGACCTTGCACACCACCAGATTTTGCAGCACCCCCACCGCACGGATACTGGCAGCCAGCTCAGCAATGGCCTCCAGCTTGGGGTCGCGCTTGCGCACGTTGAGGTCTGATTTCACCAGCTTGCCCAGCGGCACGGTAATGACAGGCGTGGATGAGAGCAGTGTTTCCACGTTAACTACTTGACCTTCAGCTTTAGCTACAGTAATTTTACCCATGCGGAAAATCTCCATTTCGTTAAAAATATCAACAGGTGTCGTTTCCTGATGATGTGAAGAAGCAGCGTACCCCACGCTGCTTTTTTACTTTCTGCGCAGCAGTGACCAGTGCACCAGACTCATCTCATCGCTCGCCGCCAGCGGCCAGCCGTCAACCAGCCATACCGCCACCGAATCCGCATGACCGTCAAAGGCCACATACAGGTACTCCGCTTCCTCCGGCAGGTCGGGCGGCAGCAGCGTTCCGGTTGAGCGTCCGGCGGCATCGCACACGTACCGGAACAGGTCATACACCTGCGGTACGGTCAGATGCTCGCTGTTGGTGTAGGCGCTGCGCCGTATTTCCGGAAAATCCGGCGAACGACTGGCTGTAACCGCATTTTCTTTCTGCCCATATCTCTTTGAGTGTGCCTTCGTGGCGGTTTTGACGTTGACGTTTCGTGTGTTCATGCTGTTCTCCTTCCTGGGTGGTTTATCTATCTCTCGTCGGAACCTTGCGCGGCAAAAAAGCTGACGTGGCAACGGCGAACGGGGGAACGCAAGGGCGCCGCGTGCGGCGTGCCATTTACCCTTGCGGGCACGCGGGCGACGGTGCGACAAAAGCGGCCGCGCAAGGGGCTGACGAGAGATAACCACCTGACCAGATGAGCAGGAACACACCCGCCACGGCGTCACGCCGGGGCGGCCTTGAAGCCCGGCACCGCCGGGCGGTGAGCCTGGCGCGGCGCGGCAATCTTGCCGCTGCAAGCGTGCCC
>NZ_JBZXDO010000175.1:0-1162 GCF_058725505.1 Serratia sp. A07
CGGATCGTCGTTGAGGACATTCTGCACGCGCGACGCCAGGCCGTTGAAGCCATTTCGCATGTCGGTAACGCCGGCGACCAGCCAGATGCGAGAGCCCGCAGGAAGTGAGATCACCGCCGACCTCGCTTCAGTTCGCGAACCAACGTTGCCAGCATGGCCGGCGTAAGGTGGCCAGACAGCTTCAGGTGAGCTCGGCCGATAGCGACCTCACAGACCTGCTCGGGTTTTGGCTGTGTTGCTGGAGCCGAAGAAGCCGCTGGCAGCAACGCAGGCGGGTGTTCGACCACCACAGGAACAACCTTGTTCTCGATGACAACGGGTGCGTCAGCATGCTGCTCCGCAGGTTTCTCGATAAGGTGGCGATAGCGACGACGCCATTTGAACAGCAGGTTATCGTTAATACCGTTGTTACGCGCCAGCAGTGCGACGCTGACGCCCGGTTGGAGGGACTTCTCGACCATGGTCAACTTGAACTCCATGGAGTAGTTGGCACGAGGGGTATCAGGGCTTGTCATAGATGGTGTCCACTTAAAATAGGTGGACACCATCCTTAATCATCCCAGTCTAAACCGGAAGACGTCCTAAATGGGGCGCTTACGAACGACCAGCCAGCTGCGCCTGAGATTATCGAAGACGAGATTATCGACACCGGCACCGAAGAGTTTGCCCACGTGGTGGCCATGATGGTGCTGCTCGAGCCCGGCATGTCCTACACCCATTCGGTGGCCCTCTCTCCCGACTATGGTGCCGGGCAAATCGTCCAGGACGTCAACAGCCTCAAAAAGCGCGCCCGCCGCCTGCTGGTGCCGGCCATGCACGAAGCCGCCAAACGGTCAGGCCAGGTCTACAACATCGAGAGCAGCCTGGTGCTCTACCCGTCAGGTCGCCTGTTCGCCCAGGCCATCGTCACCCGCAGCAGGTAAGTCATGAGCAAACCCACCGCCTCCCCACACGACGCCGTGTTCAAGGCCTTCCTCACCCACCCGGAAACCGCCCGCGACTTCCTGCAGCTGCACCTGCCGTCCAACCTGCTCAAGGTCTGCAACCTTGACACCCTGAAGCTCGAATCCGGCTCCTTTATCGAGGATGACCTGCGCGCCTGCTACTCGGACGTGCTCTACTCTCTCGATACGGCCCGCGGGGACGGGTACGTCTATTGCCT
>NZ_JBZXDO010000176.1:0-1150 GCF_058725505.1 Serratia sp. A07
TGGTTGGCCAAAAAGGTCACGGCCGTGTACTTGCTGTTGGCTTTATCATCGGCCACCACCCGCACCCTGACGCCGCGGTCTTTGGCGGCGAGCAGCGCGGTGGCGACGGGCTTGCTAGTGAAGCTGTAGGCCGCCATGTCGATGGACACCTGCGCACTGCCGATGGCGGCCAGCACCACCTGCTGCGCGGTGCCGCCGGGTGAAAAACCCGTCATCACACCGGCAGCCTGCACACGCATGCAGGCCAGGCAGAGCAGCAGGGAAAAAACAGTCGGTAACAGGCGTTGATAATAAGTCATTGAAACGCCCTCATCGGAAAAAGGGATCTGAGCAACATCGTTTTCCCAAAGTTTGGTGACGCGTAAATACCAATACTGGAATAGCTATTCCTGCTTATAAACATGCAAGCACCGAAATTGAATAAGGAAATTGCGCTAACGCCATGCATCACTCAGCACATAGGCGGCGCAGAGCGGCAACGAAAGACCATAATTTTGCGACATGAATACAACACACCGGTCTTCTTCGAATACGGGCAGCCCATCCTGACATTTCAGAAGACAGGGGTTCTCCAGCCTTATCTTATTTAGCTGCGCAGCATTGAAAAGGCCGCTTTCCGTTATTCTCACGACATCCATATAATGCCATTGCGCCAATGACAGAACACCCAATATTTCTTTACGATCCTCCACATTCGACAGCAAACTATCCAACTCTTCACTGGCGCACTCTTTATTTACCCATATTAACCCAATAGCACCAAAGCGTTTCTTTGTCTTCTCAATCTCCTTTTCTTCTTCGCGAATTCTTGTTATTTCTGACTGCAAAAATGCTTCATCATTATCGAATATGTCATTCATCAGAACGCCTCCGGGAAACATCTGACTAACCTGTACCCGCCGCGGCTGAGAAAACCGCAGAGACGGGGTACAGGTGAATATTTACATCAAGAGTGCGCCATAGCCGATCAAAGAATATTCCCAATCGACTTGGCCAGCTGGTCTTCGAGTACCGGCTTGGCTTCCTCAAACTTGAGGTTAACCTTATTGGCATTGGATACAACGCGCGTCTGGTACTTGTGCTGATTACCCTGCTGCGTGCTGGTCTGTACCTTGGCGCCGGACGTGCCCTGACGCAGCGCCGCGACGTT
>NZ_JBZXDO010000177.1:0-1131 GCF_058725505.1 Serratia sp. A07
ACGCTGATCCCCAGATGTTCACGGAGCGCATCGACGGTGATAAGCCACCACAGCTGCTGGGGCGTCAACTGGGTATATCCCTTGTAGAAATACGTACCGTTTAATTCTTCAACCGTATCCATAGGTTATCCTTTACCGTAGGGGATGTCAGGTTGGCGCGTTGCTGTGCTCGCCTGGCTCCAGTGTTACCGTCTGATATGTCGGCTTGCTGTCTGCAAGGTGGGCCTGCAGTCCATACTCTGCCATGGCCTGAATGAACGTATCGGCATCGCCGACAATGCGAAAAGAGACCGGCTGCAGGTGATGGCCATCCTGAGAGAAGGCGGCATTGAGCGCCGTTTTTTCGACGTAAAATCCGTTGTGCTGGGACGGCGTGGGTGTGGTTTCCGACCGCCACTCGCGGGCATCCATCACATAGTTGTCCCAGCCCCGATCTTTCAGGGTTTCAGTCGCGTAAGTGAGCCGGAATAAATCGGACTGCGCGGCGAGATTGCCGCTGCAGGAGCGCCACAGGTATTCCAGATGCTGGCGCAGTTTGCCGGCCGGACCGTGTTTGCGGCCGCGTTCGAGCAGCCAGGTGAGATCCATGGCGACGCTTCTGGGAAATCGCTTCTGTTTTTGGGCTGTGGCCAGCCAGCGGATCAGGAACAGGTTTTCGGCGTAGGGTGTACCAACGATGCCGTCCTGGCGGGCCAGCCCCAATGCTGCCAGGGCGCAGAACGCCAGGTGGCTCAGGTCGGTGGTGGTGTCCGCCGGGTCGGCGGCAGGGAGGGCGTTGTCCTGCAAGCGGTCGTCTCACTATCGGGTATCAGTGGCGGATCTGCGCCAGCTCGTCGGCGGTGAGTCCAGTCATTTTCATCACAGAAGCACGATCCAACCCGTTTGACAGCATGGTGCGGGCGATCTTGATCGCCGCCTGGTGCTCGCCTTTCTCGATGCCTTTCTCGATGCCGATGGCGATCCCCTGCGCACGGCCTTCTTCCTTCAGTCGTTCAGCGATCGTCATGATTTTGTCCTCGTGGTGCGGTACGCGCTCGGCCAGCTGTTTTAGCAGCGCGGCCGGGCTGTGGGTCTCGCCGACCTGCAGCATGTAGCTGAGCAGCGAGATCAGTTGTTCATCGGTAGTGTACC
>NZ_JBZXDO010000178.1:0-1130 GCF_058725505.1 Serratia sp. A07
CGCATCGAGGGGGGCGGACTTAACGGGGATGCCCGTCATGATACCGAGTACGTCGACATTCTGGCGCGCGCGGTGGAGGTCAACGCCGGCGTCTGGGCTAAAGAAGGCGTGTCGGTGGTGGCCGGTCGTAATCGCGTGAGTGCGGACGGTAAAACCGCGACGCCGCTTTCAGACGACGGCCGTACCAAGCCTGAGTTAGCCATCGATATGGGGCAGATGGGCGGTATGTACAGCGGCAGTATCCGCATGATCGGCACCGAGGCCGGCGTCGGCGTGCGTAATCAGGGCGGACAGTTACGGGCGGGCAAAACGCTGACCGTCAGCAGCGAAGGCAAGCTCAGTTGGCGCTCTGATGCGCCGGATGCGGGTACGCAGGCCGGCGGCGATATTCAGCTGGCGGCAAAGGGCGACATCGAAACGCACGGCAACGTGTACAGCGGTGGACAACTGGCCGTGCAGAGTCGCGAGGGAATGCTGACGCAGTCCGGGACGCTGGCGGCGGCCGGGAATGTGCACCTGAACGCCGCGCGCGGCATCCAGAGCAACGGTCACCTGCTGGCGGGCAGCAATGCCGACAGTACGCTGGTCCAGGCTGCCAATCTGCAACTTGATAGCCAGGGGGATATCCGCGCCAGCGGCAGTCTGCTAAGTCAAAAAGACGTCAACGCGACCGGGCGGCGGGTGGATATCAGCGGCGCGCAGGTCGGAGCCGGCCGTACCGCGCTGACGGCCCACGAGGGCGGGGTGGCATTGCGCCAGTCCACCGTAGACAGCGGTGAGCTGGCCGTGAACACGAAGGGAAATGTGGATGCGCAGCAGGCCAGGGTCAAGGCCGGGCGCTGGACGGTGGATGCCGACAACCTGTCCAATCAACAGGCGACCTGGTCACAGACCGGTGACGGTGAGAGTCGTTTCACCCTGGTGGGCAAGTTGGATAACAGTGACGGTGCCATCGAGGCGCAGAACCTCCGGCTTTCGGCCGGTCAGTTAGTCAATCAGCGAGGCCGCCTGGTGGCGCTGGGGAGCGCGGCGCAGCACTGGCAGGTCGGCGGCCTGCTCGACAATGCCGGCGGGACGGTGGGCAGTAACGGCGACCTGCGTCTCGATGCCGGGGGCCTCGATAATCAGGG
>NZ_JBZXDO010000179.1:0-1126 GCF_058725505.1 Serratia sp. A07
CGATAAGCGCCATCGACAGCAGTTACCGCCTCTGGCAGAAGGCATCACTGACGCTGCAGGAAGGTGAGCGGGTCAGGGCGACCGGCGAGCTGGGGCATCATCTGCGCGCCGGGGCCGAGCTGCGGGTGGTCGGCATCAAACCCAAAAGCCTGCTGTTTCGGGAGCGACTGGTTGTTGAGGACGCGCAGGGCAAGCGTGCGCACATCCCGCTCACCGGTGCCCCGCTGAAGATGGACTACGCCTATACCGAATCGCTGGGGGCGAGCCGCAAAACGCAGGGGCAGGTGGTGGCGGTGCTGGCCGGCAAGGAGGTCTCGGATGCCACGGTCAACCAGCTGCGGCGCAGCGGAGACGCCATCCTCGCCTTTACGCCGCTCTCGGAGGCGGACATTACCGCCAGGCTCACGCACACGCGCACCTCGGTGACGGTCACGCAGGGGTTGCAGGCGCTCAGCGGCAAAGATGATGTCACAGGCGCCCTGCGCAGCCTGCAACAGGCGCGCCTGACGCCGACGACGCGCGCGGTGGGACTGGCGATGGAAAAGGCGACGGGCACGAACGTGATGTTCTCCGCGCTGAAGGTGGCGGCCCTGGCCGGGCAGATGGACGCGCGCGTCACGCCGGGTGTGGCGCTGGATGAGCTGGCGCGGCTTGAGCGGCGCGGCGACATTATTGCCCTGTCCACCGTTCAGGGACGCGGTGACACCTATATCCGGCGCGAGAGCTGGGAGCAGGAGAAAACGGTGCTGCGGCATATCGCCGAGGGGAAGAACAGCCTGCCGCCGTTGGCTGCTACCATCAGTGGCTTAACTCAATTACTTGAAGGCCCCAGCCAGAAGGATGCGGTTGCCGGGCACCCGAGCCTGACTCAGGGACAGCGGCAGGCTGCACAGATGATTTTAACCAGCAAGGACCGCTTTGTCACTATCCAGGGCTATGCCGGGGTAGGCAAAACCACCCAGTTCAAGGTGGTCGCCGCCGCGCTGGCCAGCCTGGAAAACCCGCCGAAGGTGGTGGGGCTGGCGCCGACGCACCGGGCGGTCAGCGAGCTGACCGCGGCGGGTATCCCGGCGCAGACCCTCGCCAGCTTCCTCAGCGAGCAGGCACGCGCGCAGGAAGGCGGTGA
>NZ_JBZXDO010000180.1:0-1124 GCF_058725505.1 Serratia sp. A07
TCCCAGCGGAGCACCGGCAGCGCTGTGGCGGCCAGCCATTCCAGCCCCGGCAGGTACAGCGACAGCCACACCATGTCTGCACACCATCCCCGAAGCCCCATTGCCGCCAGTACCAGCAAGGCCGCATAGCCCATCTGGCGATACGGCCGGTTGACAAGCTCCCGAAATGTCATCGGAATTCCCCATAAAAACAATTGGTGATCACGTGGTAAAGTCATGCCGCAGCGCCGTTTCATTAACTTCATCAGGTTCATGCATCCAACTCACCAAACCGTTGTTGATAGAGCATCAACAGGTAACGATCATTGCTGTACGTCTTCAGCTGTGCACGCAGTCGATTAACATCATTGGCGAGTCGATTGTGCACTCGGTTTGCTTCCCTGACCCGTGTTTTGGTTTCCTCCGGATCGCCAAACCTGACCAGAGCATGGGCCAGCATGTCCAGCTCGAAACGCAAGTCGGCATCATGCTGCCAAAAGGGTTTTAGCTCGCGCCCCCGAAACCCCGCGGTTCGGCAACCGCAAAGATGCCCTGCTTTCAATTTGATGTGACCCCGCTTGTTGACCCATAAAAGCCCCCACTTCTCTGGCAAATCCTGAATGTCGATAAGTCCTTCTGGGCAAATGTAGTAGCGATAGGTTCCCATTCCACAGCGGCCTCCATTGCGATGCGGTTTGGCTCGATCGGCAAGAAAGTCACAGCGACTCACTTTCGACTCGACCACCACGGAACCGCCACCAAATCCCCAACGGTATCCAAACGCATCGGCGCGCTCCCCGCCATATAGTCCACCGACTTCGGTGAGCGCGACCTGACATCCCGGCCCATTGGCGCTTTCAGGACGTTTCAACCACCGCACGGCAAGCAGATTCAAATCGTCATGCGTCATACAAATTCCTCATATACCTCTCTCGCTCTTAAACCACCGAATACCCTCACAGCACCCCCATACGCAGCGCCATGGCAAAGCTCTCGTCAATACGTTGCTTCAGCACCTCGTCGCTGATGGCGCCCTGCGACAGCGGAATGGCAACCAGCGTTTCGCGGTTGACCAGAAAGTCCGTGGGCGTGGCCTTTGGCAGTTCGGCAAAGAAGTCGTTAATCACGGTGTCATTGGCCGGCAA
>NZ_JBZXDO010000181.1:0-1090 GCF_058725505.1 Serratia sp. A07
GACTCTTTCTCACGCTGCCGTCCCTCCCATAACAATATTGCATATTGTGTATGCAACTGGACGGTTAACGTCGATTTCAGCGCCCCGGCTCGCGTCTGTGCAGGCTTGTGCTGGGTATTCTCTGTTGAATCTGCCATTTTGATCATCCTTCTAACTACTGGGAGTATGTTTGGCTTGAAATAGTCTCGACTTGGGCATAACGCAGCAATTCAAAACTCTTTTTCTGTACGAAATGAAAAAGAGTGCCTTGGTTAGTACCTCATTCGATTCTCCCCACAAAGCCGCAGCCTAAGTAGTGCGTTTTTTATCCACTACTGATGCTGCAAGAACGGACTTTATATTAACCACCGCAGACACTGCTAACGGCGGTTACTTTTTAATCACTGTTGGCACTGTCAACAGTGGCTACTTTTTAATCACCGTTGACACTGTCAACAGTGGCTACTTTTTAATCACCGTTGACACTGCCAACAGTGGCTACTTTTTAATCACCGTTGACACTGCCAACAGTGGCTACTTTTCAATCACCGTTGACACTGTCAACAGTGGCTACTTTTCAATCACCGTTGACACTGTCAACAGTGATGACTTTTCAACCAATGCTAGTAGTGGTCTATTTTCGAACAACTTGATTATCTGCACTCACGACTCATTTTTTTGCCCGCATCATTTGCTGGCGTAATTTGTCCACAACACCGCTTACATGGTCCCGCGACGCCAGGTGTTGACGGACCGGACCTATTGGTTTAGCTGGCGCCGCAGAGCAAGGTATTTGGCGTCGCGGTACAG
The DNA here is from genome assembly GCF_058725505.1 of Serratia sp. A07. NCBI lineage: Bacteria > Pseudomonadati > Pseudomonadota > Gammaproteobacteria > Enterobacterales > Yersiniaceae > Serratia > Serratia sp. A07. The sequence goes on from NZ_JBZXDO010000181.1 coordinate 790, forward strand.
GCCTGGCAGGTTCTGGGGATTTGGCACTTGCATACAGCTCACCATTTCTGGCCCGTTTGATCACCGCCAGCAGCCAACCAGTGGGATTATTCAGGTAGCCTTTGGCCATTGCCTGCTCAAGACTCTCCAGCACCTGACGGGCAACCTCTGCAGGCAATGCCTTAAGCTGGACGCCAATCTGCCGCTGATCATCCGTCGCGATGATGTTTTGCAGTTCGGCCGGTAACTCAGGTACGTACGTTGTTTTATTCACACTCTGTGTGAAAGAACGTACGTTACAGTTCGGTTTCGTTGATGCACC
>NZ_JBZXDO010000182.1:0-1084 GCF_058725505.1 Serratia sp. A07
GCAATTGTCTTGGAGGTCCGGGATGGTGACACCTCGCGAATACTGGCTGACCGGGTTTGTCTCGGTGGTGTGCGCCGGACTTCTGGCGGCCGCAGGGCTGGCGCTGCGGTATCAATGGGCGGGCAAGGGGCATCAGGCAGTGAACCTGCTGCGCCTTGCCCTGGGGCTGTGGGTAATAGCCGGCGTTTCCGGTCTGCTTTCGCAGGCAACGCTTTGACGGAGGGGATTGTGCATCACACAAAATCGACGGTGGCAGAGCGATCAGCGCTGTCCGCGCGCTTTATCGCCACCGAGTGGTTTCGCGGCGTGGGGTATGCGCTGGTAACGCTGTTTGGCGCAGGGGTGCTTTATCTGGGTGGGGGGCTGGCCATCATGAGCGCCGAGGCGCTTCTCGGTGGTCGGGCATTCCAATCAGCAGACGCGCTGATGCAGGCCGTGTTTCCCGTCGCTATTGCGGCCGCGGGCGTGATGGGGATTGCCGCTGTGGGGGCGAAAGCCCTTGATTACCCAAGGCTGGCGGCCCTGTTCGGTGGTGTGTGCCGATGGGTCTTCGTGTTGGGCGTCGCCACGGGGCTGTTTCTGGTCATCCATTTCCTCTTTTTCAGCCCTCATCACTGTAACTGTTTAGGAGGTCCGCGATGGTGACCCCCCGCGAATATTGGCTGACCGGGTTTGTCTCGGTGGTGTGCGCCGTGCTGGTGACGGCGGCACTCTGGCTGCTGCTGTTGCAGCCGCCCAAGCTGGTGACCTTCGACATGAAGGGCACAACCGACAGGTTTTTGCTGCAAAGCGCGCGTCTCAAACTCAGCGATGAAGAGCGCACCGCGCTGCTGCAGCGCTATAACCAGAAGCTCAATCAGGTGTTGACGGCGCGGGCCAAAGCGCAGCATGAGGTGATTGTGGTCAGCGCCGCCGTGGTGGCCGGCCTGCCTGATGTGACGCCGCAGATACGCAAGGATCTCGCTGCCGCCATGCAAGGAGGGCAGTGATGCGCCGCGTACTGGTTGCCCTTTGCCTGGCGCTGCCTTCGCTGACTCAGGCGGCCAACCTCGGCACGGTGGGCGATATCTGGCCCATCCGGGAG
>NZ_JBZXDO010000183.1:0-1083 GCF_058725505.1 Serratia sp. A07
GCTATGCCGCCTTTTGCGAACACTATGGCGTATTGGCTTCGCATAATAATCCGGGAAAAGGCCACGAGAATGGCGCGGTGGAATCAGCACATGGTCACCTCAAGCGCCGGATACGTCAGGCTTTGCTTATGCGCGGAAACACCGACTTCGACAGCGTAGAAGAATACCGCAGCTTCATCACCACGCAAGTGTTGCGTCATAACCAACGCCATGCCGGCGCAGTTGCACAAGAACGCGAACACCTCAATCCATTGCCGCTACAGCGCTGCGCAGATTATGAAGAGCTCCTGGCCCGCGTAACAGCCAGCAGTACGGTGACGGTGAAACTGGTGGTTTACAGCGTGCCGTCCAGGTTGATCGGCCTGACGCTGAAGGTTCGCCTGTGGGATGACCGGTTGAGTTTTTATAACGGCAGCAGCGAAGTCTATCACTGCGCACGGGTTAGGCCGGAGAAAGGCAAACGGCGGGCACGCAGCATCGACTTCAGACACATGCTGGATAGTCTGGTGAAAAAACCGAATGCGCTTTACCACGCCGCCCTGCGTGAAGATATCTTGCCTGATGAACGCTGGAATGCGTTGTGGCGGGCGTTGTGCACCCGGGCGACACCAGGGCTGGCCTGCCGGATTATGGTGCAAACGCTGAAAATGGCTGCGGAGCATGATGATATCGATGACCCTCGTAAAAAACTGGCGCAGCTGTTGAAGTCAGGTCGCGAACTGACGCTGGATCAGGTCCAGCGCCAGTTGGGAATACCGGTTCAGACCCCGGCACCGCAGACGGTCGTTCAGCATAAACTGGCGGACTATGAAAAAATCGTGTCGGAGGCCAGTCGATGACAGATATCAGCACGCTGGAGCGATTACTGCGCGAACTGCGATTATCGAAAATGGGCATGGAATGGCACCCACTGGAAAAAGTGGCGCTATCGGAGGGGTGGAGTCCCTCCAGATACCTGCTGGCGCTGTGCGCAGAAGAATCCGGGCACAGAACAACGGAGCGGCGAAAACGGTATCTGAAAGAAGCGCGTCTGCCGGCTGGAAAAGGCCTTGATGGGTATGACTTCAGCCAGGTACCGGAGTT
>NZ_JBZXDO010000184.1:0-1067 GCF_058725505.1 Serratia sp. A07
TATCCGATTGATATGAGTTTTTAGGTAAGAAAGCAGGGAAAGTATAAGTCGTGGCGATGAAGGGGGAAAGTACTTCGGCTGCGCAGCAGACGAGCTCACGCCGCAGGCGTGCTACTGTTCATCAGGCGCTGGCCGCTGTGCGCAGCGGCGATACGCTGGTTGTTCCCAAGCTTGACCGGCTGGCGCGGTCAGTTCCTGACGCACGAGAGATAGCGGATGCACTACAGGCCAGAGGCGTGAAGCTGGCGCTGGGAGCCAGCCTCTACGATCCGGCAGATCCTATGGGAAAGATGTTTTTCAATGTGCTGGCCACGTTTGCCGAATTTGAAGGCGACCTGATACGCCTGCGGACTCGCGAAGGCATGGCGATTGCACGAGCGAAAGGAAAATTAAGGGGGAAGCAGCCGAAACTGTCTGAAAAACAGCAAAAAGAGCTATGCCGTATGCGGGAAACTGGCCAGTACTCAATCAGCGATCTGGCGGAACTATTTTCTGTTTCACGCCCAACGGTTTACCGAACACTTTCGCGGCATACACTAATTTTGGAAATATAAAACTTCATAAAGCAGCCCGCTGGCTGCTTTATCAGATTATTTACAATCGTCGGAAATCTTTACCAGAGCGGCTTTGAGGACGTCATCATTCTCAGAAGCAAACACAGCAATTCCCTTTACCGGTTTACCTTCTTTCAGGGAACCAGAGGTTAAAACCTCATCAACAGTATCGAGTTTATATTCTTTCTTGTCTGGAGAGTAAGCCTTTAGGCAAAGCTTTGATAAATCGACAGTATCAGCAGATAATTTTGCTAAGGAAACCTCAAAGGTTTTGGTGTATGCAGTTTTATCACCAATGGATATAGACCCCTGAGATTGTTCAGTGGCGTATACGGCGACATTACTAGGAGTAGAGGCGTTTGCAGCAAAGCAAAAACCGGCCAGAGTTAGAGATGCAAAGATAGCAGAAACCTTCATATCAATTCCTTTTTGTGGGTTAGTTATCTGGATTACTGCACGTATGCAAGATGCAGCACCCTGATAATAATATAAAACTCAAACTAAACCACGCGT
>NZ_JBZXDO010000185.1:0-1062 GCF_058725505.1 Serratia sp. A07
GGTATCACGGTGCATTTTGCGCCGGTCATCCACATTGATGGTAAACGCCAGAATGCCGGCCCGGAGATACAAAACGCGCTGGGTATGGGGGTGCGCGAGCTCGAGCAGATGCTGGCTCGCGTCCTGCAACAACAGCAACGCAGGAGTTTTGAGTGATGTTTGCCGTCCTTGGTGATATTTCCTTTCAGCTGGCCACCAGTTTTGATGCCTTCGATGGCACCTTCGGCAGTGATTTTGCCGAACAGGCGCGCATCAGCAATAAACCCGGCCTGCAGTTCGTCGGCGCCAAGCTCGACGAATACCACATAACGGTGCTGTTTCATCAGCAGTATTGCTCCCCGGATGCGGAGTTCAAGAAACTGATGGCCGCCAATCAGGCACACCAGGCGCTGGCGTTTGTGCTGGGTAACGGCGACTACAAGGGCTGGTTCGTCATTACCGATATTGCCGGCAGTTATCAGCTTAATGGGCAGGACGGCGCGGCGCAGGCCATCTCGGTTGATCTGACTCTGCGCGAGTTTGCCGGCGACCCGGCCTCACCGATGACACCGCCAGGCGTCAGAACCAGTCTCCCGAGTCTGTCCCAGGGCAAAGCCGGTGCGCTGCCCGGCGCCGGGATTGGCGGCATGGTGCGCAGCGCCGTGGGGTATGCCCGTCAGGCGCAGTCAGCGTTGCAGACCGCCTCCAACGTCGTACGCGTGGCCCGCCAGATGAAAAGCAACCCGGTCGCCGCATTCACCCGCGTGCCTGGTGTACTCGGGAGCCTGGGCAATGTGGCGGCCCCGCTGGCGCAATCGGTGCCGTGGCTTAATCAACTGACCGGCCAGCTCCCGGAGACTATCCCGCTGGTTCGCGCCGCCGGCGAGGTCGCGGTGATGGTCAATGGTGCCCGGGAGACGCTGGGCGGTGTTCGTCCCGGTGATAACAAGAACCTTCCCGGCGTTTTAGATACCGTCGCGGGGCTGGTCGGCAGTGCCGTGACCACCTGGAACAATCAGTCCCCGCAGTTAAGCCGGCTTGCCAGCCGCATTATTACCCGGAGCCTGTGATGAATCACCCGCA
>NZ_JBZXDO010000186.1:0-1057 GCF_058725505.1 Serratia sp. A07
GAGGCGGCATCACTGGCGCCGTAGTGAACCGGCCATTTTAATTGTCGCCGACCGGCCAAAATAATTGACGCGAGATAGCCGTGCTGGTCAACAAGTTCGGCATTCGCCGGGTGCCGGCCATCGTTGACCAGATGCCGGGGAAAAAACTGCTGCGCATCACCGAGGTGGCCGTGGCCGATGACGGACAGGAAATCCCAAAAGGACCCAAATCATGAAGATCAAGACGACTGCACAGGCTGTCGTGGTCAGCGTCGCTGCAGCGCTGTATTCGCAGGTGCCGGCATACGCTTCGCCAGGCGCGGTAACCTTTACCCCGGAGCAGCAAGCGGCGATTGGCCAGATTGCCGCGGACTACCTGCGTGACCATCCCGATCTGTTGGTTGAGATGAGCGAGACGCTGCAGCAGCGTGAAAACGCTGCCGAACAGCGGCAGGCGCTGGATGTAGTGCTGGCGCAGCAGAAGGTTTTGTTGGATGCGGAACAGGCGCCGACCGTGCGCCCTGACGGCGACGTCACCCTGATACAGTTTTTCGACTATCAGTGCATCTGGTGCTCGCGCATGGCGCCGGTGGTGGAAGCGGTGATGGACAAGGACGCTTCCTTGCGGGTGGCGTTCCGGGAGTATCCAATTTTTTGGTGAGCGCTGGCCGCTTTCCCGCGACGCCGCTATCCGCGGGGTGAGCATCTGGCGGCAACAGGGAGCTGACGCCTATGCCCGCTATCACCATGCGCTATTCAAGACGGGACACGCCGAGGGACAGCTGACGCAGGCGGATATTCGGCAGGCTACGCAGCTGGCGGGTGCCGATGCGCAAAACGTCGGCAGCACGGTCTCGGGCATCGGGGCGGAAATCGACCTGAAAGGCAATGCGGTATTGGCCAGTGAACTGGGTATCAGCGGCACGCCGGCATTTATCGTGATGCCAACGGAAAATGCCAGCGCCGATACCACGTCGGTGATGTACGGCGCGGTGGACGCATCCACGCTGCAGGCGGCCATTGCAAAAGCGCGCGGCAAGACCGCGGGCAAGGCGGACAAATGAAACGCCCTGGCATG
>NZ_JBZXDO010000187.1:0-1049 GCF_058725505.1 Serratia sp. A07
ACCGTACTGGCTAAAACCTACGGCGGTTCTGCACGTGCTTTCGACCAGATCGATAACGCGCCAGAAGAAAAAGCTCGTGGTATCACCATCAACACCTCTCACGTTGAGTATGACACCCCGACTCGTCACTACGCGCACGTTGACTGCCCAGGGCACGCCGACTACGTGAAAAACATGATCACCGGTGCTGCTCAGATGGACGGCGCGATCCTGGTAGTAGCTGCGACTGACGGCCCAATGCCTCAGACCCGTGAGCACATCCTGCTGGGTCGTCAGGTTGGCGTTCCTTTCATCATCGTATTCATGAACAAATGCGACATGGTTGATGATGAAGAGCTGCTGGAACTGGTAGAAATGGAAGTTCGCGAACTGCTGTCCGCGTACGACTTCCCAGGCGACGACCTGCCAGTAATCCGCGGTTCCGCGCTGAAAGCGCTGGAAGGCGAAGCTGAGTGGGAAGCGAAAATCATCGAACTGGCCGAAGCCCTGGACAGCTACATCCCAGAGCCAGAGCGTGCTATCGACAAGCCGTTCCTGCTGCCAATCGAAGACGTATTCTCCATCTCCGGTCGTGGTACCGTTGTTACCGGTCGTGTTGAGCGCGGTATCATCAAAGTTGGCGAAGAAGTTGAAATCGTTGGTATCAAAGACACCGTTAAGTCTACCTGTACTGGCGTTGAAATGTTCCGCAAACTGCTGGACGAAGGCCGTGCTGGTGAGAACGTAGGTGTTCTGCTGCGTGGTATCAAGCGCGAAGAAATCGAACGTGGTCAGGTACTGGCTAAGCCAGGCTCTATCAAGCCACACACCCAGTTCGAATCTGAAGTGTATATCCTGAGCAAAGATGAAGGTGGTCGTCACACGCCATTCTTCAAAGGCTACCGTCCACAGTTCTACTTCCGTACTACTGACGTGACCGGTACCATCGAACTGCCAGAAGGCGTAGAGATGGTAATGCCAGGCGACAACGTGAACATGGTTGTCACCCTGATTCACCCAATCGCGATGGACGACGGTCTGCGTTTCGCAATCCGTGAAGGCGGCCGTAC
>NZ_JBZXDO010000188.1:0-1037 GCF_058725505.1 Serratia sp. A07
TCGCTCTGCGGGCTGCGCTCGCCCAGCAGGTTATCCGCCAGATCGTACACCAGCCGCGCGCCCGGTTTGCCCTGATTGGGTTCTCGGTGTTGCAGCAGGCGGCCTGCCATACAATCTTAACCATTTGATTCTATATGATTTTTAAAGAGCCAAACATTGCCTTTTCACGCTTTAATTAAATTCTAAATTCGTTTGTTTAGCAGGAGGCACCACGCTATTCCTGTAGTGCCTAATTTTCTTTGAGGCTAGTCCCCCGGCTTCTCCCAATAAGGGGTATCCTCTGTAGCTCTCTCTATATCATCCATATCATCATCACCAAGGCTATTATCAAACTTACTGGATAATATCCTTCTAATTTCTGCCAGCCTATGTGTAACTTTATTCTTGTCTATAAATTTAGTTGTTTCGCTCTCATACTCTAACCGCTTATCGTCACTAATAACTGGCTCGCTGTAATAATAATGTGCGATATTACCAAGTGAGATCAATAAATAATTAACCTCCTTGATTATATTAACAGCTTCTTCACCTGTTAGTTTGATTGTTTCATTTTCTTTTAACATCTTACTTCCTTTTTGTGACCGTTGGATTTTTTAAGGGCACATCACCCTTCACAGTAAGCTCTTGGGTATGATAGCGAGGATTAGTAATCCACTCTAATTGTGAGTTGGGAACATCGGTCTCAACATAATCCCTTCCTCTTCCTGGTTTAATTTGATATTTATTTTCAGCCTGAACTTGACTCATTGGTTTTTTATTTGCTGGCTCAACATAAACTCGACCATTATCCTGAGCTTTTATTACGCCACTTTCTTCAATTGCATTTGAGCCTTTACGATTGGTGTAATGGCGAACACGGGTTGTTTCTTCAGTCTTGCAAGGCTTACTACTCAACCCCAGCGGATCCACCCACATCAGCGGGTTCGGCGCATACTGATACAGGTTCAACCCGCCGCGTAACCCTATCGGATCCTGCGTGGTGAAACGCCCCACCTCGGGTTCGTAGTAGCGGAACAGGTTGTAGTGCAGGCCGCTTT
>NZ_JBZXDO010000189.1:0-1029 GCF_058725505.1 Serratia sp. A07
ATTGACCGTGCACTGGCGTTGGGAGGCTCTATCGAAATGATGCAGCATTATTTTGGTCTTTCCACCGTTGAAGTTGCAGCCCGCCGACGCATGACCGGTATCAACATTCGCCAGGGTCGCTGTGCAGCGCTCAGCGACGACGAGAACGCGGCATTGTGGCGCCAGTGGCAAAAAGCCGACATCGATGACGCCTCCAGTGCCGATGGACTGGACGTCATGATGCTGGCCGCCGAACAGATGGATGTTTCTCTGACGGCTGTCTGGAATGCCGTTCGCAGCTTTGATGCCCCTCAGACGGCGGCCGCCAAAAAAGCCATTCAGGCCGTGCGTACGCCACGCGCTACGCCGGGAGGAAATACAAGGAGGCTGGCATGAAGCCTGTGATGTTAATGCCGGGTTTGCAGGTTCCCCGTTCGGCGCCGCCATCCTGCCAGAGAAAGGCGAAGGAGCAGGTCAGGCGTTTCCGCCGCGGGGAACGTAACTACAAGCACCTTCATGTTAAAGGCAAGCACGCCCCCGGGCGTGCCTGGATGAAGATTGATATCGGTACTAGCTGGCGACTGCTCAGCCGAAACAGTGGTGATGACTGGGAGCTGTTGACCCATGAACGCTACAACAACGAACTGTGGAAGTGATGACATTCACCCTGTACCTGGTATCGGGTACAGGCCTGAGTGCCGTTAGGCCAACAACCGCTTGATGCCTTCGCCCTGTGGGCGGGGACAGCGTAAAAGGATGCGTAAAATCGATGAGCATAAACAACACACCTGATGACAGCCTGATCACCTTTACGCTCGAACAAATGGATGCCCGCCTGGCGGAGCGAATAGGCGCGGAAAAGCACGCGGGGAATCCCGATGTCACGAATCTGCGCAGCGGTCTGCTGTACATGGGCAATGTGCATGACTCCATCCCCCGCCGGTTGCTCCTGGACACCCGTCTGTCACCGCTGGATAAAACTGCGTGGATTATGATCCGCCTGTACGCGCAACAGAATCAGGGCGCCGTGTTCCCGACCTATGACGAGCT
>NZ_JBZXDO010000190.1:0-1015 GCF_058725505.1 Serratia sp. A07
ACACCGAAGGTGTTTTGGTGAGACCAAGACAATATTCAGCTTGTTTACAGATTGGTTCTGATGGCGACACGAGAGTGGCGCGGTTGGAATAAAACGAATTTGCCTGGCGGCAATAGCGCGGTGGTCCCACCTGACCCCATGCCGAACTCAGAAGTGAAACGCCGTAGCGCCGATGGTAGTGTGGGGTCTCCCCATGCGAGAGTAGGACACTGCCAGGCATCAAATAAAGCCGAAAGCCCTGAACTGACGTTCAGGGCTTTTTGCTATGCGTAAAATGCAAAAAAGCGCAGCTACGCTGCGCCGTTCAACCACTCGACAATAAAATCGGCGATGCTTTCCGGTTGATTGAGATCCAATTGCTTAGCCGCGATGGATAGCGGCCGATCGCTGGCTACCGCCACGACAAACTGATCCAGCATGTCTTCCAACGGTCTGCCGATCTCGGCCCGATAAAGCAGGATCTTGCTGACCGGCTCATGTTTGAACCCTTCCACCAGAATCAAATCGATCTTATCGGCATCAAAACGTTCTGCCAGGTAGCGCAGGTCCAAAGGTTGTTGTTCCGGCGTTTCGGTCATTAATGCCCAGCGGCGATCGCTGGCGACCAGCGTTTGGTCGGCACCCGCTTTGCGCAGCTCATAGCTGTCTTTGCCCGGCGTATCCACATCCATGTCATGATGCGTATGCTTTATCAACCCAACCCTCACCTGGCGCTGTTTCAGCATCGGGATCAACTGTTTGAGCAGGGTGGTTTTTCCCGTTCCACTATAGGCACCGATGGCCAGCAAGGGGGGCAATGAACGATTCATTTCTTTAGCTCTCGTGCTTGCTGCCAATTCCGGCAGTCTTCCGGCGTATTCAGATTATGAAATGCCGCTTGTTGCCCACTGAACACCACGCGTTGTGCGTTAATCTGATGCAAGAACAGCATCAGCTTACGTTCATGGTTAGGAAACTCAATCGCCCCTTTTTGAGTTTCCTAACCATGAATCGGGGCGAGAAAGAGTCGCATGTG
>NZ_JBZXDO010000191.1:0-1009 GCF_058725505.1 Serratia sp. A07
TGTGTGGTCGGTGACAAGCATATCGATATGGAAGTGAAGGGGCACGCGGTGTTCTATGGCAAGGCCGGCATCAAGGGTGTGCCCGTGATGCGCAACGGCAAAATACTCGGCCTGGCCTTCGGGGCCGGCGCCCTGTCAGGCATTGGCCAGAGCGTTCAGCAGGTGGGGCAGACCGTTGCCGGTGTGGGGGCAACCTCAACCATTTCCGGCGGCGACGTGGCCCGCGCCGGTCTGGGAGGCGGCGCCAGTACGGCGGCCACCAAGCTGGCCGACTACTACATCCAGCGCGCCGAGCAGTACCACCCGATTATCCCGATTGGCGCCGCCAACCGCGTGGAAATCGTGTTTACCGAAGGTTTCAGGGCGTCGTTTATCGAAGACCAGGAAGCGAGTGAACAGGCGGCGCAAGCAGGCTCTGCACCCCACACCGCAGATACGACCACCGCCGCGCAGGGGAACAGCGACCTGCCGCCAGAGCTTATCGGCAAACTCGGTGACGCCGAGTCTCTGCAAATCAATGATTTTATTACGCCGACGGGGCCGCAAGGCGGCAAGCCGTCACAAGGAGGAAGTTGATGCGTTCATTTACCTACATGGCACTCATTGGCGTTGTGGCTTTAGCGTCCTGGGTTGGCTACAACGCCGGCGTAACCGTAGCAGCAAATGACGCGGCCAAGTCTACGCAGCAAACGGAAACCCAGCTGAATGAGAGGGATTTTCACGTCGTGCCGGAGTCCAGCGAAATGATGCAGGCGGTGCAGACCGTTTCCGACTCAGAAACACGGTCGCTTTTGCAGGAGCAACTGGGCGTCATGCGTGAGCAGCTGGCAGAGACGAAGGTCATGCTGAGCAGGCTGCAGGTAATTTCCTCCGCCTGTGAAACAGTGAAAACAGCCGAAGGTGAAAGCCATGAGTCCCACCATGATGGTCAGTGAGCAGCGTAACAGGCTGAACCAAATCGGACGGCTTGGCCGGCAATATGCGCGCTTCGTAAAGTTCAATAAAAGGT
>NZ_JBZXDO010000192.1:0-993 GCF_058725505.1 Serratia sp. A07
GATAACGGCCAAGGTATTTCACGCTGCGCCAGGCGCCGCGGGTCTTTTTGGCGAAGTGCACTTTCCAGCAACGCCGGTATTGTGCATGCAGGTAGCGGTGCCACCGATCTTCGTTACGGATATGGCCCAGGCCCGGCAGGGCGCCGGGATTGATGCGGGCGTAGTTGTCCCGCAGCAGATAGACGACGGCATTGCGCCAGATGGCTTCCACTTCTTTCTTTTTAAAGAACAAATTACGCCAGGTGCTGTGTTTGATGTCGAGGCCGCCTCGGGTGACAGACACGTGGATATGCGGATGCTGATTCAACTGCCGACCATAGGTGTGCAGCGCGCAAAAGATGCCGACTTCGATACCCTGCCGGCGGGCCCAGCGGAGCATGGCGCGGGTGGCGCAGCGGAACAGGTCATTGAGCAGGGGCCAGTTGTTGTTGAAGAACGGCCACAACAGGTGGGGCATGGTAAACGTGATGTGTTGCCAGTCGCAGTCGGGCAGGATGTGCTGTTGTTCGGCGATCCACTGCTCGGTGGCCTTGAGGCCACAACTGCTGCAGGCCTTGGACTTGCAGCTTTGACAGAAAAAGCGGGAATGGGTGCAGTCCGGTGAGGAACAACAGTAACGGCGCACGCCCATGGCGCAGGTGCCGCAGGCGAGCATGCGCTCGACGGCGAGTTTGGTCCAGTCGCTGAGGATGTCGCCGTGTTTGTCGAGATAGCGGCTCCAGCCATCATCATGCTGGAACAACAGCTTTGCTGGTCGCGGAATATACATGGTGCAAAGTCTATAGGGAGGCAGGGAACAGGAAAAGGGCGTCGGCGCCAGCCGGCTCACGTCGCAGGCGTGCTCATTTTATGCGGGTGTCAACGCGGCGGGGGCATGGGCCACCTCGCGACCGGTCGTGCTGTCAGACGACGCCGGCGTTGAGGTGAGGCTGGATCTTAAAGACGGTTGAGGCAGCTGTGCTGCCGTGCTCGTCCCGCAGGGGCGCTACGTTC
>NZ_JBZXDO010000193.1:0-992 GCF_058725505.1 Serratia sp. A07
TCGGCCGTCCACAGCTCAAACTCGGGTTTGGCTTCAAAGCGCAGGATAGGCACACTGCCGGCCGGCGCCATCGCGGCCTCAATCAACGGCCGTGACAGGTAAGCGCCGCCTGATTTGCGCGGTACGCAGCCGTATTCTTCCTCGGCGCATTCGGCGTTGGGGGCATTTTTATAGAGGTTGTCGCGCCAGGCTTTCTCCGCCGCCGGCGACCATTCCTGGCCGGTCACGTAACAGATACGACGATACAGCCCCTCACCGATGGCATCGTCCAGGGTAATGCGATGCACGCTATAGTCCTTGCGGCCTTCGCGTGCATCCTGAATGTATTCATTGAAGGGATTGTCGACGCCGTTATGGGTCGAAATCAGCCGCACGCGCGCGCCCCACATGTTGAGCGCAAGCGCCGCCTTGAGCAGTTCCTCCAGCGATTCATGAAACGCAGCTTCGTCGATCACCACATCCCCTTGCAGGCCGCGCAGGTTGGACGGGCGAGAACTTAACGCCTGAATTTTGAAGCCGCTGTTGGGGAAGCGGATCATGTACTGGAGGATCTCTTCCTGCTTCTCGCTGTCCCAGAAGGTCGACTCGTACACATCGGCTTTGGCCAACTGGTTGAACGCGCGCGCGAACAGCGCGCAGGCGGCGATGTACTCCAGCGCCATCTCTTTCTTGCTGCCCACGTAGAACACGTTGCGCCCGCCATCGCGCTTCGCCTTGCTGGCCGTTATCACGTTGCGACCGGCCTCCGCCCAGGTCAGACCGGTGCGGCGTGACTTCTCGGCGATACAGACCGGGCTTTCATCCAGAAACCAGCGTTGCTGATAAGGCAGGAAGACCGGCTCGTTATCGGGTAGCTCCAGCGACTCGGGAACAACAACGCCGTTGGCGGCGGTTTCTTCCCGCAGGTCGATTTTACGCGGGGCCGTCAGGCGAATAAGCGATTTATCATTCTTCATGGGCGGTCACCGGTTACCGAACCTGAAAGCGGCGGA
>NZ_JBZXDO010000194.1:0-985 GCF_058725505.1 Serratia sp. A07
ACCCCGAACTGCGATTGGCTGTTGCGCTTGCGACGAATGGTTCTAACCTCCCATTCATCGATGGTGATCTCCACGCGTCCCGCCTCGTTCGTGTAGGGCCAGCAGGTATAGAACACCTGCCCCGGCTTGAACTTGACCTTTCTTTCAGATTTGGTTGGTGTCATGCATCCCCCTGTTGTTTCAATCCACGATAGCAGTGCGGGCAGTCTCCGATTTCAATGTCATCATCGTTAAATACCTTTCCTCGGCCATGACATTCTTGGCATGCCAGTTCGAAGCATTTTTTCGTCGCCCGTATAGTGGCTTGATTTTTATAAAACCGGTCATCAATCCGCTCTAAATAACCGCGTTCAATAAGCGATTCGCAAACTTTCCCTACCTTGACTGGAAGTAGATGATCGCCATCCCAGCAAGGTGTTTTGCGCCAGTGCTGAACCTCAATTTTTAACCGAAGAATTGCAGCTGGGTGGAGGTAATCCAGCTCCCGCTTTGTCAGCTTGCTCATTGTGCTTTCTCCTGGGCCTCGCAAAGCCCGTCTGGTATTGCTACAACATCGCCAAGGTGCAAGGCCACGATTGCTCGGCAGGCTGAAAACAGATAATTGGACTCATCACCACTGAACGATATGTGAAATTTTTCAATCAACGGGCCGCATTGGCTCCAATCAGATGAAGGAGAGAATGGTTCCTTGTCATAACGCCGATTCATTCCGCAGTGGTTGTGATATTCGGTGTAGTGGTTGATCCGGCCGTCACCCTCTGCTATCCACTCCACATCATCAGGCCACTCCACATCGTCATGAGATTTCATCGGTAGGCAGATAGCTTCTGCAACTGCCCAATCGAGGGCTTTCCCGGTTAATTCGCATGTGTTAATAATCACGCTCCACCTCCCTCTATTTATCGATCACGCAGTTGTAATCATTGTGGGTAAGCAACAGCCAATTATGGCCGTCGTCTTTTGAAAGTAAGCGCCAGCGTTTATT
>NZ_JBZXDO010000195.1:0-977 GCF_058725505.1 Serratia sp. A07
TGAGTAGGTTGTGATCTCAGATTACAAACCGGCCAAAATAATTGTCGCGAACCGGCCAGATTAATTGTCGTCAGATACTGGTCTTTGCTGAGACGTGCAAAGCAGTTCTGCGCGGTTGGCACCCACCAGTCACGCAGGGTAAAGCCCAACGCCGCTTCCAGCCCGTCAAGCTGCGCCCCTGCCCGTCCGTTGCGGTCGGTCTTTTCGCTCAATCCGTCGATGCCGCCGCTGACGCAGAACGCCAGCAGGTCAACCAGTGTCGGCATCGGCCAGTCAATCAACACGGTAAAATCCTGCTCCCACCCTTTTGGCAGTCGCGCCATCCAGCCCTGCTCCACCTCGCCGAGGCGCGTCATGGCGCGGTCGGTTTCTGCGCTGGCGGGGGCATGGGTCAGCAACGTGCCGCGCTGCTGGCTGACGCTCGCACCCAGCACACTGCCCGCCCACGGCGTGGTCATCTTGGTCAGCAGGGTATGCACCAGCAGCGCCAGCGCCACCTGCGGGTTGCCGGTCAGCGCTGCCTGCACAGCCAGTGTCCGCTCGGCGGTCAGGCTGCGCAGCAGTGCCGCGCTGTAGCCCTTGGTTTGGGGTTCTGTCGCTTGTTGTTGGGAGGTGTTGGTGTCGCCGCTGTTATCGCTGCCGGTGTCGTCTGCGCGCTCGTCGCCACCTTCTGGCATCAGCCGCACCACGCCTCGCTGTACGGTCAGTTCGCCGCGACAGAACGACACCACCACCCCGGCATCCACCTTGCTTTGGGCGTCCCAGGCCGCGATATTGGCGCGCGCCTGCACGGCGCTGATTTCTTCCTCGATACGCCTGGCGGCTTTATAGCAGGCTTCAGCCTCGGCGGAGTCGGCTGCGGCGTCACCTTCCTCAATCAGCTCATCATGGCGCAGGCCACGCTGCGTCTGCGCTTCCTGCTCCAGTTCAGTGAGTACGCCGGTGGGTTTCTCCAGCATACTGTAGTGCTCGCGGTC
>NZ_JBZXDO010000196.1:0-968 GCF_058725505.1 Serratia sp. A07
GGGACGAGCGAGACACGGGTATGCCGGCGCGCGGTTTCCAGGATGCGCGCCTCGATGGCATGCCGGCGCAATACATCCACCAGTGCCTGCACATCGCCGACCACGCGCAGGTCAACGGGCAGGCAGAGCCGGCCGTCGCTGTCGTAGGCCGCATTGAGCGCCGCCTTCTCAACATAGAAGCCATTGACCACGCCCGTTTCCGGCAGTACGCCCTCGCGCCATTCGCGGCTGCTCAACACCGCATTGTCCCAACCCAGCTGCTTGAGCGTTTCGGTGGCGTAGGTGAGGCGAAACAGGTCGGACTGCCGGGCGATATTACCCGAGCAAGACTTCCACAGATACTCAAGGTGCTGGCGCAGTTTGGCTGCAGCGCCATGCCTGCGACCGCGCTCCAGCAACCACTGAATGTCAATTGCCACGCTCCTGGGAAAACGCTTTTGCTTTTGCGCGGTGGCCAGCCAGCGGATGAGGAACAGGGTTTCGGCGTAGGGGGTGGATGCACCGCCCGACTGGCGCTCGAGCGCCAGGGCCACCAGGGCGCAGAACGCCAGGTGGCTCAGGTCGGTGGTGGTGTCCGCCGGGTCGGCGGCAGGGGTGGTTTTGTCCAGCAAGCGGTCGTCTCGGTGTCGGTGATCAGTGGCGGATCTGCGCCAGCTCGTCGGCGGTGAGGCCGGTTGCATTCATCACCGTGGCCTGATCGAGGCCGCTGTCAAGCAGGGTGCGGGCGATCTTGATCGCCGCCTCGCGCTCGCCTTCTTGGCGTCCTTCTTGGCGGCCTTCTTGGCGGCCGATGGCGATCCCCTGCGCGCGGCCTTCTTCCTTCAGTCGTTCAGCGATCGTCATGATTTTATCCTCATGGTGTGGTACACGCGCGGCCAGCTGCTTGAGCAACGCGGCCGGGCTGTGGGTCTCGCCGACCTGCAGCATGTAGCTGAGCAGCGAGATCAGTTGTTCATCGGTAGTGTACC
>NZ_JBZXDO010000197.1:0-956 GCF_058725505.1 Serratia sp. A07
TTGGCATCCAATCTAAATTAGAATTATAAGTCAGTATGAATTCGATTTTGGCATCCAATCTAAATTAGAATTATAAGCCTGTATGAATTCGATTTTGGCATCCAATCTAAATTAGAATTATAAGCCTGTATGAATTCGATTTTGGCATCCAATCTAAATTAGAATTATAAGCCTGTATGAATTCGATTTTGGCATCCAATCTAAATTAGAATTATAAGCCTGTATGAATTCGATTTTGGCATCCAATCTAAATTAGAATTATAAGTCAGTATGAATTCGATTTTGGCATCCAATCTAAATTAGAATTATAAGTCAGTATGAATTCGATTTTGGCATCCAATCTAAATTAGAATTATAAGTCAGTATGAATTCGATTTTGGCATCCAATCTAAATTAGAATTATAAGCCTGTATGAATTCGATTTTGGCATCCAATCTAAATTAGAATTATAAGTCAGTATGAATTCGATTTTGGCATCCAATCTAAATTAGAATTATAAGTCAGTATGAATTCGATTTTGGCATCCAATCTAAATTAGAATTATAAGCCTGTATGAATTCGATTTTGGCATCCAATCTAAATTAGAATTATAAGTCAGTATGAATTCGATTTTGGCATCCAATCTAAATTAGAATTATAAGCCTGTATGAATTCGATTTTGGCATCCAATCTAAATTAGAATTATAAGCCTGTATGAATTCGATTTTGGCATCCAATCTAAATTAGAATTATAAGTCAGTATGAATTCGATTTTGGCATCCAATCTAAATTAGAATTATAAGTCAGTATGAATTCGATTTTGGCATCCAATCTAAATTAGAATTATAAGCCTGTATGAATTCGATTTTGGCATCCAATCTAAATTAGAATTATAAGCCTGTATGAATTCGATTTTGGCATCCAATCTAAATTAGAATTATAAGCCTGTATGAATTCGATTTTGGCATCCAATCTAA
>NZ_JBZXDO010000198.1:0-928 GCF_058725505.1 Serratia sp. A07
GCGCTGTGGGGGCGATTCAGCTATGACCTGTTTGCCGGCGTGCCGCTCTACAAGCCCGCAGGGTTCCATACCTCCGGTGCGACCGCGGGTTTTAGCGTAAATCTGGAAATCTGAACATCGCGATACCGGCAACGTTGCTGATACTGACCTGATTGGACTGACTTTTCTCACGGATGTGACCCATGAACAAACATTGTTATCGCCTTATCTTCAGCCGCACTCACGGGGAACTGCGGGTGGTGTCCGAACTGGCCCGCAGCTGCAGCAGCGAACCGGGGCAGCGCATCGGTTCAGGGATAACGGGTGGAAGTCGTCTGTGGGTCACCGTGCGTCGGTCAGTGTGGCTGCTGGGGCTGCTCATGTTCGCCGGCCCCGTCATGGCAGACGGCATTGTGGCGGACGGCGGTGCCAATCCTTCCCAGCGGCCGGAGGTCATCAATACCCAGAACGGCTTGCCGCAGGTCAACATCACCGCCCCCAACCAGGCCGGCGTGTCGCACAACCAGTACCAGCAGTTCGATGTTGACGCCAAAGGCGCCATCCTCAACAACTCGGCGGTGATGACCTCGACCCAGATGGCCGGGATGATCCAGGGTAACCCTAATCTCAATCCCAATTCCGCGCCGGCGCGCGTCATCCTCAACGAAGTCAACAGCAACAATCCCAGCCAGTTGCGCGGTTTTATGGAAGTGGCCGGCGGCAAGGCGCAGGTGATTGTGGCCAACCCCGCCGGCATTGTCTGCAACGGCTGCGGCACCATCAACGCCGGGCGCATGACCCTGACCACCGGCAAGCCGCAACTGAACGCCGACGGCAGCCTGGCGGGCTACCAGGTTGAGCGCGGCGTGGTGCGCATCGAGGGGGGCGGACTTAACGGGGATGCCCGTCATGATACCGAGTACGTCGACATTCTGGCGCGCGCGGTGGA
>NZ_JBZXDO010000199.1:0-905 GCF_058725505.1 Serratia sp. A07
CCGGCCGGTTCGAGCCAGATGGTCTCGCTCATCTGGGTCTTGACCTCGAGGTTGCGCTTTTTGATGGCGGTGCTCATGGCGCCACAGCCGGATAGAGCCAGTGTACTGCTGACCAGGGCTACCATCATTATTTTTTGAGAATACTTCATCGTTTTTCCTTGTTTACACCATTGAGAAACTCTTGCAACTCATTGTTTTTGAACTCGTCCTTAGCTGCATCGACCAGCCCCGCCAGGCTGGGGAGGTTGTATCGGCCTAGGTCGAAGAGAAGAATAAATCCGGTTATAAAAAATAACGGTATTTGTACAAATGGAAGTAATGAAGCCATTCCATCCGGTAAACAATAGGCTGATATGGTTAGTAATATGCCAAAATGGAAATAAGCATAGTGAGAGACCTTTTCTCTTAACATGGCCAAAAGCCGAGATTTCACCCTTGTTTCTTTCGGGATCAACAAGTACTGCATATAATACGAATAGATAAGCGCGCCAAACCCTAAGTTAAATAAAACCGAGAAGAAATACATGCCACAGTAAAAGTTACTGTCTATACGCCTATCGAACATCACCATAGGAATCATACCTACAATCATTATCAAATGAACTAAGCACAAATAAATAATAGACGGGCGCATTCCTTCTGAAAAGGATGGCACCTCAGCATCACTTTCCTTGATCGCCTTGAAGATCATTGCAACTTCTTCACGAACCTCACTTTGTTTCATCCTTACCGCCTTTTTGTTTATTCAGCAGTTCTTGGGCTTGCTTCAAATAATCAGCATTTTTATCATCACGTGGGTCAGTAAACTTCGCCTGATGTAACACCGCCGCCTGATGCTTTATTGTATAATCTTTATTCTGTTGGTTAAAGTTTGTTTTATTATTATTCAGGCCTTTTTCCACATC
>NZ_JBZXDO010000200.1:0-890 GCF_058725505.1 Serratia sp. A07
TTTAGATTTCTGTCCGGGGATTTCATCAACTCCGTGGCAAGTGTGTGACGGAAACGGTGTGAGGAAATATCGAAGCCACTCTCCCTGGACAACCGACGATAGAAGCTACGAAATGACTGCAGAACGTTTTTCTCGTCATAGATGTAATGAGTATTCCGTGGACTGGTGAACCGTTTGACATCAAAAAGCAGGTCATGCTGATCCGCACCTCGCTCGATTGCACGCATCATGAGCAGCTCTATTCGCTCCCTTAATTGACGAACCACCGGTACTTTCCACTCCCGATGTGTTTTGCTGCCTTCAAGTCGAAGTTCGATCCAACCTTGCTCAATGTTCACATCTCTCAGGCGGATGTGGATCATCTGATTGTTACGCATACCGGTATATCGAAATGTGTCTAATACCGTCATCCAGAACCAGGTAGGATAGAGTGCGCACTTTCCCCCCTTCACTGGTTTTCTTTCCTTCTCCCGCTGTTCATACTGTTGCATCACGAGGTAAAGACGGGTCAATTGAGACTTCGTCAATATTCGTTTTTTCTTAGTGTCAGATCGAACTACCGTTCCATTAAAAGGGTTCTCACCGTGCTGAACCAACGCTTTTTTAATACCCAAATTAAATATTGCCCGCAGATGGGCCACCTTATTGTTCCAGGTATGTACCGAAAGGTTTTTCTCCTTTAACAGATGCCGACGCCAAAGCAACACATCCCTTTGCGTCACCATAGCAGGTGTTATAGCTCCACCAATAAAACGCGTAAATGTTAGTGCTACTTTCCTATAACTCCATTCCGTTGCTGCACGTAGTTGTTTGGTGAAAAAATATTCCTCGAGCAAGAACTCCCACTCATCGTGCATTTTTTCTTCACTTTTCATTTCATAACCTCGAAT
>NZ_JBZXDO010000201.1:0-889 GCF_058725505.1 Serratia sp. A07
GTCGATATGAACTCTTGGGCGGTATCAGCCTGTTATCCCCGGAGTACCTTTTATCCGTTGAGCGATGGCCCTTCCATTCAGAACCACCGGATCACTAAGACCTACTTTCGTACCTGCTCGAGCCGTCACTCTCGCAGTCAAGCTAGCTTATGCCTTTGCACTAACCTCACGATGTCCGACCGTGATTAGCTAACCTTCGTGCTCCTCCGTTACTCTTTGGGAGGAGACCGCCCCAGTCAAACTACCCACCAGACACTGTCCTCACCCCGGATCACGGGGCCGAGTTAGAACATCAAACATTAAAGGGTGGTATTTCAAGGATGGCTCCACGCAGACTGGCGTCCACGCTTCAAAGCCTCCCACCTATCCTACACATCAAGGCTCAATGTTCAGTGTCAAGCTATAGTAAAGGTTCACGGGGTCTTTCCGTCTTGCCGCGGGTACACTGCATCTTCACAGCGAGTTCAATTTCACTGAGTCTCGGGTGGAGACAGCCTGGCCATCATTACGCCATTCGTGCAGGTCGGAACTTACCCGACAAGGAATTTCGCTACCTTAGGACCGTTATAGTTACGGCCGCCGTTTACTGGGGCTTCGATCAAGAGCTTCGCCTTGCGGCTGACCCCATCAATTAACCTTCCAGCACCGGGCAGGCGTCACACCGTATACGTCCACTTTCGTGTTTGCACAGTGCTGTGTTTTTATTAAACAGTTGCAGCCAGCTGGTATCTTCGACTGGCTTCAGCTCCATCCGCAAGGGACTTCACCTACATGCCAGCGTGCCTTCTCCCGAAGTTACGGCACCATTTTGCCTAGTTCCTTCACCCGAGTTCTCTCAAGCGCCTTGGTATTCTCTACCTGACCACCTGTGTCGGTTTGGGGTACGATT
>NZ_JBZXDO010000202.1:0-875 GCF_058725505.1 Serratia sp. A07
AGGTGCTGCATGGCTGTCGTCAGCTCGTGTTGTGAAATGTTGGGTTAAGTCCCGCAACGAGCGCAACCCTTATCCTTTGTTGCCAGCGGTTCGGCCGGGAACTCAAAGGAGACTGCCAGTGATAAACTGGAGGAAGGTGGGGATGACGTCAAGTCATCATGGCCCTTACGAGTAGGGCTACACACGTGCTACAATGGCATATACAAAGAGAAGCGACCTCGCGAGAGCAAGCGGACCTCATAAAGTATGTCGTAGTCCGGATTGGAGTCTGCAACTCGACTCCATGAAGTCGGAATCGCTAGTAATCGTAGATCAGAATGCTACGGTGAATACGTTCCCGGGCCTTGTACACACCGCCCGTCACACCATGGGAGTGGGTTGCAAAAGAAGTAGGTAGCTTAACCTTCGGGAGGGCGCTTACCACTTTGTGATTCATGACTGGGGTGAAGTCGTAACAAGGTAACCGTAGGGGAACCTGCGGTTGGATCACCTCCTTACCTAAAGATATTAGTTCGAGTGGCGTGCTCACACAGATTGTCTGATGAAAAAGTAACGAGCAAAGCGCTACCTGTTGATGCCATGAGTTATTCATGCTGATACGAACCGATTAAGTTATTCAGTTTAATCGGATTTTCGTGTCCCCATCGTCTAGAGGCCTAGGACACTGCCCTTTCACGGCTGTAACAGGGGTTCGAATCCCCTTGGGGACGCCATTCCGATAATGAGTGAAAGACATTATCACCGGTCACGACAGACCGAAAAAATCTTAAAGATGACTTGCGAGTCATGTTTAAGATATTGCTCTTTAACAATCTGGAACAAGCTGAAAATTGAAACATGACGGCTGAAATTTATCCCTCCGTAGAAGTACTGGG
>NZ_JBZXDO010000203.1:0-868 GCF_058725505.1 Serratia sp. A07
ATTGCGCCTGCGCCGCCAGCCGCTCCGGCGTCAGATAGCGACGCTGCCAGGCGGCGTAATCCGGGTATTGCAGCGTCAGCGGCGGCAGCGGATCGACATCGCTACGACGGAAAGCGCCGTACAACGCCCCCAGTTCACGCAGCAGAATGCCGGTCGACCAACCGTCGGAGACGATGTGATGACAGGTGAGCAGGAACAGATGTTCCTCATCCGCCAGGCGGATCAGCGCGGCGCGCACCAGCGGCCCCTGCGTCAAATCGAAAGGCGCCTCCGTCAGGCGCTGCGCCAGTTGCCGCGCCTGGCTCTGAGCATCCTGCCGCCCACGCAGATCGTGAACCGTCAACGGCAGCGCGTCTGCCGGCAGAATGTGCGCCTGCGGCTGCCCCTCGACGGTGACAAACCGGCTGCGCAACGCTTCGTGGCGGGCATAGAGCGCATCCAGGCTCTGCCGCCAGGCGGGCAGATCCAGCTCGCCGCGCAGGCTCAGCGCCAGAGGAATATGGTAAGTTTCACTCAGGCCTTCCAACTGCGTCAGGAACCACAAACGCTGCTGGGCAAACGACAGCGGCAACTCGGCGCCGCGTGGCATAGCCTCGATCGGCGGCAGCGCCTCATCGGTTCTCCGCAGTTGCTGCGCCAACGCCAGCAGCGTCGGGTTGGCGAACAGGGTCTGCAACGGCAGCTGCCATTCCACCTGCTGCAGACGGTTAGTCAGACGTACCGCCAACAGCGAGTGCCCTCCCAGTTCGAAGAAGTTATCGTGGCGACCTACCTGCTCCACGTTCAGCAGCTCGCGCCAGATCGCCGCCAGCAGCGTTTCGTGTTCACCCTGCGGCGCTTCGTACGCTGCCTGGCTCTGCGCCCCCTG
>NZ_JBZXDO010000204.1:0-842 GCF_058725505.1 Serratia sp. A07
ATGGAGATTGAAGAGTATCAGCGGGACGGTGTAGGCAGGGCGCACATCGACGCGCTGATGTTCGATATTCAGCAGGCCCGCGCCGCCACGCAGTGCGTGACGGTCAACAAGCTGGAATTGCAGCGGCTTTTGCACTTTGCCGCCAACCAGCTCGACAGCAACAACGCCGAGGAAATGACCAGCGAAGACCGGGAGGCGATGCAGACCATTGACGCCTTGCTGAACCAGCTCTAACCCTACGCTTTGCCCTGCCGCTGGCTGCTCGTTGGCGGCATGGGCTGCGGCGAACTTTGGCCGCGCGTAAACCCCTTCCCGCCGCCTGCGGCGTCCGGCAAGCGAGGACGTGCGGCTGCGCCGCCCGCATTCGCTGCCGTTCGGGGCTGATATCAGGGCTTGCCGGGTGTCAGTATGGTGTTGCCTGTTCTGTTGCTGTTGCGGCTCTGCTTCATCTTCTTCCTGTTTGTCTTCCTTTCCCTGGTGCTGCCTGACTGCGTGAAGGTCTGGGCGTCCTGTCGGCTGTCATGCTTCGCACAGAGCCGGCTTCGCCGTCTCTGCCCGGCCCTTCGGGCAGCGGGTTTCCATCCTGACGCAAGGGCACGCTTGCAGCGGCAAGATTGCCGCGCCGCGCCAGGCTCACCGCCCGGCGGTGCCGGGCTTCAAGGCCGCCCCGGCTTATCGCCGTGTCGGGTGTGTTCCTGCTCATCTCACCGGTGGTTATCTCTCATCAGCCCCTTGCGCGGCCGCTTTTGTAGCACCGTCGCCCGTGTGCCCGCAAGGGTAAATGGCACGCCGCACGCGGCGCCCTTGCGTTCCCCCGTTCGCCGTTGCCACGTCAGCTTTTT
>NZ_JBZXDO010000205.1:0-837 GCF_058725505.1 Serratia sp. A07
TGTTCACAGTTTGATTTGGACACTTTGGAGGAGCTAGAAAATCAGCTGGAGGCTTGGAGAGACCTCAATCCTGATTTAATGCTTTATATGTATCAGACGCGTGCGACTACTAATCCTGTTTTACGCGGGAAAGAACGTGCAGAATTCCTTGAGTATTTAAGGGATTTTCCTTCTCTGCCACCTCTAAATTCCATTAACTGCGAGCGAAAGATCTATCGCGATGTTGTTCCTCTCGGAAAATCAGTTTTGGAAACTAACAACAGTATGGCAATCGAAGAGATTGAGCACTTAATTGAAGAGGTGTATTCACAATGGCTTTGAAATCACGCTCAGCAAAAAAACCAAGTGATGCTCAGGTTGCTGCTCTAGCTGATAAATTAGCAGATAAGCAATACAGTGGAGCCTCTCCCGTTGTATCGGTAGAAAAAACCGTTCACCGTAGCTTCGCTATGCCTGAATCTCTTGATTTGGCAATCACTAGAGTTTCCGCTGAAAACAAACTCAGCGGTTCGGGACCAACAAATACAAGCGCTGTTATAAGAGAAGCCCTAGATGAGTATTTAGAGAGAAGAAAATAATAAAAAAACAATATAATAATTTGTTTTTTTATCAAAATCAAAAATTTATAATTATGTATAACAAATTGTAATTATTGGTGTTTTGATGCTGTTAGAGTGCAGTTGGTAGATCTTGCCAACGGGTCGTCCACGCAGGTGACAGCATCCCCCGTTTCATCTTCCAGCCCTCGGGCTTGTCGGGAATACCTTGTCCCGCAAACCACACCTTGCCCTTGCCGCTGTGGTTCAGCGAGTCGAGCAGCTGCATCAGCTGCTCGCT
>NZ_JBZXDO010000206.1:0-836 GCF_058725505.1 Serratia sp. A07
CAGTCGCTGACTTTTTCACGGACTCAATGCTGTCTTTCAGCGCATTCAACTCAACCTGTTGCGCCTGCAACTGCTGCGCAAGTTTTTCCGGTAACCCATTGGTTAGCGTCAGCGCACCAATCTGCCGCATGAGCGAGTCCTGGCGTTCAGCCAGGCTTTTAAGCTGTTTAGCCTGCGCCTGCAGCTCATCGGCCATAGAGTTCATGCCATCCTGCGGCGCCAATGCTTTCTGTGCCTGCTCAAGCAGGGCAATACGCTGGTCGATATGCCTGATAGTCCCTGAGCCGGCGAGGCCTGCAACCAGGACAACAACGACGCCGACCGTTGCCCCCCAGAAGGTCTTGCTCCGCAGCAACCCTTTTTTTGCCGGTGTCATCGGCACCATTTCGTCATTATGCTCAGTCATTTTTTCAGCCACCCGCCGGTTGTCGGTACCGCGTTAACGGGCGGAGGTGCAATGACCGTCGCAGCAGGATGCGCTGAAACCGGTGCTGAAACCGCCCTGGCCGGCGCCACCGTCACCAGCGGCAGCTGTGTCGCCGGCAACTGATACCCGTCACGCAGGCTGTGGCAGACAACACGTTGCACGTCGTCTACCTCAAGCTGCCACGCGGGGCCTGCCAGTACCTGCAGCGCGGTACGCAAACGCATCGGTCCCAGTTGGTACTGCACCGCCGGCAGCGCCTGGCGGTACAGCACGCCGTTTGCCGATCCGGTCGCGCACAGTGAATAGCCCGACTGGCGCAGCGCATAACGCAGCGCGTCAGCCACCGTCGGTTTTACTGATGCCGGAATACGGATATCGATGATTTGCGAGAGCGGATCACGCTGAACGG
>NZ_JBZXDO010000207.1:0-831 GCF_058725505.1 Serratia sp. A07
GGATCAAAGCCAACTACGCGGCCAAGCTCAACGATAGTGCGCACGTCCCTGTCGTTGTACCACTCCCACGGCAACGGAACGCATTCACGCTGGTAAGACTCACGCAGGATAACGTTATCGAATACAGCGCCGTTCCCCCACACACGCATGCTACGAGGATTGGCGACATTGGCCCGGATAAACTTATTCAGGTCATATAACGCAGACAGCAACGACGGCGCACCGTCAACGCAGATAGCCGCGCGGGCTTCGCTGCTTTGCTTCATCCACCAAATAATCGTATCAGCGTCAGGTGTCGCTTTACCGGCCATAACGCTTTGCAGGTCTACGGCGGTGTAGAACTGCTCGCCAAGCTCGGCGCTGTGCGGGTTAAAAAGCACAGCGCCGATAGTCAAGATAGGGGCGCTGGGCTTCTTACCCAGCGTTTCAATGTCAAGCATCAAATGGTTCATCAATATTTATCCTGGCTGTGAGTCGTGAGTGTCATGCATCCGATTTCTTCTTGGAGTTGCGCAGCTTGGTGATGCGCGATTTGACCGCCCGCAGCTCCGCGTCTCCTTCCGCCACCGTCAGTGCAAACTTGAGAGCCTGCAACGGGGTGGTAAACATACTGGACAGTGGTTTCCCGCTGGCCGGGAACTGGTGGCGGCAACACGCCGGGATGTTTTTGAGCCAGTTCCCCTTTTTGTCCTGCGTCAACGAGCCTCGCTGGACGAGGTTCACATACTGTGTGTCGTCCGCGTATGCTTTCTTAACCCCGAACTGCGATTGGCTGTTGCGCTTGCGACGAATGGTTCTAACCTCCCATTCATCGATGGTGATCTCCACGCG
>NZ_JBZXDO010000208.1:0-802 GCF_058725505.1 Serratia sp. A07
GCAGCGTCACTGATTTTCTGGTTCCACTCGCCCAACGCAGTGCCTGCACACCCCGTTAACAACAACGCGGCGCAAAGAACACCTGGCATCAAAAAAGACTTTACCTGTCGATTCATAATCATGATTTAGCTCCTTTTTTTGAAGAGGTGGGCAATGTTGGCACAGAAGTTTTATTGAGTGGGGGCGAAAAAGCGGAACGCGATGTGCCAGACATAATGTCTGCGTCAGGTTCCCCCAGGCGCTTGACCGCCTCCATACCAACCGGCGTTTGAAGGCGAATATCATCACGCGTTACAGCTACAGATCTGTACTGCTGCACAACCCCATAAACCTGCCGTACCCAATGCCCCCCCTGGCTCAGCAAGTCATCCCGCTTTTGACGAGAGATCAACCCATAGTGCCATGCCTGAAATGCTTTCATAGCCAGCTGATCAAAGCCAACGAGTAACCAGACACAACGATACCCGAGCGGAGTACGACTAAATACACCGATATTCAGCGGTGATACTGATGAGACTTCTGACATCGAGACCTGACCCGGCAAGCTGGATAAGACGTTATCAAGTTCTGCGACTGCACTCTGCAATCGCGCGGTGCCACGTTCAATAGCCTGCTCCAACGACAACATCGCGCCATCGGCATAAGGGTTGTCAGCGTTTGAATCAGCATTAATTTTCCCTGCCCGGGCGATGACCTGAGGCATGCTGACTATTTGTGGTTTATTTGACTCTTTCTCACGCTGCCGTCCCTCCCATAACAATATTGCATATTGTGTATGCAACTGGACGGTTAACGTCGATTT
>NZ_JBZXDO010000209.1:0-797 GCF_058725505.1 Serratia sp. A07
CCACGCCGATACCCCGGCTGGTGAAGAATTTATCCGTCAGCCACAGCCGCAGCGGCTTGTTTTGCCCCGAGTCACTGTCGCGTCCGCGCGAGACGATGACGTACTCCAGCTGCTCGAGCACCGAGAGCGCATTGAGCGCCACGTCATACGCCTTGCGTCCACTCTCGTAGACGTGCAGCACCCCCATGTACTGCGCCACCGTCTCGAACGGCAGCATGAGTTCAAACGGGTAATCACTGTCCGGGTTGTAGTCACAGTTGGCGCCCAGCACCAGCGAAAGTGCCGTCAGTGCCTCGCGGCTCTCGCTGCGCGCGCAGACCCGCATGGGTTTGGGTTGGTAGTGAGGATTGCCACGCTCGGCATAGGGGACATATCCCGTCTGACGCAGGGCGCGCAGGTCGCCGTTGCGGCGCCAGTCATGCCCCGAAAGACGCGCGACCACCTTGCCCGCCATGCCTCTGGGGACGCTGCAACGCATCTGCGGGGTGTATCGACGATGAATTTTTTGTTGCCCGCGACGTAAAATATTATTGGCACCACGGCGGGAAGGTGTTGATTTTGCAGGGTTTACCTGCGCGGCAGTTTGACTATTCATGCTCCCCTGCACTTAAGGTCGGCAGGGGATGTTGATCTTGATTACGCATCATGGCTATACTCTCTGCAGGCGCGGAGCCTGCTTTTGACCCCCGGATATACGACCAGCCGACCAAAGTTGCTCGTAATCCGGGGGTTTTTGCGTCTGGGCCTTGCCCAATCCTGTTCACCTTCTGGCGTGAACGACCATTGAACACACACTG
>NZ_JBZXDO010000210.1:0-789 GCF_058725505.1 Serratia sp. A07
TGCCGGATACGCGTGAGTTTCTGCGTGGCACATTGGGGTTGATGGAAGGATTATTGCCGCTGACCAGCTACGGTATTGCGTTACCGCGTATCCGTATTCTGACGAATTGCATGGAGTACACGAATCTGGATTGGCAGACCCTGAACAGTCTGCGCGGCATTATCGCAAACGGGCAGTATCTGCGTGCAGATACCTTCGACGTCTCCCTTCTCGACACCATCATTCCCAAGCTTGAAATTTACAAAATGGGGCATGCTTCCGGCCAACCTGTTCATCGTCTTGAAAGAACCACCACACGTACATCAACGCTCGCTGCTGCGGACACTATGTATGAGCTGGCCTGCGAGTTGTTCCCTCACTGGGTTGCCGACTTCGACGTTCTGCGTCTGGAGGCAAATCAATGAATATTGAACAGCTAGTGACCTTTCTTAATGAACAGCGCGAGTTAGCCGCACCTGCACCCTGGCAGGTTCTTGAACTCTATAGCGATGGCGTCACTGTCGTGGATGTCAACGGCTTCGAGCATGTGGAAATCCCTAATGTCGCGATTGTTCCAGACTGGGAAAAACTTGGGCTTGAGCACTGGTCGGATAACGGTGGGAGCCGTGATGTGCGTCTTGAGGAGCAACGGGCTAATGGTTATCTGGCCGCTGCAGCACCACAGCTACTGGCTTACGTCAATGTGCTTAACCGTAATTTGGAAACCACGGAGAATGCGCTGCGCCGCATGTTGAAAATGCATGCGTTGATGATGGCAAAAACCAATCATGCTGCCAGCTTCTATGATGC
>NZ_JBZXDO010000211.1:0-783 GCF_058725505.1 Serratia sp. A07
GACCTGCTGTTTTTTGAAGAACAGGTCGCGCCAGACGCCGTGTTTGACATCGAGACCCCCGCGGGTGATGGAAACGTGGATGTGCGGATGCTGATTGAGCTGGCGCCCGTAGGTGTGCAGCGCACAGAAGATACCGACTTCGATGCCCAGCTTGCGCGCGTGCCTGAGCATGGCGCGGGTGGCGCAGCGAAACAGGTCGTTGAGCAACGGCCAGTTGTTGTTGAAGAACGGCCACAGCAGGTGGGGCATGGTGAAAGTGATGTGCTGCCAGTCGCAGTCGGGCAGAATGTGTTGCTGTTCGGCAATCCACTGCTCGGTGCCTTTGAGGCCGCAGCTGCTGCAGGCCTTGGACTTGCAGGTCTGGCAGAGAAAGCGCGAGTGGGTACAGTCAGGTGAACTGCAGCAATAGCGTCGCACGCCCATGGCGCAGGTACCGCAGGCAAGCATGCGCTCGACGGAGAGTTTGGTCCAGTCGGTGAGCTGATGGCCATTCTTCTCGAGGAAGCGTTCCCAGCCCTCGTCGTGCTGGAACAGAAGCTTTGCAGGTCGCGGTATGTACATATGATCGCCTATGGCGCTGGCTCGCTCAGGAAGCAAGAGTCGAATTCGTCTTCGCCGGGTCTGCTTGCCCAATTTTCTGTATGTGGGTCCCAGGGATCCATAGAGATGGAAAGCATGCCTGTAAATGTGGCGATAGTGAACTGACCGGCTGGTATAGGTACGACGAAAGCCCCTCCGAGACGTTTGAAGCGACCGTTGCTGGCAGATGAGCTACCGGCTTCA
>NZ_JBZXDO010000212.1:0-764 GCF_058725505.1 Serratia sp. A07
ATCGATGCGCGCGGCGAGTGCGCCAAAACGCGCAGCACCCAACAACCACAATAAAAAGAGCAGGACCAATACCGGGGCTTTCAACACCAGGGAAACCCTATCAGCCCTACGTGGCGGGCATGCTGCAGGTCAGCAAGTCTACTCCGCAGGGTCAACCGGCAGGGTGGCCCAGGAGGCATTCTGATGACATTACGAAAAACGCTATCTCGCACCTTGCTCGGCAGCCTGCTGGCGGCCTGTGCGACCACCCCCGTCATTGCCGGCGACCACGACATGAGCGAGGGCGAGGCCGCCGCCTCGGCTGCGCTCAGCGGTGCACAGCAGGGGGCCGGGCAGGTGAAGCCGGAGCAGTATTTTGACCACTACACCGACAATCCACCGGAAGCCGGCTACTACCAGGGCGGGACGCAGACGGATACCGATATCGGCGCCAGGGGGCAACAGGCGCTGGCACAGACCGAGCTCGGCAAGGAGATGCGCAAATCTTTCATCAACAACCCTGCCGACAAGATTGATTACGACTCCGACATGATTAAACGCAGTGACGACATCCGCAAAGACGCGGACGTCATCGCCGCCGGCGTCGGGCCAAAATGCGTCAGGCAGGTGGTCAACAAGGTCAGCTATACCTCGCATGCGTGTGAGAAGGCGCAATCGGTGACCGCGCAATGCCACAACACGGCCAATATTGTCGGCAGCGTCACGGGCGGCAAGGAGACAAAATCATTTGAAGTCACCTTGTCGGATTTGCCTTACCAGATTTA
>NZ_JBZXDO010000213.1:0-759 GCF_058725505.1 Serratia sp. A07
AAACTCAAAATTACTCGCCTGGTACACAACCCCGAAACACCCGCACCGCTCATCCGCGAACGATTGCACCCATTGCACCTGAGGGTAGAGCTGTTTGATGGTCTTAAGGGCGTAGCTTATGGCGCGGGACTCAGAGTTTTTCGGCATACAGTCATGCAACCACAGCCGGTTTAGCTCCATATACTCGCGGTTGCCTGTGCCTTCAACTACCCGCGCGCCGCTGTTTGGGTTAAGCGCATACCCCCATTGCATCACACCGACCAGATCACGCCCAGAAAAAATCCCAAGATGGAGATAGGAGTTGTTCACGTAGCGCCGACTGTAGTGATGGTGGCAGATCACAGCACGTGCCAGCCAGCAGGCTATCGTCTCGACGCGCAATTCGGTAGAACCGTAGCCAACCTGAACACCATCATAAACAATAGGAGCCGGCGGCGTGACAATGCGCGACAACCGGCCTTTAAGTGGTTTTGACATCGATTTCCTCCATGTAGAACACGGGGGCAAAATACGAGCTATCGATCGGTTTTTGTGATCAATCGATCGTAATCAATAAGATACGTCGATCAATAAGTAACATGCACGCTCTCTGGCGTTATCCATTCGCTAGCTGGCGGTCAACAGCCCTCTATCCCGCAAAAGAGCCAGAACGGCATTCAACGTGTCTTTCAGCGTACCGTCTGTCGCGTTAGGTATAGCTTTACGTTCCTTCACTGGCGAGGTGATAAATTCCTGCCAGTTAATGGACGACTCCGGTAT
>NZ_JBZXDO010000214.1:0-758 GCF_058725505.1 Serratia sp. A07
GCTGGTTCCTGGGCTCGTTGCACGATCACGACGATGGCCCCGTGTGTCTCTGGCTGCGTCCGACGGCGTCCCGATGGTGTGATGGGATTGAGCGGGTTGATCTGCAACCGATGTAGAGAGGAATACCGATGAAAAAGAGGAAATTGGCAGTAGTGGGTATCTGCGTGGTTCTGACGACACTGGCCGCTCGGGCAGAACCGGAGGCACCACGCGAGCGGACTGCGCGATTTTTGGCGGCGCTGCAGGGATTCAGCGTTGACATGCAGACCGTTCTGACGGACATCGTGCAGATCCAGGCGCAGAGATGCCGCCACGCGGTCACCGTTGAAGAACTGAAAGTGCTGTCGGCCAACGATGAGCACTATTTCTCGCTGTTACGCGCGGTCATGACGGACAAGACCTATCCGCAGTCCGAGGCCTATCGTCAGCAGATGAACCGACACTTCGGCGAATGCCGATAATGCAGGAGTAAGCGTATGAGAAAGCTCACATTTGTATTGATAACGCTGCTGTCAGTCATGGTGTATGCAGAAAAATACGGCGTGGCCGCCATCAAAGCGATCTCGTCCGAGTCTTCGTTGTTCGCGTATGGCACGGCGTTACAGGCTGTTTCCGCTGGGAGTCCGGCGTCTCAGCTTGTGCTGGTGCTGATTGCCGTCGCTTTGATTGCCGCGTTGCTGGTCGCAAGCCTGATGACCGCTGCCGCCCTGATTGCAGTCTATGACCTGATGTTCACGGTAATAGGATCACTCATGATG
>NZ_JBZXDO010000215.1:0-757 GCF_058725505.1 Serratia sp. A07
TGAGCAGCGTAACAGGCTGAACCAAATCGGACGGCTTGGCCGGCAATATGCGCGCTTCGTAAAGTTCAATAAAAGGTCGCTCATCGTCGCCACTTTGGCCGCGTTGGTCTACCTGACCTTTGTTTGTCTGAAGCTGATTGCGAGTGTGACGTCCCTCCAGGAGATGCAGCGCCTGACTGACTCCACCGTACTGATAAATGGCTGCCTGATCCTTTTGTGCGCATTTGCCGTATGGGCGCTTCTGGCCCAGGGGGTGCAAGCCTATCTCTGGCGAAAAATTTTGGTCTTGCTGGCGAACTACGTTCCCCAAATGCCGGAGTGGCACCAGATGTTACTGGAGTACGATCAGGCAGGCGAACTGACGCCCCGCGAACTGTTGGTATGGGTGAGGGAAGAGGACTACCTGCTGCAGCGCGGTTTGGAACGTGTGTAATCAACTGGAGATATTTACATAGACAAGCGGATGGCGCAGTACAAGCGCTATTTCACAGGCCTCCGGGAACGGATGCCATCTACAGGAGCAAACCCCATGACGGCACAAGAAGAACTGAAACACCTGATGGAGCAACACACGCTCAACATGCGAGATGTTGCGAGGATTGTATGTCGTGAGACGTTAAAACCCGTCAGCATGAGGGCTGTGCGAGGCTGGCTGGCTTCGCCAGAGAAAGGATATTCCCGCCCCTGCCCCGACTCGGTTGTCGAGGCGGTCAAAGCCCATTTCCAGCGCGAGGTAGTCTGAAATGAATATTCTCGG
>NZ_JBZXDO010000216.1:0-743 GCF_058725505.1 Serratia sp. A07
TTATTGTCGACGTGCTGCCCGTTGTAGTTGACGCTGTAGTTGCGCATTACGTCCAGGCCATCACTGAAGGTCTTGGCTTCACTGGCGGAGATATCGTGCCCCGCATCCCTGGTGTTGCGCCCACCTTCCGAGGTTTGGGCCGAACTACCTGAACTGCCTGTTCGCTCAACACCGCCATGAATATCCGCTTTACCGGATGCACCGAATGTCAACGATGCGGCCTTGCCAATTATCGACCTGTCGGTGTCGATACCTGCAGAGGCCCTCGCCCCCACATTTACATTGAGTGACCTCGCTTTCGTATCCATTTCATTGAAGGACTGATCAAACGAAATGTGATTGCGTTTCGCGTGCGCCTCCGTCACTGCAATCGCCTTGTTCATGCGCTGCACATCAGCGGTAGACATGCCGGTCTGCGCTGCCAGCGTGGTACTGTCGCTGTTGCCGAACTGGTCGTGGAACTGGCGAAGCTTGCCGCCGGTTCCAGTAACCGAGTGATTGTAGCCCTCCAGCGCCGTCTGGGTCTGCACCTCGCTCTCCCGCGTCAGCTTTTGGGCGGCCGAGGCGCGATGGTGGTCGAAGTTGATGTCGACCGGCAGTTTCGACATCGCCTCCCCGGTCTGATACACATGCTGGCCATCTGCGGTACGGGTTTCGGTGGCGCCGTTGCCCAGCTGCGTGGTGGTCTGACCGCTGCGCCAGACGCGGTTCAGGTCGGTCTTGAAGCCGTTGACGTTGTCGAC
>NZ_JBZXDO010000217.1:0-743 GCF_058725505.1 Serratia sp. A07
GTCGACAACGTCAACGGCTTCAAGACCGACCTGAACCGCGTCTGGCGCAGCGGTCAGACCACCACGCAGCTGGGCAATGGCGCCACCGAAACCCGGACCGCAGATGGCCAGCATGTGTATCAGACCGGGGAGGCGATGTCGAAACTGCCGGTCGATATCAACTTCGACCACCATCGCGCCTCGGCCGCCCAGAAGCTGACGCGGGAGAGCGAGGTGAAGACCCAGACGGCGCTGGAGGGCTACAATCACGCGGTTACCGAAACCGGCGGCAAGCTGCGCCAGTTCCACGACCAGTTCGGCAACAGCGACAGCACAACGATGGCGGCGCAGTCCGGGATGTCGACCGTCGATGCGCAGCGCATGAACAAGGCGATTGCGGTCGTAGAGGCGCACGCGAAACGCAATCACATCACCTTCGACCAAAGCTATGCTGAACATGAAACCAAGGCCAGGTCAGGCAACCTCAATATGGGCGCCAGGGCCTCAGTGGGTGTCGACACTGATAGGTCGGTGGTTGGCGCGGTCGGCAAGGTCGTCTTCGGCGCATCCGGTAAAGCAGATCTTCATGGCGGTGTGGACTACAACGCCAGCTCTGGCAGTTCGGCACAAACCTCGGAAGGTGGGCGCAACACCAGGGATGCGGGGCACGATATCTCCGCCAGTGATGCCAAGACCTTCAGTGATGGCCTGGACGTAATGCGCAACTACAGCGTCAACTACAACGGGCAGCACGTCGACAATAA
>NZ_JBZXDO010000218.1:0-740 GCF_058725505.1 Serratia sp. A07
CGTTCGAGTACCACCGAGAACTGCTTGCGCACCATCGGAGGCGGCATGTCGGCCAGCTGCAGCGCGGTAGTGACGCCCATCATCGCCAGGCGCTTGCCGATTTTTCGCCCGACGCCCCAGACTTCCTCTGCCGGCACCAGTGCCATCAGTTTGCGTTGCCGGGCCGGCAGGCTCAGGTCAACCACGCCGCCGGTGGCCGCCCACTTCTTGGCCGCGAAGTTGGCCAGCTTGGCCAGCGTCTTGGTCGGCCCGATGCCGACACCCACGGTCAGGTGGGTGCGACGGCGTATCTGCCGGCGGATTTCCCGGCCGTACGCCTCAAAATCTACCAGCCGCTGCATGCCGGTGAAGTCACAAAACGCTTCATCGATGGAGTAGATTTCAACGCGCGGTGTCATCTGGCTCAGGATGGTCGTGAACCGGTTGCTGAAGTCTGCATACAGTGCGTAATTGCTTGAGAAGGCGACACAGCCCTGCCTTTCGGCCTGCTCCCTGACCTTGAACCACGGTTCACCCATCTTGAGGCCGATGGCCCTGGCTTCCTTGCTGCGGGCGACGATGCAGCCGTCGTTGTTCGACAAGACCACAACGGGTCTGCCGCGCAGGTCTGGGCGGAATACGGTCTCGCAGCTGGCGTAGAAGCTGTTGACGTCAACCAGAGCGAACATGGTTCACCCCCCAAAGCTGCGCACGCAGTGACGCACCACGCCGAACACCACGGTGTCGACGTCGTCGGTGAG
>NZ_JBZXDO010000219.1:0-738 GCF_058725505.1 Serratia sp. A07
ACGCTGCCGGCAAGTGCCGTTTGCACGTCGAGACGGATGTTGCCGGTATCAACCAGCCGATAGCCGGCGAGGTTGAGGCCCTTGCCACCGACGTTGCCGAGCTTACCCGCAGAGGCAGAGGTCATTTCATCGGCCTGAGACATCCAGACGCCGGTATCCCGCGCAGGCTTGTCGAACTCGAACTCGGAGTTCATGCCTGCGCAGCCGGTCAGGAGCAAGGGAAGGAACACCAGAGCCTTACGCATCGTTCCGCCCCTCCTGCGCCGCCGCCTGCTGACGTGCCCGCAGCGAACGCAGCCGCACCCGAGGGCTGAAATCGTCATCGAAGTCAAAAATGCTCGCATAGCCAAGTTCTGCGGCGTGGTAGTAGTCGCGTGAGAATTTCATAAGGAGAATATAAGTGCCGGCGAACAGCGCCATTAGCGTTGACTCGACAAGGCTGTTCGCCAGAACATCTGGTGCAAGATGATCGGTGAATAGCGTATCCGCACCGTCCAGTACCGGCTGGGCGATCATGGAAATCCCCATCGCCCCCATGACCGCAAGAAAGCCAAACAGCATCGCCAACAACACCTGCTCAATAACCCGCAGCGCCAGAGCGCCACGATGATGCGTCCAGTCGCTCGCAAACAGCCGGCGAGATTTTGGGCTGGTTGTGATCCCGAGAATATTCATTTCAGACTACCTCGCGCTGGAAATGGGCTTTGACCGCCTCGACAACCGAGTCGGGGCAGGGGC
>NZ_JBZXDO010000220.1:0-735 GCF_058725505.1 Serratia sp. A07
CTGGCGCCGGGGGTGCCGATGGCGCCGGCATCCGGCAGTGAGTTGGCGCGCCGGCTGCAGCTGTCGAATTACCCGGTTCTCATCACTGATACCGGTTTGTCCCAGCAGGTCACACCATGATATCGGCGCAACACATCGCCGCAGCATTAATGGTAAACCCTGTGCTGACGGTTGTGCTGATAGTGCTGTTTGTTGCTGTCATGCTGGGGCTGAACTGCCGTGGCCGGGAGACAGCCAGCTGTCGGCGCCACCGCCGATATCAGGCGACGGCCATGCGGGTACTGGCGCGCTTACCGCTGCTGGGCGGTGATGGCCAGCGTCTGGCCTATCTGCGCAAAATCAACCCCTATGTATTTGAAGAGCTGTTGCTCCTGGCGTTTGAGCGCCAGGGCTATGCCGTTATCCGCAATACCGCCTACAGCGGCGACGGCGGTCTGGATGGTCAGGTCATTATCGAAGGTAAGACCTACCTCATCCAGGCTAAACGTTACGGCCGGACGATCACACCGTCCCATATCACGAGTTTTGGTGCGTTGCTGCGACATCACCACTGCCAGGGTTTTTTCATTCATACCGGCCGTACCGGCCAACTAAGCCATGCTTTGCTGCAGAACCATCCCCACATCCACCTGGTCAGTGGCCAAAAGCTGCTGGCGTTGCTTGCGGGCAATGCGGAGTGGACGTCTTTTTTATCCGGAAATACGGTAACCAAACGGAGTATATCCCATGTCTCTG
>NZ_JBZXDO010000221.1:0-735 GCF_058725505.1 Serratia sp. A07
AAGCTCACCGCGCCCGGCGAGGCATGTGCCGGCAGCTGCGTAAACAGCGCTGCAGCGACGCTGACCACGACAGCCTGTGCAGTCGTCTTGATCTTCATGATTTGGGTCCTTTTTTAATTTCCTGACCGTCATCGGCCACGGCCACTTCGGTGATGCGCAGCAGTTTTTTCCCCGGCATCTGGTCAACGATGGCCGGCACCCGGCGAATGCCGAACTTGTTGACCAGCACGGCGCCCTGGTCAAAATAGACGCGCACGTCCAGCGCGTCGCTGCTGCCTCTGATGTTGCCCCCGACCAGGATGAGCTTGTCCATGACGCCCGGCCGTGGGCGTTGCCTGAACCAGGAGAGCTGCGCAGCATCGCGTCCGTCGATAAACACCAGCGTCTGGTTGAAGGTCGGCAGCACGTCGAACGGCGACACCCGCTGCCCCTTGCGGGCAAACACGTTCCCCTTGTCGTCGGCAATGTCTTTTTGCACGACGAACGCCGGATCGAACGTCCGCACCACCCTGACCTCGGCACGCCGCACCCCCTCGATGGGGGCGGGGTTCAACACGCTATCCGTGACGCGGTCACGCAGTTCCTGCTGGATACGCTCCTGCGTTTTCCCGGCGAAATGCTCACCGAGCCGCTCACGAATAACGCTCAAAAGGTCATGCTCCCGGATGGGCCAGATATCGCCCACCGTGCCGAGGTTGGCCGCCTGAGTCAGCGAAGGCAGCGCCAGGCAAAGGG
>NZ_JBZXDO010000222.1:0-735 GCF_058725505.1 Serratia sp. A07
ACGCTGCCGGCAAGTGCCGTTTGCACGTCGAGACGGATGTTGCCGGTATCAACCAGCCGATAGCCGGCGAGGTTGAGACCCTTGCCACCGACGTTGCCGGGCTTGCCAGCGGATGCAGAGGTCATTTCATCGGCCTGGGACATCCAGACGCCGGTATCCCGCGCTGGCTTGTCGAACTCGAACTCGGAATTCATGCCGGCGCAGCCGGTCAGGAGCAAGGGAAGTAACACCAGAGCCTTACGCATCGTTCCGGCCCTCCTGCGTGGCCTGCTGATATGCGCGCAATACGCGAAGACGCTCAGAGGGTTTGCGGCTAAGGTCGTAGTCGAACACGCTGTCGTAGCCAAGTTCGGCGGCGAAGTAATAGTCGCGGGAGAAATTCATCACCAGTACATAGATGGCAAAAAACACCGCCGCCAATGTGTAATAGCGAAACAGTTGTGCCAACGCGTAAGCGGACTGGTGATCGGTAAAGAACGCGCCAGCCCCATTGAGTACCGGCTGGGCGATCATCGATACGCCCATCAAAGCAAGGATGGACATGAATACGAGCAATATCGCCAGCGATACCTGCTCAATAATGCGCAGCACCAGAGCGCCGCGATGATGCGTCCAGTCGCTCGCAAACAGCTGGCGAGATTGGGGGCTGGTTGTAATACCGAGAATATTCATTTCAGACTACCTCGCGCTGGAAATGGGCTTTGACCGCCTCGACAACCGAGTCGGGGCAGGGGC
>NZ_JBZXDO010000223.1:0-732 GCF_058725505.1 Serratia sp. A07
ACCCCACCAATCTGGATGTGCTGGCCATCCTCGAGTCCATTGGCTGCATGGCGATTGATGACTATCAACGCAGCGGTGTCGGCCAGAGTGATATCGAGGCGATGATGGTGTCCATCCAGGAGGCCCGCGACGCCACGCCGTGCGTGAGCGTTGACGCGCAGGCGCTGGAAACCGTGGTGTCACTTGCGGCACTGGCGATAGATGCCGATGACCCGCTCAGCAAGGACGGCGAATTTATCGACGATATGGCCGCCATTGAGAAAGTGCGCACGGCGTTGAGGCGTTAAACCGCTTTCAGGCCGCTAATGGGGCGGCCTGCATGAGCTGGAGGGGAAGTTTGGCCGCGCGTAAAACACCTTCCCGCCGCCTGCGGCGGCCGGCAGGAGAGGGCGTGCGGCTGCGCCGCCCGCTGTCGCTGCCGTTCGGGGCCGACATCGCTGATTAACGGTGGTTTGTCTATTTCTGTTCCTCCTTATGCTGATACTGCTGTTGTTACTGTTTTATCTCTTCCTCCTCTTCTTCCTGTTCTTTTTCCCTTTCCTGGTGGTGTTCAGCTGCGTGGTGGTCTGGGCGTCCGGTCGGCTGTCATGCTTCGCACAGAGCCGGCTTCGCCGTCTCTGCCCGGCCCTTCGGGCAGCGGGTTTCCATCCTGACGCAAGGGCACGCTTGCAGCGGCAAGATTGCCGCGCCGCGCCAGGCTCACCGCCCGGCGGTGCCGGGCTTCAAGGCCGC
>NZ_JBZXDO010000224.1:0-724 GCF_058725505.1 Serratia sp. A07
CCCTATCGGATCCTGCGTGGTGAAACGCCCCACCTCGGGTTCGTAGTAGCGGAACAGGTTGTAGTGCAGGCCGCTTTCGTCGTCCTGATATTGCCCGGCGTAGCGCAGCGGCTGCTGGTATTGCGCACCCTGCCGCTTCGCCGCGCCGGCCACCGTCTGGCCCTGCAGCTTGCCGAAGGTGTCGTATTGCCCGGACCAGCACAGGTTGCCCGCCGCGTCGGTCACCTCCAGCGGCGCGCTGTTCAGATCGGTGTGATACCAGTAAATATCTGCCGAGCGGCTGTCGCCCGCCTGCTCCAGCGCCGCCAGTGGGCTCCACGGGCTGGCCGGATCGTAGCTCCAGCTGCGGCGGCTGCCGTCGTCGCGCTGCTCCTGCAGCAGCCGGTAGCCCTGCCACAGGAAACGGGTCGTCTGTTCGGTTTTGCCCTTGTAGCGCACCGCCTTGCGGCTGCGGCGGCCCAGCGCGTCGTAATGGTACTGCGCCTCGAACTCGCCCTGCGGGCCGCGGCCGTGCGCCTGCACCAGCCGATTGTCGGCGTCGTAGCGGTAGTGCTGTTCGTAAAGGCCGTTGCGCCGGCTGATCAGGTTGCCCCAGGCGTCGTAACGGTAAAACAGTTTTTGCCAGTGCGTCAGCCGGTTATCGGCGATCGGCGCCAGCGGCAGGTGCGCGTCGATGTCGCTCTGCGGGCTGCGCTCGCCCAGCAGGTTATCCGCCAGATCGTAC
>NZ_JBZXDO010000225.1:0-715 GCF_058725505.1 Serratia sp. A07
ATCGATGCGCGCGGCGAGTGCGCCAAAACGCGCAGCACCCAACAACCACAATAAAAAGAGCAGGACCAATACCGGGGTTTTCAACACCAGGGAAAACCCACGACAGAGAACCGGCAGGGCGGCACGGAGGTGATATGACAATACGAAACGCGCTATCTCGCACACTGCTCGGCAGTCTGCTGGCGGCCTGTGCGGCCACCCCGGCCATTGCCGGCGACAACGACATGAGCGAGGGAGAAGCTGCAGCCTCGGCTGCGCTCAGCGGTGCACAGCAGGGGGCCGGACAGGTGAAGCCTGAGCAGTATTTTGACCGTTACACCGATAACCCGCCGGAAAGCGGCTATTACCAGGGCGGGACGCAGACGGATACCGATATCGGCGCCAAAGGGCAGCAGGCACTGGCGGACACGGAACTCGGCAAGGAGATGCGCAAATCTTTCATCAACAACCCTGCCGACAAGATTGATTACGGCTCCGACATGATTAAACGCAGTGACGACATCCGCAAAGACGCGGATGTCATCGCCGCCGGCGTCGGGCCCCAATGTGTCAAGCAGGTGATCAACAAGGTCAGCTATACCTCGCATGCGTGTGAGAAGGCGCAGTCGGTGACCGCGCAATGCCACAACACGGCCAACATTGTCGGCAGCGTCACGGGCGGCAAGGAGACAAAATCATTTGAAGTCACCTTGTCGGATTTGCCTTACCAGATTTA
>NZ_JBZXDO010000226.1:0-712 GCF_058725505.1 Serratia sp. A07
CGATTAATCGCCTCCCTGGCCGCCTGAGAAAACCGGTCACCGTCACGCCCGGCGTCGCCGGGCGGCCGGACGCAGCCGCCGCGAACCCAGCGCAGCAGCGCCGCGTTCTGCGGCTGGATGGCCGGCAAAAACGACACCGCCACAAATACGCTCACTCCCACGGTCAAAAATCCAATGACGGTTTCCAGCATCTTCTGCTCTCCTTGTGGTTGATTTCACGGCCTGCGCTGCAGACGCTGCGTGTATTGCGCATGCGACAGCAGCGTCCAGCAACATCCCTCGTCATCGCTCAGCAGCCGCCAGCCCTGACCCACGTCCAGCTTGAGCAGCTCCCTGCGTGGCCTCAAACGCACCGCCTTGCGAAGTCCCGACAGCCAGTCTCGCCAGGCAACCTCCGCGCGCCGGCGCACGCGCACATCAAAGCCGCGCGGCAGCCGCAGCCGGCAACGCCGGCCGTCGGCGCACCGGGCCGTTATGCTGTCCATGACAGCCCCGCCGATAATGCCCACAGCAGCGCCAGATGCGCAATGTAGGCCACCGGGAAGAACTGCCGCGGCAGCAGCCGCCTTTCGCGAACGGTGCCGAGCGGACGCAGTGCAATGGAGACCAGCAGCACACCTGCCGACACCAGCAGCCCGGCCACCATCGGAATAGTGCCGCCCCCGAGGTTCAGCAGCAAGACGCTGGCGCACCAGACAAGCGCAATCGCCGG
>NZ_JBZXDO010000227.1:0-697 GCF_058725505.1 Serratia sp. A07
GACGGGCTGCGCGCCGACATTGCGGCGCTGGCCGATGAGATGTGCGAGCTGCATCTGCGGCTACGGGGGCTGGTGAGCGTGTATTTCTGGAACAGCGACGTGCTGGCCGAGCGCCTGGCGGGTCATATCCTGCGGGACGCGCACGACCGTTACATCGAAATCTACAAAGCGATTAACGAACTGGAACACCATTTCAAGGATTGAGGGGTAAGTATGCGAAATCTGACGGTAGGCGGCTTTATCGATTTTCTGCGGGCGTTTGACCCGGACACGCCGTGCTGCGGCTCGGTATGGGTGGCCGATGATTTTCTGGATATGGATGCCTCGCTTACGGCGGCAGAAATCCAGACGGCGGTATGGCGCGCCAACAGGTGGTATGACGCGGATATTGGCTACAGTTGGGATTTTCTGCGCGATATTGTTGACGGCGTCATCGACGAACGCGAATAACGGCAGCGACCGGGCGGGGGAGACCTTGCCCGGTGGTTTTGCGTACGTTGCCTGCGTCCGCGTTGGCGCATCGAGCGCCGCGCGCACGCGAGAGGGCCAACGCCACGCGGCACTTGCCGGCAGGCCGGCGCCGCAAAGGCCGCAGGCAGGGCCTGCCCACACCGTTTTAATCCTTTTCCTCTGACGCCCAGGTGTCGTGACGGCCAGAGCCGTACCCAAACGCTAGTCCGGCACGGTTGGGCCGCAA
>NZ_JBZXDO010000228.1:0-694 GCF_058725505.1 Serratia sp. A07
ATCAAGAAGTTTCCGGCCGCGGGCAAGGCCAAGTACAGCTCGTTCCTGGTCAGCATCGAAGAGTCCAGCAGCTTCCATCGCCTGCTGCTCGATCCGCTCAGCGACAAGCTGTTCTCGTCCAGGGGGGAAGACTTCACCTATCGCGAAAAGCGGCTGGCGGAAGGGGCGGATATCAAGGACATCCTGTTCGAGATGGTCGAGCGGGATGCGAACAAGCGGCGTGAGCTGCAGGCGCTGCTCACGATGCCGTTATGACCGGGGTTGAGCGAGTGCGCCGGGCGCTGCGCCGCCATCCGGCCTTTGTGCTGACTGCGTCGATGGTGGTCATCGGCCTGCTGGCGGCGCGGGATATGGGCACGGGTGAATTCACCGCGGCCTTGCGCGCGCTGCTGGTCGCCGGACTTCT
This sequence comes from Serratia sp. A07, assembly GCF_058725505.1. Taxonomy (NCBI): domain Bacteria; kingdom Pseudomonadati; phylum Pseudomonadota; class Gammaproteobacteria; order Enterobacterales; family Yersiniaceae; genus Serratia; species Serratia sp. A07. The sequence goes on from NZ_JBZXDO010000228.1 coordinate 407, forward strand.
GGCGGCCGCAGGGCTGGCGCTGCGGTATCAATGGGCGGGCAAGGGGCATCAGGCAGTAAGCCTGCTGCGTCTGGCCCTGGGGCTGTGGGTAATAGCCGGCGTTGCCGGTCTGCTTTCGTAGGCAACGTTTTGACGGAGGGAAAGATGCATCACACAAAATCGACGGTGGCAGAGCGATCAGCGCTGTCCGCGCGCTTTATCGCCACCGAGTGGTTTCGCGGCGTGGGTTATGCGCTGGTAACGCTGATTACCGTTGGCATAGCTTACGTTGTCGGGATGACAGCCATT
>NZ_JBZXDO010000229.1:0-694 GCF_058725505.1 Serratia sp. A07
ATCAAGAAGTTTCCGGCCGCGGGCAAGGCCAAGTACAGCTCGTTCCTGGTCAGCATCGAAGAGTCCAGCAGCTTCCACCGCCTGCTGCTCGATCCGCTCAGCGACAAGCTGTTCTCGTCCAAGGGGGAAGACTTCACCTACCGCGAAAAGCGGCTGGCGGAAGGGGCAGATATCAAGGACATCCTGTTCGAGATGGTCGAGCGGGATGCGGACAAGCGGCGTGAACTGCACGCACTGCTGAAAATGCCGTTATGACCGGGGTTGAGCGAGTGCGCCGGGCGCTGCGCCGCCATCCGGCAGTTGTGCTGACTGCGTCGATGGTGGCCATCGGCCTGCTGGCCGCGCGAGATATGGGCACGGGCGAGTTCACCGCGGCATTGCGCGCGCTGCTGGTCGCCGGACTTCTGGCGGCCGCAGGGCTGGCGCTGCGGTATCAATGGGCGGGCAAGGGGTATCAGGCAGTGAACCTGCTGCGCCTGGCTCTGGGGCTGTGGGTAATAGCCGGCGTTGCCGGCCTGCTTTCGTAGGCAACGCTTTGACGGAGGGAAAGATGCAACACACAAAATCGACGGTGGCAGAGCGGCCACCGCTGTCCGCGCGCTTTATCGCAACCGAGTGGTTTCGCGGCGTGGGTTATGCGCTGGTAACGCTGATTACCGTTGGCATAGCTTACGTTGTCGGGATGACAGCCATT
>NZ_JBZXDO010000230.1:0-683 GCF_058725505.1 Serratia sp. A07
AAAGGCGGCAATCTGGTCGGCAGGGTGCATGTCCTCACGCTGACCGTTCTCGGTCAGCGACACCACCACCGCATCGGCCAAAGGCACCGCCTTGCACGGCACCGGATACGTATCGTCTATATCGCCCGCCTCTCTCAGCGCCTGCAGTGCCAGCAGACGGCGCCCACCGGCCACCACCGCATGCTTGCCGCCCCTGACCTTGCACACCACCAGATTTTGCAGCACCCCCACCGAACGGATACTGGCAGCCAGTTCCGCAATGGCCTCCGGCTTGGGGTCGCGCTTGCGCACGTTGAGGTCGGATTTCACCAGCCTGGCCAGCGGAACGCCAATGACAGGCGTGGATGAGAGCAAACTTTCGAGTGTGGGTACTTGCACTTTACTTGATGGTGTATTAACTTTCTTTATGTTCATGGATGACCTCCGTAGGAACTCAGTGGGAAACCGGTTTGCGTATCACAGGCCGCAAACTGGTGTAAGGAAGCAGCGCCAAAAGCGCTGCTTTTTTACTTTCTGCGCAGCAGTGACCAGTGCACCAGACTCATTTCATCGCTCGCCGCCAGCGGCCAGCCGTCAACCAGCCATACCGCCACCGAATCCGCATGACCGTCAAAGGCCACATACAGGTACTCCGCTTCCTCCGGCAGGTCGGGCGGCAGCAGCGTTCCGGTTGAGCGTCCGGC
>NZ_JBZXDO010000231.1:0-682 GCF_058725505.1 Serratia sp. A07
GCCGGACGCTCAACCGGAACGCTGCTGCCGCCCGACCTGCCGGAGGAAGCGGAGTACCTGTATGTGGCCTTTGACGGACATGCGGATTCGGTGGCGGTATGGCTGGTTGACGGCTGGCCGCTGGCGGCCAGCGATGAAATGAGTCTGGTGCACTGGTCACTGCTGCGCAGAAAGTAAAAAAGCAGCGCCGGGAGCGCTGCTTCGTCACACCGGTGGTACGGGCAATCCGTGCATCGGTATCCTTGAAATGCAACTTTTGGAGTACACCATGAACGCAGTCAAAGCTACTACAGAACCAAAGGCAAGTAAATCTGAAGTGATTGAAAATGTGCTCGCCGTCGCGCCGGTTATTACCGTGCCGCTGGGCAAGCTGGTGAAATCCGACCTCAACGTGCGCAAGCGCGACTCCAAACCCGAGGTCATTGCTGAGCTGGCTGCCAGTATCCGCGCGGTGGGGGTGCTGCAAAATCTTGTTGTGTGCAAGGTCAGGGGCGGCAAGCATGCGGTGGTGGCCGGAGGGCGTCGTCTGCTGGCATTGCAGGCGCTGAGAGAGGCGGGCGATATAGACGATACGTATCCGGTGCCGTGCAAGGCGGTGCCTTTGGCCGATGCGGTGGTGGTGTCGCTGACCGAGAACGGTCAGCGTGAGGACATGCACCCTGCCGACCAGATTGCCGCCTTT
>NZ_JBZXDO010000232.1:0-678 GCF_058725505.1 Serratia sp. A07
GGTGCCGAACACCACCTCATCGCGGCCGGTAGCGCGCGCCAACACCTGCGCCCAGGCCAGGTGGCACAGGCTGGCCAGGCTGACGCCCAGCCGCCGCGCCTGCCGCCGCAGCTGTTGGTTGAGCGTATGCGGTAAGGCCAGGTGCGCCGTCGAGATATCCCGCCCTTCGCCATGCACGTCGCTCAGGCCGAACGGCAACGACGGTTCATCGATATCCGCCAGCATAGTGCGGAAGAACTGTTCGTGTTCGGCCTTGCTGACGCCGAGCCTTGCCTGCGCCACCGCGTTGCGGAACGGCGGCGCCTTGGCCAGTTCGTCCCCGCGCCCGGCCAGGATCAGGTTGATCTCCTCCTGCATCACCGCCAGGGTCGAGTGGTCGCCGATCAGGTGATGCCACTGCTGGAGTACGCACCAACTGCCTTCTTCCTCCTGTGCGGCGACAAAGCTCAGCAACGGTGCGCGCGTCAGATCAGGCCGCACGCGGCGCGGATCAAACAACGCCGTCAGCCGCGAACCGATCTCGCCCTCCGCCGGATTGAGCCGCAGTTCTCGCAGCGACAACTCGGCCTTGCGCCACACCACCTGCACCGGCGATGACACGCCCTGCGTGATGAACGCAGTGCGCAGAATGTCATGGCGATCGATCACCTGCTGCATCGCCGCCAGCCAGGCGTCCAG
>NZ_JBZXDO010000233.1:0-655 GCF_058725505.1 Serratia sp. A07
TGCTCGCCCGCCATGGCGCCGGCAAAACGCAACCGGCCTTTGCAAAGAATGCACTGATACGGATCTGTGCCCAGGAACGCTTTCATCAGCACAGCGAACCCCGGCTTCTGCGGTTTTTCGCGTGGCGTCATCTCCAATGCCTCGTAGACTTTCGGCAGCAACGTGCCACGCTTGCGGTTGGCCAGGAAGCCGTAGTAACGCACCATTTTAAAATGTCGCGCCGGGATATGGCTGACGTAACGGCGCAGCATCTCCTCCTGAGTCAGCTTTTGGCGCTTATGCTGCTGGGTATTGTGGTCGTAGTACTGGTGCACCACCGAGCCACCACGGTAATGGCGCAACTGCGACGCCGCCACCGGCGGGCGTTTCAGATAACGGCCCAAGTATTTTACGCTGCGCCAGGCACCGCGGGTCTTTTTGGCGAAGTGGACTTTCCAGTGGCGCTGGTATTGCGCCTGCAGGTAGCGTTTCCACTGCTTTTCATCGCGGATGTGACCGAGACCGGGCAGGGAGGGCGGGTTAACGCGGTCATAGCTGGCGCGCAGCAAGCGGATGACGGCACCGCGCCAGATTTCTTCGACCTGCTGTTTTTTGAAGAACAGGTCGCGCCAGACGCCGTGTTTGACATCGAGACCCCCGCGGGTGATGGAAACGT
>NZ_JBZXDO010000234.1:0-654 GCF_058725505.1 Serratia sp. A07
TGTGACGGTGTCGGCACGACGCCGGACTTCCACTCTTTCGCGTCCAGCACATAATTGTCCCAGCCCTGGTCTTTCAGGGTTTCAGAGGCGTAGGTGAGCCGGAACAGGACGGACTGAGCGGCCAGCTTGCCGCTGCAGGAGCGAAAGAGGTAGTCAAGATGCTGGCGCAGATCGCGCTGACGGATATGTTTCTGCCGCAGGGTCAGGGCGGACATGCTGCGGTGGCCCATAATCTCTTCGTCGGGAATGACCGTCACATCAACCAGCGGAAAATCGCCGGTGTACAGTTTCCCGGCCAGCGCCGGATCATCAAACTCCTGTAGCCAGTTGGTCGGGTACGGGTATGGGCTGCGTTTGCCGGTATAGAAAGTACCGGTATGACCAGTGGCAGCGATTTATGGCCGGCAGATGGATGTCCATGAAGTCGCGGGGTATCTCAGGTTGCGTCAGAAATTGCCGGAAAGTGGCATCATGGGGCGAAGGATTTTTTTTCATGGGGCGGTTGCCGCACATTCGGTCAGCAGCTCACTATTTAGCACTAATATATGGTTCATGGTTAGGAAACTCAATCGCCCCATTTTGAGTTTCCTAACCATGAATCGGGGCGAGAAAGAGTCGCATGTGGTGGGGGATTTAGTGCGGTAATACGAAAAA
>NZ_JBZXDO010000235.1:0-651 GCF_058725505.1 Serratia sp. A07
CGGGTGGATGAACTGCTGCCCTGGAACCTCTCAACCGTAAAATAATCCTTACGCTACGTCCTACACGGGGCGCTTACGGTCGTTCATCACTTTGTCCCTCTCCGGTTGTGTCTGTTGTGGCGCAGTATCGCACAATCACGCAGCTGGGGCATCCGCTCCCGGCGGCCGGACTGGCGCCGCGAGCGCCGCCCGCCCGTGAAGGTCAACCGCCACGCGCCGGGGCGCAAAGGTCGCCGGCGTTGCCGGCCTTTCTCCGGCGGCTGCCGCGTCGCTTTGCATTTTTGCCTGCCTGTTGCAGTATCTGCGCTTCACCGGACGATGAACGGCCTTCAAAAAATATTCCCCCCTGCAGCCCGATGACATCTTGGCAGCCCCCGCTGATGGCGTGGCGGCGGGCTGCGCCCGGCCTTCAAGCCGCTTTCGCGGCATATCCTTGTCGCCGAAAAGCCGGCGCCGGCGGTATTCCACGGTCGGCCTGACACGCGGCGGAAGCTGCCGGCCATGACATCGGGCAGCAGGGAACGAGCGCCGTACCGGCGCTCTCCTGCCCCCTCTGACCATGAGGATTTTTGCCATGTCCCGATTTGTCCTGGGTGATTCCGTGCAGGTGATGGCCGGCTATCCGGCGAGCAGCATTGATTTTGTGTTGAC
>NZ_JBZXDO010000236.1:0-648 GCF_058725505.1 Serratia sp. A07
TTTTTATTCCTAACTTAAAACCACGTCCTGTGGACGTGGTTATCGACTCGGTTTTGGCTCTGCCTGTAAAAACCTGCTCATGCCAAAATCCCTATCTGTTGTCCCCACAACTGATAAGGAAATTAAACATGAGCAGGTTTCAAAGAGCTTCCCACGTACTGTGGCATTGTCAATATCATATAGTCTGGACGCCTAAGTGCCGTTTCAGAATTCTCAAAGGCAATGTTGGGAAAGAAGTGTACCGACAGATATGGATACTCAGTGAGCAACTGAAGATCCAAATTATTGAACTAAACGTTCAGTTAGATCATGTGCATCTTTTGGTGAAGATACCGCCGAAGTTGTCAGTATCAGAAGTGATGGGCCACTTGAAGGGTAGGACAGCAATAAGGCTCTTCAGCAAATTTCCCTACTTACGTAAGCATAAACTATGGGGAAATCACTTCTGGGCAAAGGGATACTGTGTAGACACCGTAGGTGTGAATGCAGAAATGATCCGTAAATACGTCAAGTATCAAGAAAAGCATGAAGCGGATGATAAACAGCTATCGCTACATGAAGTGTGAAGAGAGGGCTCTATGAGTCCGAACTTAGAGCGCCCCTCTGGGGCGTAGTCAAAGCCGCCTTCTATGAAGGCGGATTTTTACT
>NZ_JBZXDO010000237.1:0-633 GCF_058725505.1 Serratia sp. A07
GCTAAGGAGGTCGCGATGGAGCCAAAAAACACCCGCGGCCGTGCCAGCAAGGTCGACCTGCTGCCGGAAGATATCCGCAAGCGCCTTTTTTCCATGTTGCGTGAAAAACGCATCACCCAGCTGCAAATTGTTGAAGAAATCAACCGGCTGATTGAAGACGCCGGGCTGCCGCCTGAGCAAAAACTGTCGCGCTCCGGGGTGAACCGGCTGGCCACCGAGAACGAGCGGCTGGCGCGTGATTTGCGTGAGCTGCGCGAACAAACCGCGGCGCTCACCGCGGAGCTTGGCGACAAGCCTACCGGTGAAACCTCCCGTCTGATTATGGAGATGGCGCGCTCACTGCTCTTCAAGGGGATCCGCAAGCACCAGATAGCCAGCCAGGACGGCGGCGATATCGATATCGATTTCATCAAGGAAGCCATGCTGGCCGCCCAGCGCCTGGAGCGCACGGCAGAGATGAGCCACAAACGCGAGAAAGAGATCCGCCAGGCCTACGCGGAAGAAGCGGCCAACGCGGTCAGCGAGGCATTGCGCGGGCAGGATGGCATGAGTGCCAGCATGGAAAGCCAAATCCGCGACATTCTGCTGGGCAAAGCCTAGTCCACGTTCAACGAGAGAGTATCCGATGACAGA
>NZ_JBZXDO010000238.1:0-620 GCF_058725505.1 Serratia sp. A07
TGGGCGATTGCCCGCGCCTTTGGATGCCGTTTGTATTTTTCCTGGCGGGATAGCGCGTCGGGCCCGCGTCGCAACGTGACGTTCTACGGCTTCAGTGAGCGGCCGGCCGTTGCGGCTTATGCGTTCGATGTGCTGAGCCGGCAGTTGAAAGATGCGACTGCAGACTACCTGAAAACCCAGAATAAGCGCCTGAAAATGAGCACGCGCCGCGCCCGAGCAGAGCAGTTTCGTGCCGGCTGGGTTGCCGGCGTCCGGAGAGTCATCACGACGTTTACCGTTACTGAACAGGAATGCGAGCTGATGGGAACCTGGCTGGAAAGCCAAAAGATGGGGGAGTTGCAGACGCGCGCCCCGAAAACCTGCCGCGGTGATGACATTGCCCGTTTACGTGGATTCGAAGCAGGCCAGAATGCCCGTTTACACCAGGGTGTTCAGGGGGCTGTGACCACTGGCATTGGTTATCAGGGAGGGCGCAATTCATGAACCTTTATCTATTCCTTATCACAATGCTGTCCTTCATTTTTTGGTTCCTGTTTATACGCGACGTTCCTGATCCCAGAACGTGGTTTAAGGACAAGGGCAAAAACTTCATTTCAGCGTTGCCATTCCTGTTCGTTTCC
>NZ_JBZXDO010000239.1:0-620 GCF_058725505.1 Serratia sp. A07
GACGGGCTGCGCGCCGACATTGCGGCGCTGGCCGATGAGATGTGCGAGCTGCATCTGCGGCTACGGGGGCTGGTGAGTGCGTATTTCTGGAACAGCGACGTGCTGGCCGAGCGCCTGGCGGGTCATATCCTGCGGGACGCACACGACCGTTACGTCGAGATCTACAAAGCGATTAACGAACTGGAACACCATTTCAAGGATTGAGCGACAGGAAGCAGGCGATCGGGCGGTGTAACCTGCCCGGTGGTTTTGCGTGTGTTGCCTGCGCCCGCGTTGGCGCATCGAGCGCCGCGCGCACGCGAGAGGGCCACCGCCACGCGGCACTTGCCGGCAGGCCGGCGCCGCAAAGGCTGCAGGCAGGGCCTGCCCACACCGCTTTACTCCTTTTCCTCTGACGCCCTGGTGGCGTGACGGCCAGAGCCGTACCCAAACGCTAGTCCGGCACGGTTGGGCCGCAAGGGTGCGCTTCGCCGCCTCCTCACCCGTTCGCACCCGTTACGGGCATTCAGCCGCGCAACGGGCTTGCGCTGCGGCTTGCGGGGGCGCCCCTGCTTCCCGCCCTCAAGGCCGGCCTTTCGAATGGGTACGGCACTGGCCGGTGCCGCAATCCCTGACCGTTT
>NZ_JBZXDO010000240.1:0-615 GCF_058725505.1 Serratia sp. A07
ACGTCAATGACCCGACACGCACTCAGGTAGCCATACAGCGCATCGAGATGTTCCGGATCATCGAAAGTTTCGTATTCACACGTAAGCTCAGGGCTTTCTATGTGCTCATCAGGGCATTCTATGCGCCCATCTGGGTTAAAGACCTTCAAAACCTCTTCTTGCCAGCCCTTCCACGGCAATGTTACCGCTATATCCGAGACGGATTTCAACATCGCCCAATGGATATTGGTGCACAGTTCCCCCCCGTCCAGCATATCGAGCACATCTTCACAAATTTGCTCATAAGAGCGCTGACCAAGGTAGAGCTCTTCTTGCGTCTCCATCAACCCTAAACGCAGCTCTGCAGCTATCGACATCAAGATGCCTTCGTAGTTGGCCAGCGTGAGCATCAGCTCAATGCTTGGGCTGACCGGGTTTTGCCCATATCTTTCCGAGGATTCCTGAGCGGCGGTTTTGACGTTGACGTTTTGTGTGTTCATGCTGGCTTTCTCCTTCGGTGGTTGATGTATCTCTCGTCGGAACCTTTCGCGGCAAAAACGCTGAGTTGCGACGGCGAACGGGGGAACGCAAGGGCGCCGCGTGCGGCGTGCCATTTACCCTTGCGGGCACGCGGGC
>NZ_JBZXDO010000241.1:0-613 GCF_058725505.1 Serratia sp. A07
GCACGGTGCCTGTGTGGTCGAAGATGAGGCAGTGGTCTTTACCGGGCGCAGTGCGCAGGCCACGGCCAAGGCATTGCAGCCAGCGGATTTCTGATTTCGTCGGGCGGGCGTAGATGATGCAGCGGACATCGCTATCAAAACCGGCCACCAGCACGCCGACGTTGATGATGATCTTCGTGATGCCCTGCTCAAACCGGCGGATCGTCATCTGACGGTCTTCGTGTGGTGTCGCCGCCGTCATCACTTCAACGGTCACACCCGCTCTGCTGAATTCAACGGTCACGTAATTTGCGTGGGCCACGTTGACGCAAAAACAGATGGTCGGGCGATCTTCCCCGTTTTCCAGCCAGTTCTTAACGATATCGCCCACCAGCGTCGGGTCGCTCATCACATCTGCAGCCTGCTGTTCTTTGTAGTCGCGGCCATAGCCTGCTTGCTCTGACGTTTCTACTTTGCTCAGGTCAGGATGCGATGGGGCGTAAAATTCGTATTTGCTCAGCGCGCCGATAGCTATCAGCTCTTTCATCGTCGTCGGTTTGATCAGCTTCTGGTAATACGTCCCCAGCCAGGCCGAGAACGGAGTACCGGACAACCCGATCACTTTCACGCCTTT
>NZ_JBZXDO010000242.1:0-612 GCF_058725505.1 Serratia sp. A07
CGCTTATATCTTGAAAACTACAATACATAGAACAAAATTTCGAACGCCATTAGAAAGGTCGCAAAAAATGCTACAGACTGAAACAATAATCTCGGGTATACAGATAATACGTAACTAGTATTTTTAAATTGAAATGGCTAAACTGGAGATTTTGACATTTGCGTTTTCGGTTCAAGTTTCGCGAATAACTCAAAAACTACAATTCGCAGAACAAAACTGAGCCTTTTATTTGAAAGGAAATTAAAAAACGAATCGAACGGTACTATCTATTCAGTTCTAGGGTGAACAGAAAACGTGCTATGATGCAAAAACTCATAAAATCAATGAATAATGTCTTGCTGTTTTCAACAATCAAACGCTTATTATTCCATAATCCTTTGAGCTTGGACATGAATTCAAACATTGAAAAATAAGAGCGTAGTGAGCTAAATTTGCGTGTACAAGAATCGTAGCTACGCGTTAAACACAAATGATGCTATCGCAATGAAAACGCATATGTTGCATATATCGAATTTCGATAAATTCTGTATTGGAACGCTTATATCTTGAAAACTACAATACATAGAACAAAATTTCGAACGCCATTAGAAAGGTCGCAAAAAATGCTACAGA
>NZ_JBZXDO010000243.1:0-601 GCF_058725505.1 Serratia sp. A07
ACCGTGCGGTAATGCCCGGCGTGATATTGGCCGGTGTGGTAGCGTCCACAGCTGATGCATGGCTCGTCGGCGTCGCGCTCGCGGATGTAGGCGTTAAATTCGGTCTGCGCCTGGTTGATGAAGTATCGCAGCGGCTTAACGGCCAGTTTGCGAATTTTCAGTTTGTCCTTGCGTTCCCTTTCCGCCTGGCGATTACGTGCGTCACGCTGGTATGCGATAGCGCAGAGCGGGCCACAGACTTTTTGCAGGTACTTCGTCGGCGTGAACGTTTCACCGCATTGGGCGCACTTTTTCGCCTTGTACTGCTTCGGCTTAGTTGGTTTTTTCATTGTTTTCCTCGCGTGGGAATACCCACTCGTAGACCTCTGAGCCGTTAAGCAGCAGATCGTTAAAGTCGCCGGATTGCGGCCAGCGGATGGATACTTGTTTGAGATCGTTCTTTGCCAGCAGGTTGGCGCGGGCGCACTCAAACGCCGCTGCGTGACCGGATGCGTTCTTGTCAGCGTCGGCAAAGATGATTAGATGTTGCACTCCACGCGGTACGCGGAACTTCTTCATGAACGTGGTGTTCAGCGTCGCCCAGGTGTTGCATTGCGTGATT
>NZ_JBZXDO010000244.1:0-593 GCF_058725505.1 Serratia sp. A07
GGCACGGTATCACTCACCGGCCTGGACGGTCAGGACGAGCGCTGGCTGGCGCCGGCCACCCTGCGGCGCAGCCAGGTGGCGGTCTTTGAGGTAAAAACGATGACGGTATCGGTCGGGGAACGACTGCGGCTGACCACCACCGACCGTGACCGGCTGCTGCGCACCAACGACATCGGTGTGGTGACCGGCATTGATGACCGCGGCCGGCTGCAGGTGGCTGTCGGTGAGCAGCAGGTCAGCCTCGACCCGAACGCAGTGCCGGGCGACCGGCATATCGACTACGGCTACGCCGTCACCACCTACAGCGCCCAGGGCGCCTCGGTGGATTACGTGATTTTACTGGAAGGGGTTGAGGGCGCACGCAAGCGCATGGCGGCACAGGACAGCGCCTACGTTGCCCTGTCGCGCACGAAAGAACACATCCAGATGTATGTCGACGACCTTGAGGGCTGGCAACGGCAGGTGGAAAAGCACACCGGCAAGCGCGAGACGGTGCATGACGTGCTGCTGCGCGCTGATGACGCCGCGGCGCAGGCGGCGGTGCGCGCCTTTGAGGCCGGGCGACCGGCCGGTGAAACGCGCCTCGCCGGCCG
>NZ_JBZXDO010000245.1:0-582 GCF_058725505.1 Serratia sp. A07
ACCTGCTCGAGCTCACCGTTTTGTTCCAGTGACTCATGGAGCGTAATCAGATCAATCGGCTGCTGAACAGCCATCAGGCGAGCCATGGCCTGGAAAATGCGACGATGTACCGCCAGATAAAAATCACGCTCTCCAACCAATGGCAGAATGTCATCCCAACGCTCGTTATCCAGCATCAATCCGCCGAGAACGGCCTGCTCGGCATCTGAAGAATAAGGAATATGCATATCAACCATGGCGCACCTCCGATCCTTCACCGTCAATTGTCAACGGGTGCCCAAGAAAAGTCGGACAGCATGAACATACCCCCATCCCGGTTTCACGATTGACCTTGAGCCAACTGCATGGCTTGCTGTTTTTATCCAGGCAAGCATGACCATCTGTACAACCGCACCCTACGCAAGTTGCCTCTTTTAGGTGCGTATTTTCGGCATCGGCGCCACAGATGTGCTCAAGTACCGCGGCGGCCTCATACGGAGCCTCGGCCATTTCGTGAAGACATTCGGCATCATAGAAGCTGGCAGCATGATTGGTTTTTGCCATCATCAACGCATGCATTTTCAACATGCGGCGCAGCGCATT
>NZ_JBZXDO010000246.1:0-582 GCF_058725505.1 Serratia sp. A07
AATGCGCTGCGCCGCATGTTGAAAATGCATGCGTTGATGATGGCAAAAACCAATCATGCTGCCAGCTTCTATGATGCTGAATGTCTTCACGAAATGGCCGAGGCTCCGTATGAGGCCACCGCGGTTCTTGAGCACATCTGTGGCACCGATGCCGAGAATACTCACCTAAAAGAGGCAACTTGCGTAGGGTGCGGTTGTACAGATGGCCATGCTTGCCTGGATAAAAACAGCAAACCATGCAGTTGGCTCAAGGTCAATCGTGAAACTGGGCTGGGTGTCTGTTCTTGCTGCCCGACTTTTCTTGGGCACCCGTTAACAACTGACGGTGAAGGATCGGAGGTGCGCCATGGTTGATATGCATATTCCTTATTCTTCGGATGCCGAGCAGGCCGTTCTTGGTGGCTTGATGCTGGATAACGAGCGGTGGGATGACATTCTGCCATTAGTTGGAGATCGTGATTTTTATCTGGCGGTACATCGTCGCATTTTCCAGGCGATGGCTCGTCTGATGGCTGTTCAGCAGCCGATTGATCTGATTACGCTCCATGAGTCACTGGAACAAAACGGTGAGCTCGAGCAGGT
>NZ_JBZXDO010000247.1:0-580 GCF_058725505.1 Serratia sp. A07
GCAATGCCTTGGCCGTGGCCTGCGCACTGCGCCCGGTAAAGACCACTGCCTCATCTTCGACCACACAGGCACCGTGCATAAGCTCGGCTATCCCGACGATATCGAATATGACTACCTGCCCGCCAGTTCTGACGGGATGGAGAAAACGCCCGCGCGCGTGGTTAAGACTGACCAGCCTGAGCGCCTGCCGAAAGAATGCACCCAATGCCACTACGTTAAGCCGGTCGGCGTCTACATCTGCCCGAAATGTGGCTTCAAGCCGATCGCCGGTGAGGACGTAGAAACCGATAAGTCACGCGGCCTGAAAAAAGTGAAGCAAGCCAAGGAGGTTGTCACCAAAGAAGTGAAACAAGCCTGGTGGAGTCAAATCATCTACTACCAACGCATGCGCGCCGCCCAGGGCAAACCGGTAAGTGACGGCTGGTGCTCGCATGTCTACCGCAAAAAATTCGGGGTATGGCCGCAAGGGCTGTATCACGCACCGATGGCCATCACACCAGTGGTGAGCAACTTCATCAAATCAACACAGATTGCCTACGCAAAATCTAAGCAAAACGAAGGGAAAGCCGCATGAATACCA
>NZ_JBZXDO010000248.1:0-578 GCF_058725505.1 Serratia sp. A07
CTTTGCGCCGCGTTGTTGTTAACGGGGTGTGCAGGCACTGCGTTGGGCGAGTGGAACCAGAAAATCAGTGACGCTGCCCATTCGCTGGCAAGCGGTGGTAGCGGTAGTTCCAGTGAGGGTAGCATGCCTTGGATGACCCGGGCCGGTATTTCCGGGCCCCGGCAGGATGTGCATCATACTTATAGCCTCCCGGTGGACGTTGATACCGCGGCGGCGCGGCTGAAAAGTCATTATCAGTTCATCTCCTCCGAGGAGCTTGAAAGTCTGCGCCAGCGTGATCAGCACGGCGACTGGAGCGCGAGCTCCATTGATGAAGCACGCCCGGTCTGGTCAGCAAATCGGGGAAGTTATTACAAGATGGGGCAGGAATGGAAAGGCAATGATCGCCTTGAGCTCGAAGTGGTCAAGTCCGGTGCCGGCAGCCGTCTGAAAGTGACATACAGCTCACCGGATGCGTCGCACCTGACCGACGCTTACCTTGGGAGACTGATGACGCAGCTACAGCAGGTTGCCAAAGGTCAGGGCTGAGGGAGGTTATCTGATGCAGCTCTACCTGTGTGAGAAACCCAGCCAGGGTA
>NZ_JBZXDO010000249.1:0-576 GCF_058725505.1 Serratia sp. A07
GCCGACGCCGCGCGCTATCAGCGCGTGCGCCAGCCGGTTGGCGCGGGCGTTCAGCTGGGCGTAGCTCAGGCTTTCCGTTCCGCTCACCAGCGCGGTGGCGTCCGGCGTGCGGCGTACCTGCTGCTCGAACAGCGCCGCCAGCGTCTGATCCAGCGGGTAGTCACGCTCGGTGCGGTTCCAGCCATGCAGCAGATGCTCCCGTTCGGCGAGCGGCAACAAATCGATATGGGATACTGACCGTGGGCTATTCAACGTCATCGCCCGCAGCGCCTGTACCAGGTAAACGCCGTAGCGTTCGGCGGTGGCGCGATCGAACAACGCCGTGGCGAAGTTCAGCGTACCGCTGATGCCTTCGCCGGTATCGGCCAGATCGAGCGTCAGATCAAACTTCGCCGCGCTGTATTCCAGCCCGGCCAGCTCGGCCTGCAGCCCAGGCAGCGGAATATCGCGCACCGAGCCGTCCTGCCAGGCCAGCATCACCTGGAACAGCGGGGTATAGCCCAGGTGGCGCGGCGGATTGACCAGCTCCACCACCTGCTCGAACGGCAGATCGCGATTTTCCCGTGCCGCCAGCAC
>NZ_JBZXDO010000250.1:0-565 GCF_058725505.1 Serratia sp. A07
AACGTCGCCACCACCAGGTTGCCGGTCTGCTCAAGCGCGCTGACGCCGTCCGTCATGGTGCGCGTCGAGGCAAACTTCTCAAGCTCGTTAAGCGTGGCGGCCACCGCCCGCTTGTGCGCCCCAATCAGGAACGTGTCACCGGCAACCAGCGCCAGCACCGACACGCTCTTGGGCGCCGAGAAGGTCAGGTCGATGCCCGGCTGATGGGTGTTCTTGCCGTTTTTCATGTGCGACAGGTCACCACCATCCGGCAGATGGCCTTCCAGCACCGTCCTGAACACCTCGCCCTTGACCGGCCCTTCAAGCCCCAGGCTCTCGGCGCCGGTGCCGAGCCACTCGGTGGCCATCTCGCCGATAAAGTAATAGTTGTCTTTCTGCTCGTAGTAGCCGGCGGCGTTGGCGGCCGACTTGACCGCTGAGACGGATAGCATGGTTATCGCTCCATTTCGGTGAAAACGACCGTTTCAGTGGGGCGTACCATCTGGTCTTCGTCCGCCAGCTCGGGCGGCATTGCCGCGTCTTTGCTTCCCGCACCGGTTTTCTCCGGATGCGGGGTGGCCGCCTG
>NZ_JBZXDO010000251.1:0-542 GCF_058725505.1 Serratia sp. A07
TCATGATTTTGTCCTCGTGGTGCGGTACGCGCTCGGCCAGCTGTTTAAGCAGCGCGGCCGGGCTGTGGGTCTCGCCGGCCTGCAGCATGTAGCTGAGCAGCGAGATCAGTTGTTCATCGGTAGTGTACCCCGACAGCAGCAGCGTGACCAGTTGGTCGAGCAGCTCGGCAAGGTCGCGCTGACGCACGTGCTTTTGCAACAGCTCGAGGACCGCCATGCGGCGGTGCTGCATGATGTCGTCGTCGGGAATGACGGTGACATCAACCAGCGGGAAGGCGCTGCCATAGAGCTGTTTCGCCAGCTGCGGTTCATCGAACAGCGCCAGCCAGTCGAGGGTGTAGGGGTAGGGGCTGGTTTGGCCATGATAAAAGAGAATAGGAATGACCAGCGGCAGGCGCTCATGGCCGGCTTCCAGGTGACGCTGCATGGCGGCGATGGCATAGCGCATGAGGCGGAAGGCCATGGTTTTGTCCGGCCGGCTCTGGTGCTCGATGAGGCAGTAGACGTACCCGTCCCCGCGGGCCGTATCGAGAGAGTAGAGC
>NZ_JBZXDO010000252.1:0-540 GCF_058725505.1 Serratia sp. A07
GAATGGGTGTAGGACATGCCGGGCTCGAGCAGCACCAGCATGGCCACCACGTGGGCAAACTCTTCGGTGCCGGTGTCGATAATCTCGTCTTCGATAATCTCTGGCGCAGCTGGCTGGTCGCTCATCACTTTGTCCCTCTCCGGTTGTTCTGTTGTGGCGCAGTATCGCACAATCATGCGGCTGGGGCATCCGCTCCCGGCGGACGGACTGGCGCCGCGAGCGCCGCCCGCCCGTGAAGGTCAACCGCCACGCGCCGGGGCGCAAAGGTCGCCGGCGTTGCCGGCCTTTCTCCGGCGGCTGCCGCGTCGCTTTGCATTTTTGCCTGCCTGTTGCAGTATCTGCGCTTCACCGGACGATGAACGGCCTTCAAAAAATGTTTCCCCCTGCTGCCCGATGACATCTTGGCAGGCGCCGCATTCCGCGCGCCGGCGGGCAAGCCCGGCCTTCAAGCGGCTTTCGCGACATAAAATCGCCTCGGCAAGCCTCGTCTCTTTATTTCACGTCCGCTTGACGCGCAGCGACCCCTGCCGGCCATGACAT
>NZ_JBZXDO010000253.1:0-533 GCF_058725505.1 Serratia sp. A07
TCTGGCGCACGGCGTAAGCCGTCAACGATAAGGAGAGCAGAAATGACCCGACGACCCCAAACCGTCGACGACCTGGATGAGTACCAGCGCACGGTGCTGGCGGGACTCTATGCGCGGCGCGAGCTTGACCAGGGCTATCGCCTGTCTGCGCGGCAAAAGCAACTGATACTGGACGACTATCTGGCTGAGCTGAGCGCCCCTCCCAATGCTCGCCGCCCGCGAAATCGCCACTCGACCCTGCCGGAGGTGGCTGACTATCACTGGTATCCGCCGACACCGGCGCGCCGCCTGCGCGGGCGCTGACCCCCCCTCGCCTGCCTGACCTGCAGGTCTGCACATTGCTTCACGGCGTCATGACCACCGGCATTTGCCGGCGACGCCCGTCCGTGCCGGTTTTGCCGCGCGCGTAACCGGTTGCCGCTTGCTGGCAACGGGGAAAGTTTGGTATCGTGGAGACAGTGTGTGTTCAATGGTCGTTCACGCCAGAAGGTGAACAGGATTGGGCAAGGCCCAGACGCAAAAACCCCCGGATT
>NZ_JBZXDO010000254.1:0-531 GCF_058725505.1 Serratia sp. A07
TCTGGCGCACGGCGTAAGCCGTCAACGATAAGGAGAGCAGAAATGACCCGACGACCCCAAACCGTCGACGACCTGGACGAGTACCAGCGCACGGTGCTTGCCGGGATGATTGCCCGGCGCGAGCTCGAGGTGGGCTTCCGGCTGTCGGCGTTACAGCGCGCGGCGGTGCTCAAGGCGTACCTGGCGCAGCTGGGCGATGCCCCCACCCCCCGTCGCCCGCGAACGACCGGTTCGACCCTGCCGGAGGTGGCCGACTATCACTGGCATCCGCCGACACCGGCGCGCCGCCTGCGCGGGCGCTGACCCCCTCGCCTGCCTGACCTGCAGGTCTGCACATTGCTTCACGGCGTCATGAACACCGGCCCTTGCCGGCGACGCCCGCCCGTGCCGGTTTTGCCGCGCGCGTAACCGGTTGCCGCTTGCTGGCAACGGGGAAAGTTTGGTATCGTGAAAGCAGTGTGTGTTCAATGGTCGTTCACGCCAGAAGGTGAACAGGATTGGGCAAGGCCCAGACGCAAAAACCCCCGGATT
>NZ_JBZXDO010000255.1:0-526 GCF_058725505.1 Serratia sp. A07
CGATATCATTCCTTCGGCAGCAATTGATGTCATTATCGCTCAGCGAAATTTGGGGTTAATTGAATTGAAAGCGGCGGCGGAAAAACTCCACGCAGCACTCTCTATTTTGCGCGAGGCTGGCGGCCATAGCTATCAATTCGATGAATATGCAATTATTGAAAAACTTAAACGCAGCACAAATCTGAACGAATTTAATCGCACAGCACAAATCAACGTCGACCGCAGCATCTGGACGCGCCTGATGAATGAAACGGGGATGTTTACACTGATGAGCCAAAAGCAGCGCGATGATTGGAATGAATCTCTGTACAGCGAGAAATGCCCTGCCGTGACGCTGGACAATGTACTGGCAACATTTGAGGCGTTAAATGCGACGAAAGCGGAAACGTTTGAGCAGGGTTTAATCGACGTTTTCCAGCGGCTTTCGTGGGATTACAAGACGAATAATCCTTGCAGACTTGGCAAGAAGATCATCATCGAGCGTTTGGTATCACGATTTTATCGAGAAAGTTTTCGCGTTGAGGAC
>NZ_JBZXDO010000256.1:0-522 GCF_058725505.1 Serratia sp. A07
GACGCTGCAATACCCGGATTACGCCGCCTGGCAGCGTCGCTATCTGACGCCGGAGCGGCTGGCGGCGCAGGCGCAATACTGGCGCGAAACGCTGAGCGATGCGCCGGCGCTGCTGACGCTGCCGACCGACCGGCCGCGTCCGACGGTGCAGTCTTTCAGCGGCGGAGAGGTGCCGATCTCGATCGACGCCGAGCTGACGCAGGCGCTGCGGCAGTTCAGCCGGCAGCATGGCGGCACGCTGTTCATGACGGTGCTGGCGGCCTGGAGCCTGGTGCTGGCGCGCATGGCTGGGCAGCAGGAGCTGGTGATCGGCACGCCGGAGGCCAACCGTGGCCGGCTGGAAACCGAATCGCTGGTCGGCTTCTTCGTCAGCACGCTGGCGCTGCGCATCGATCTTCGCGACGATCCGGATCTGCCGACGCTGATCGCGCGGATCCGCCATGCGGTGCTGGCGGCACGGGAAAATCGCGATCTGCCGTTCGAGCAGGTGGTGGAGCTGGTCAATCCGCCGCGCCACCTGGG
>NZ_JBZXDO010000257.1:0-521 GCF_058725505.1 Serratia sp. A07
CTGCCCGTTTTGAGTTTGGCCAGGTTGCCCGCGGTGGGTTTTTCTGCCCCGTTGACCAGTCTGGCCAACTGTTCGTTATTCGCCTTGGTTGCCTCTTCCAGCATCGGCGCAAAACCTGTACCGGCTACGGTGCTGCCTGGCTGTTCGGTCCCTTCGCCACTGGTGCATTGCGCTGCGTCCTTGCAGGTGCGCAGCGAGGTGTCGCCCAACACCTTAACCACAGCGGCTGCCGCTTCTTCACTGCTGGCATATTTGGTACAGGCTCCGCCGGTACAGCTGCTGCCGGATACGTTGGAGGTACTGATGACCGGCAACGCATTCATCATGTTGTAGCCGGCTGCAGCCAGATCGTGCGTCGGTTTGATGGCCGGCTGACCGGCGCCGCCGCGCTTCTGTCCACCGATCCAGGTCTGGCCGGATTGTCCGGTCACTTTCTCGGTGGCGTTCATCGATCGGATCGCATCCGCATCCCCGTTGTTGACCAGGCTTTTGGCCTCCTCCATCGCCGCCGCCTGGCTCCA
>NZ_JBZXDO010000258.1:0-518 GCF_058725505.1 Serratia sp. A07
GACACCGGCACCGAAGAGTTTGCCCACGTGGTGGCCATGCTGGTGCTGCTCGAGCCCGGCATGTCCTACACCCATTCAGTGGCCCTCTCTCCCGACTATGGTGCCGGCCAAATCGTCCAGGACGTCAACAGCCTCAAAAAGCGCGCCCGCCGCCTGCTGGTGCCGGCCATGCACGAAGCCGCCAAACGGTCAGGCCAGGTCTACAACATCGAGAGCAGCCTGGTGCTCTACCCGTCAGGTCGCCTGTTCGCCCAGGCCATCGTCACCCGCAGCAGGTAAGTCATGAGCAAACCCACCGCCTCCCCACACGATGCCGTGTTCAAGGCGTTCCTCACCCACCCGGAGACCGCCCGCGACTTCCTGCAGCTGCACCTGCCGTCAAACCTGCTCAAGGTCTGCAACCTTGACACTCTGAAGCTCGAATCCGGCTCCTTTATCGAAGATGACCTGCGCGCCTGCTACTCGGACGTGCTCTACTCTCTCGATACGGCCCGCGGGGACGGGTACGTCTATTGCCT
>NZ_JBZXDO010000259.1:0-517 GCF_058725505.1 Serratia sp. A07
TCTGGCGCAGCTGGCTGGTCGCTCATCACTTTGTCCCTCTCCGGTTGTGTCTGTTGTGGCGCAGTATCGCACAATCACGCGGCTGGGGCATCCGCTCCCGGCGGGCGGACTGGCGCCGCGAGCGCCGCCCGCCCGTGAAGGTCAACCGCCACGCGCCGGGCGCAAAGGACGCCGGCATGGCCGGCCCTTCTCCGGCGGCTGCCGCGTCGCTTTGCATTTTTGCCTGCCTGTTGCCGTATCTGCGCTTCACCGGACGATGAACGGCCTTCAATAATGTTCCCCCCTGCAGCCCGATGACATCTTGGCAGGCGCCGCATTCCGCGCGCCGGCGGGCAAGCCCGGCCTTCAAGCGGCTTTCGCGACATAAAATCGCCTCGGCAAGCCTCGTCTCTTTATTTCACGTCCGCTTGACGCGCAGCGACCCCTGCCGGCCATGACATGGGGTCTGAAGCCCAACCGTACGAAAACGTACGCTAAGTACATTTATTGACCAGCCTGGCTGACTCTATGTATTTGT
>NZ_JBZXDO010000260.1:0-511 GCF_058725505.1 Serratia sp. A07
GACTCTTTCTCACGCTGCCGTCCCTCCCATAACAATATTGCATATTGTGTATGCAACTGGACGGTTAACGTCGATTTGAGCGCTCCTGCGCGAGTTGAAGAGGGTTTGTTTTCTTTATTGCTTGATGAATCAACCATTTTAAGCATCCTGTTTAACTTATGTGTGGCTTGAAATAGTTGCGCCAGCTTGTCCTGGCAACAATCCAAAACTCTTTTTGCATGACGAACAAAAACTCAAAAGGCTATCCCGTTCACTTCTATCCATTGCTGCCAGTGGCAACGGTGCATGCTTTTTAACCAGTGCTGCCACTGGCAGCAGTGCGTATTTTTTAACCAGTGCTGCCACTGGCAGCGCTGGTGTATTTTTAAACAACTTGATTATCTGCACTCACGACTCATTTTTTTGCCCGCATCATTTGCTGGCGTAATTTGGCAACAACACCGCTTACATGGTCCCGCGACGCCAGGTGTTGACGGACCGGACCTATTGGTTTAGCTGGCGCCGCAGAGCA
>NZ_JBZXDO010000261.1:0-510 GCF_058725505.1 Serratia sp. A07
TGCAAATCCGTTCCCTGACGGCGTCGCTTTCCTGTTTCGGCCACTGGTTATGGTTGACAATTTGCGCCAGTGCAGCCTCGCTGATACCGACGGCGGTGGCCAGCGCACTCTGGGTCAGACCGTGCTGTTGTAAACGCTGTTTGAGTACCAGCATGTTGCCCTCTCGTTATCTCAGGACTGGCCCTGGGCCAGTCTCACGACTACGTCGCCCGCCAGCGCCAGGTATTCAGCGGTGATGGCATCAATCTCGGACACCGGCACCCCCTCCGGGTAGCGCTGCGACAACTGGATGTAATACTCGCCGCGCCAGGTCTTGCCCTGGGCCTTGAAGGACTCGCGCAGCATGCGTACCACCTCCAGCGGATTGCGCCGCTCTTCAGGTAACGGCGTACGGACATCCGAAGCGCGCCCCCGATGCGGCAGATAAGCCGGCAACGCCGGGTTTTCCTGTTCGATATACGGATTGAACCGTCCACCGAACGGCAGTTCGCGCGCTTTACGTGCCTGCTC
>NZ_JBZXDO010000262.1:0-509 GCF_058725505.1 Serratia sp. A07
ATCTATGGGTAGCATTACACTAGCCGGGCGGCAGATTTTCGTTCTCAATGAGAATGACAGGTACCCAGAGCCACAGCAAAACAGCCCACCTTTTTTCGCAATCCGCGAAGATGAAGAGGGCCAGCACTGGCTTTATGTTTGGCATAAAGGGCGCTGGCCGCTCGTATCAGATGTGCCATTTCAGACTCAAGGTAAAGCCGTTGATGCGGCCATAGCGTTTAATTTTGATGTGCTTTACAAGTGATAGGTGCTGCCCCCGCCGATGTTCAACCTGACTGAACACTACGAGGCCAGCAAAGGGGCAGCAGATTTTAGATGGAGTCTACGTTTACATTTTCAAGAGCGGCGGTTTTCTCGACTGCTTCCGGTGCTTCTTCAACCTCGCTCACCGGCATTTCCAGGCGAAGATCGATCCAGCGTCCTTCCGGGATATCCATCGGTTCACCAGCCACAATAGCAGCTGTGTCGATGTCAAAGCGGCGCTTGCTGACCTTCACATAGATTGTGCC
>NZ_JBZXDO010000263.1:0-509 GCF_058725505.1 Serratia sp. A07
GAGGGCTACAATCACTCGGTTACTGGAACCGGCGGCAAGCTTCGCCAGTTCCACGACCAGTTCGGCAACAGCGACAGCACCACGCTGGCGGCGCAGACCGGCATGTCGACCGTCGATGCACAGCGCATGAACAAGGCGATGGCGGTGACAGAGGCCTACGCGAAGCGCAATCATGTCTCCTTCGATCAGGCTTACACTGAGCTTGAAACCAAGGCGAGGTCAGGCAACCTTAATATGGGAGCCAAGGCAGCGCTTGTCGTTGATAGCGAAAAAGCAGCACTCGGAAAAGTAGCGTCATTAGCGCTTGGCGGGTCCGTCAGGGGAGATATTCATGGCGGTGTGGACTACAACGCCAGCTCTGGCAGTTCGGCCCAAACCTCGGAAGGTGGGCGCAACACCAGGGATGCGGGGCACGATATCTCCGCCAGTGATGCCAAGACCTTCAGTGATGGCCTGGACGTAATGCGCAACTACAGCGTCAACTACAACGGGCAGCACGTCGACAATAA
>NZ_JBZXDO010000264.1:0-507 GCF_058725505.1 Serratia sp. A07
GTCGTGTTTGACGATCGGGATGTGGTGTATGGCACCGCTGATATCGCCCGGGCCACCGCGTTGCGCGCGAAGTCACTGGAGGGCCAGTGACATGCAACGATTTCCCTTGCAGTTGGCGTCTTCCGGACAACCCCGGCTGACCCTTAAATCCCTCGGTGTGGCCATGATGCTGTCTGCGGCCGGCGTGCCGGCGGCGAATGCCGCGCTCAACAGCGCACAGATTGTTGCCAGTGCGGTGTCGCAGTCCTGCATCAGCTGGCGCGTCAGCGGTATTTGCTACTGGTTGTTCTGCAGTTGGGGCGGCTGCACTGTCCGAACTTCGGTCAAAGTTAGCCATTTCATCCCGGAGGCGGTGGTGTCGGCGTATAACACCCCGGGAGGCAACCCGTGGCGTGAGATGTCGATGGTCAGTCAGGCCGCCGGCGGACTCGAGAGCAGTATCACCAGCGCACTGGGCGGCGTTGCAGCCGGCGGTGGCAACAATGAGCTGAAAACCCCCGGGCAGCG
>NZ_JBZXDO010000265.1:0-504 GCF_058725505.1 Serratia sp. A07
GATGCGTTACCGACCGCGCTGACCAACCCCGGGATGACGGCGCTGTGGGAGCAGGCGCTGGACGAGATTGCCCAGGGGCAGATGACACTCGATACGTTCATGAGCCGCCAGGCACAGTGGACGGGCCATCTGGTGGAGAAAGGGAAGACGCAGGCGGTGAAGTTCACTGCGCCTCCTTCACCGCCGTGCCCAACATGCGGTGGGACGATGCGCCGGCGTGCAGGTAAGAAAGGTGGCGGTGCCTTCTGGGGCTGCAGTAATTATCCCACTTGCCAGGGCATCATCAACATTGATGCAAAAGGTGGTCGTAAGGCTAAGCGCTATAAAGCAAAATCACCGGCTAAAAATAAATCAACCGGAGCGGAGTAAGAGATTGTCTGATGTACATAGCTCAAAGTTTTGCTAATGTGGGCGGGCTTTGATGCAGGGTACCCCGTAACTGCGGTGGTGGGAAAATTCTTCCATGGTTTTTTTCTGCTTCAGTTCGGTCAGCGGCCTCCACAC